>NZ_JBFAHS010000015.1:0-231501 GCF_040654315.1 Nocardia sp. NPDC050713 | reverse complement strand
GCCAGTGTCTCCGACATTCGTCGGTCCTTCCTGCCGAACCATCAGGTTCGGCCGATCGGACCGAGATCAAGATCCGCCGTTGTTCCGACAGTCCCTCCTTCCAGCCTGAGATCTTCAATTCTGATCGGCCGGGCGAGCACCAGTCCCGTCACTGAATCATCGCGGGCTCCGCGAGAGGCGTTTCACCGACTACGTGAAGACTTGCGAACCTCACGATGAACCCGCCAATGTGCGTGAAGTTTGCGTAGTCGACTACCCGCGTCAGCTTGTGCGGAGATTGTCATTCTCAGAAGTGCGAGTCGAACAAGAATTGACTCCGTCCCAGGGGCCTGAGCGACAACAAAAGCGGTGCGGCAACGAGGACTCGAGTTGCCATGGCGGTAAACGCTTTCCGGCCTACGCCGAAGGGGTCACTCGTCGCCGTCGCTGGGCCGGGGTGGATGCCCGGCGGCAGCCCGGCATGCGTGGACAGGCGGCGCAGTTGTTGGAGGAGGTGAGCCCGCTCGGCATCGTCGAGCGGTGCGAGGACTTCGTCCTCGATGGCGTCGGCCTCGGCTTCGGCGGCAGCGAGTGCCCGGTGAGCGTGAGCGGTCAGATGGACCGCATGGGCGCGTCGATCGGTGGGATGCTTCGCACGGCGCACCAATCCGCTTCTTCCAGTTCGTCGACGAGCCCGACCATGGCGTTGCGGTGCACTTTCAGCAGATCGGCGAGCTCCTGCTGGCTGCGTCCGTCGACGGCCGCCAGGTGGCTGAGGATTCCGAAGTGCGCGGGCTCGAGACCGAGCGGTGCGAGCCGTGCGGTGAACAAATAGGCGATGTGGTGGCCGACCTGGGACAACAGGACACACCCCGGCCGGCACGGAGCGGCCGGTGACGCTCGTCAACGCCTTCTCGGTGCCTATGTCGCAGAAGGATCGATTCCTCGACCGTTGGAAGGACAACGCGCGGTGCATGGCGTCCGCGCCGGGGTTCCTCCGCGCGCGCATGCTTCAGGCGGTCAGCGACAAGGCCGAGCTGACCTTCATCAATGTGGCGGAATGGGCCAGCGGCACCGCCTTGGACTCGGCACGAACCGACCCGGAGTGGCAGCAGTCGATCAAACGGTTGATCGATGATCCCGAACTCGACGTCACCCCGCGCCCCATGGTCTACCGGACCGCGATCGATGTGGTGCCCGGCGACAAGCTCCTCTAACCGCGGAGCTCGAGGACCGCCGTCGTCACCGGCGCTGGACGCGGCATCGGCCTCACTCTCTGGAAGTGAGGCCGAATCGGACGTAGGCCTCTTCTCGCGGTCACCGGGCCCATCGCCGTTGCCGCGGGGCGCGATTTGCGACGATGGTGCTGTGTCGCAATCGGTGAACACCAGGGGTGGTAAGCAAGCGCCGGCGTTGACGCCGCGGGGGGAACGAACTCGAGCCAGATTGGTCGAGGTCGCCGAGCTCGTCTTCTCGCGACTCGGGTACGTGGAGACACGGGTCGCCGATATCGTCGCGGAGGCCGGGGTCGCGCACGGGACCTTCTATGTCTATTTCGAGTCGAAGGAAGCGATCTTCCACGCGGTGGTGCTCAATCTCATCAGCGATATGCGCGCCAAGGTGCGCTCGCGGCTCGGCGCCCAGCCCGGGACAGCCGTCGAGGCGATCGAATCGGCGGTGCGCGCCTACGTCCTCGCCTTCCGCGATCACCAACGCCTGATGCTCATGTGGGGTGAGGTCGCCGGCCTCAACCCCGACATCGAGGAGCTTCGCCAAGCCGAGATCGATCTGTTCATCGACCGGGCCGAGAAGATGATCATCCGGCTACAGGACAACCGCCTGGCCGCCCTCGATATCGACGCCAATTACGCGGCGACGGCGCTGTGCGGCATGGTGCGTGAATTCTGTTATCAGTGGGCCAAGGCCGATGTCGATATCGACGCCGACGCGGCCGCGGCGACCCTGTCCACCCTGTGGGTGCGTGGCATCGGTGTCGTCCACCGTGCGCCGCCGGTGTGATCGCGTCGAGGAGTTCTCATCGCGTCGATTCACGCAATGATTCCCGATCGATGGCCCGTTTGAGGATCTTGCCCGTGGCACCCTTGGGTAGGGCATCGGTGAACCGAATGATGCGCGGAATCTTGTATGCCGAGAGGCGTTCCCGAGTCCATCGGGAGATATCGTCGGCGTCCAGCGCCGAGCCAGGCGTGGTGACGACGACCGCGGCGATCTCCTCACCGTAATGAGCATCCGGCACCCCGACGACCGCGGCCTCGATGACGTCGGGGTGCTCATAAAGAACCTCCTCGACCTCGCCCGGATAGACGTTGTAGCCGCCTCGGATGATCAGATCCTTGACGCGGTCGACGATGCGCAGATCACTGTCGCCGTCGAATTCGCCGAGATCCCCGGTGCGGAACCAGCCGTCCGCGGACAGCACGTCGGCGGTCGCCTCTGGCCTGCGCCAATATCCCTTCATCACGGTGTCTCCCTGGATGAATACCTCGCCGACCTGGCCCGGCGGGCACACATTCGAATCCTGATCGCGCACCTCGACCCGCAGCCGGGGGACAGCGCGTCCGGTGTATCCGATCTTCGCCCCGCGATCGAGATCGTTGAACGTACCGAACCCGGCGGTCTCGGTGAGCCCGTAGCCCTCGAGGATCGTGCAGCCGAACTTCTTCTCGAAGTCGCGGGCGATCTCACCGGGCAGTGACGCGCCACCGGAGATCGCGACGCGCAATTGTTCGAAATCGGCGCGATCCGCGGCATCGGCCGCGTGCAGCATGGCATTCCACATTGTCGGGACCCCCGCGACGATGGTCAGCCGGTCGCGCCGCAGCATCGCGAGCATGGCGACCGGATCGAAACGGGCCAGCAGCGACAGCGACCCTCCGGCGGTGAAACACGGCATCATCACCGCGGACTGTCCGAAAACATGGAACAGCGGCAACCCGGTCCCGGTGCGATCGGCCTCGGTGCCGCGACCGACCAGCGCTCCGATCTCCCCGCCCGCGAGCAGATTCCCGACGGTCAACTGAGCGCCCTTGGGCCGCCCGGTGGTACCGGAGGTGTACAGAATGGCAGCGGTGTCCCCCGGATCACGGTCGGCACATCCGGCCGGCTCCGCGGCCAGCTGCGCGCCGGGCGCCAACAACCACAACGGAATACCCCAGCGCTCGGCGGCCTCGGCTACCGCGGGCCCGAGGCCGTGCCAAACGACGGCAAGCGCACAGTCGGCATCGGTGAGGAAATACTCGATCTCGGCGCGAGTCGACATCGTGTTCACCGGCACGACGACGCCCCCGGCGATCTGGATACCCAGGTAGGCCACGACGAATTCCGGCACCGACGGCGCGGCCAGCAGCACCCGGTCGCCCGCACGCAGGCCCGCTGCCGCCAACGCTCCGGCGAACCGTGAACTCGACCTGTCCAATTGCCGATAGCTCCACTCGATTCGCTCGGACCGCAACGCGACACTGTCGGGAGCCCTTTCGGCATGGCGGCGAACAGGATCGAAGACGTTGACCATAGTGGGATTCCTTCGAAATCGAATGTGACCGGGACCGGAGCGGACGAGCGGGCTGGTTGGCCGACGAGTGATCCACGGTCGCTGACCGTGGACCACTCGTGAACGCTGTGCAGGCCGGATCGCTACTTCACCGGGAACGGCTCGTTGATGGTGGTGAAGTACTGGATCACCGCTGCCGTCGCGACCGGGGCGCCGACGAAGAGGGCGCCGGTGAGGGCGCCGATGGGCGCCAGCGCGCCCGCGCCGATCAGGCAGCCGACGACCGGACCCGCGCCGAACATCATCGCGAGCGGGCTTGTCGCCGCGGCCAGCGTGGCTCCGCCGACGAGGCAGCCGATCACTCCGGCGCCGACCGCTCCGACCATGCCGCCCACCACACCGGCGACTGTGATCGTGGAGGCCATTCGGGAGAACGCGGCGACCTCGCGGTCGTACGGCGTCTTCCACGGGGCCTGGTCCTGGAACGGCAGTGCCACCGGTTTCGTCTCGGCGCGAGCGGGGTCCAGCGACGGCGTCAAGCGCGCGGTGCGCCCGTCGATCTGCGCGTCGATGGGAAAGGCGACGTTGTTGACGTTGAACTCGAGTGGCACGCCGGCAAGTACCGTGCCGTCGTCCGCGCGGATCTGGAACCTGCCCTTGTCGACGATCAACTGGCCGGCGTCGACGGTGATCACCGCCGTGTTCCCGTCCTGGTAGGCGGTGTAGTTGACGCCGGGTGTGATGTCCACGCTCAGGGGCTCGGCGTGGACGGTGCCTGCGCACACCGTCAGAGCGGCGGCGCCGATAGCGGCGGACACGACGGACTTACGAACTTTCATGAATCTACTTTCGGATCGATATCTGGATGGGTTGGCGGTCGCTATTTCGATGACGCGGGCGACGGATTCGGCGACGGCCGCGGGCTCGTCGCTGCGCGCTACGCCCGAATTGGTTCAGGCGTAGAGCTGTTCGCCGGGGACGGCGTCAGGATCCGCGCGGACCTCGGCGGGATTGGTTTCCCGCAGTAGCCAAGCGCTGAAGACGGTGACCAAGCCCATCAGCGCCAAATACACGGAGACGAGCGTGGTCCCACCCGTATTGGCGATCAGCGCCGTCATGATGAACGGCGTGCCGCCGCTGACGGTGATCGCGGCCAGCTGATAGGCCAGGGACGCGCCCGAGTAGCGCAGCCGAGGTTCGAACAGCTCGCCGAGGAAAGCCGCCAGCGGACCATAGGTCAACGATTGCAAGATCGTGCCGACGGCGACGGCGATGAAGAACATCGGCAATTTCCCGGTGTCGACCAGCAGGAAGTACGGGAAGGCCCAGGCCGCGAGACCGATTCCGCCGATGAGGATGAGCGGTCTGCGCCCGACCCGGTCGGATCGGTGGCCCGACCAGAGAATCACCGCGCAGCCGAACAGGGAGGCGACCAGCGAGACGGTCAAGATGTCGTTGCGCTTCATGCCGAGCTCGTGGGTGCCGTAACTGAGCACGCCGGCGATGCTGATGTAGAAGGCGGTGTTGGTGGCGGCGAGCAGGCCGCACCCGAGCAAGATCTTGCGCCAGTGCAACCGGATCGCCTCCGACAGCGGGGCTTGGGCGACCCGGGCGGGGCGCGCTTCGGCCACTTCCTGTTGAAGTTCACGGAACTCCGGGGAGTCCTCGACCTTGGTCTGGATGTAGAGCACAACCGGGAAAAGCAATGCGCTGCACCAGAACGGCACCCGCCAGCCCCAGCTCAGGAACGCGTCCGCGGAGAGCGCCGAGGTCGCGACCAGGAATACCAGATTGCCGAGGACCACCCCGAGCGGAACACCCATCTGCCCGAAAGTCCCGGCGAATCCCCGTCTTTTCGGGCTCGCGGATTCGGTGAGCAGCAACACGATGCCGCCCCACTGGCCACCGCAGGCGATGCCCTGCACGAATCGCAACGCGACCAACAGAATCGGCGCGGCGACACCGATCGCGTTCGTGCTCGGCAGACAGCCGATGAGGAAGGTCGCCAAGCCCATGCCGAGCAGGCAGGTGACGACGGCGGGCTTGCGTCCGTACTTGTCGCCGAAGTGCCCGGCCAGCACGCCGCCGAGCGGCCGGGCCACGAAACCCGCCCAGAACGTGCTGAACGACAGCAACGTACCCATCAGCGCGGAGCTGTCCGGGAAGAACACGTGGGGGAACACCAGCGCGGCAGCGGTTCCGTAAAGGAAGAAGTCGTACCACTCGATGGAGCTGCCGATCAGACCGGCGGCGAGGAGTTTGCGATGGGCTCGCCCGCGTTCCGCGGCCGGCGCGAGGGAGGTTTCGCCGGTGCCGGCTGGTTCCAGTGGTGGTGCGGTCATGCGCGTACTCCTGGTCGAGATGTGTCCACTGATCGAGATCGAGTGGAGTAGAACTTGACGCCAAGTTCAGTTTGGTGGGAACAGTGTGGAGCAGTGGAGAAGTAATGTCAATCACACTTTTCTAGATCGACGCATCGGCCCATGTTCGAGCGTCGAACGCCCGTAAACACCGACGACCGAGACATATGTCCAGTTCAGAGGCATAGACACCGACGCTGACGCGCTGCCTTATCAAACCAAGTCGGCCTGCGCAAGCCCTCGAGCCATCCCACTGGCCGATCAGGCCTGGACACCCAGCGAATAGGCAGGAGATTCGCCCGCGAAATCGGACTCGGTGTCAGTTGCGTCCGGGTGCGGCAGGATCAGGAACCGCTCCCCTACCGACGGCTGTCGGCACCACCTTCGCGACATCGGCCGCTCGCGCCGTTGGCCGCCGCCCGAACCGCGCGCCCGGAGCTTTTCACATCCGGGCGCGACCCGAGCGCAAATGCCACCCGTCCGGAAGTACGATGTGCGCCAAACCTTTTGGATACATGCACAACGAACTGTGCAGCGATGGAGCCTATGTCGCATCATTGGGCCGACGACGCAGCCATCGGCCTATGGGAGTTCTCCATGCAGCCCAGTCACCCCACCGCGCAGAGCTCACCCGCTGACAACTCGCCGGTGCCACCGCTTTTCGCCGACTACTCACTGCCGAAGAAGGTGTGGGAGGTCTTGGGAGGCCCTGCCGTCGGTGGCGTGATTTGTGGTGTGGCGTTGCTGGTGAACCTTTGGGCCTACATCGCCGCGATCGTGCTCGTCGTCCTCGCCGGACTTCCCGCAGGCGCCCAGCACCGAACCTTGCCGGGCGCGCTGATCCGCGCATGCGCGGCCGGGATCGTGTGGGCGGTCGCCATGCTGCTCGTCAGCGGCATCGGCGACCCGACGCTGACCCTGCCGCCTTTCGGCGTGTTCATCACCTTGTTCGTCCTTGTGCCAACCGCCCTGAGCGCGACGATCTCGTGGTACTTCGGCCGCCGAGCGAGCCGAATTCGGATCGAACGACGGCGTGCACGATGAGTTCGCGACTGGCCTGCTGGAGTGTTTCACCACCCGAGTCGCCTGCTGAGCCAGTTGGCCGTGACTTGCGCTGAGTGGGCCTGGTACCGGCGGAGCCAGGGTGATCGCGGTGGCGCGGGCTCGCGGCTTTTCATAGCCCAGTAGCCCGCAAGGGCGCACAGGAATGCCGATACCGCGGCGGGATCGACGCCGCTGGTCGTTGGATGCGTGGCGAGGAGCTCGTCGACATCGATTCCGTGCGCGACGATGTTCGGAGTGAGCGCGACGAGATCGATCCACGCGGCGCCGCGGCAGGGCCACGCCCAGTCGAGGACCATGACGCTGCCGTCGAGTTGTAGCAGCATGTTGTCCGGGCGAAGGTCGGTGTGCAACAACGTTTCACCTGCGGCGTGGTCGGTCCAAGTCGATTCCAGCTCGGCCAGCTCGTCCAGGTTGCGCCGTGACCAGCCATCCAAATCGGCAGGAGGCTCGTGCTCCGCGAATCTCCTCCAGCCCTGTAGCTGCCGTCCGTAGTGCTGGACGATTGTCGGCAGATCAGGCAACGGGCTGGGCGTGAGCATGATCGCCAGCCGCTCGATCGTGGCCAGCACCGCTGCCAGCTCAGCTCGTCGATCGAGCCGGGGGTGTCGGCCAGGAACGTAGTCGAAGACCGCGACCAGCCAACCTCGGGCATCCAGGGTGAACCGCAGCGCCGGTGTGGGGACCGTTGGCGGCAATCGGGCGGCGGTTTCGAGTTCGGTCCGGTACATCACGGCGAGGCTGTCATCGGTGCTGATCGCCTTCGCGAAGAAGTTCTGACCGTCACGCAATTCGAGCCGGGCTGCCAAGCCGTGGCTGAATCCGCCCGCCTGGGTGGTGGCTGCGCGCACCTGAGATCCCAACCGGTGCTCGACCTCGGCGCGCACGGTGCCGGGGAGTTCGTCCCATCGAATTCGGTTCACGCTGTTGTCATCCCCGTCCATGTGACCATCGTGGTGCGGGGCGCTTTCCAGTGCCAGTTCTTTTGTAGCCACAGATTCGCCAGACACACGCAGGATGCGCCGGTTCTTCGCACCCGGGCCGCTTAAGCTGTCTGCGGCGCCATGTGCGACAAATACGCGAGGCCAGAAAGCACTAAGAGGTACACGTCCAGGAGGTGCGGAATGCCGGAAGCCGGTCGTTGGCGGTCTCGTCCGATGTTGATTGCGAGCATGTTGCCGCTCGCGGTCCTTCTCGGAACCGGAGTAGCCAACGCATCCCCGGATGACACCCCTGTCACGTCACCGACGCGCCTCGAGCAGGGGCTACTCCCTCCGCAGGCCGTGCTCGTTCCGGTCGCCGAGTCGCCGGTCGACACCGCGGCTGCGGCAGACACCCGCGGCGACAGACGACCAGCGCATCCGGTCGCCGACAGTCCGACCGAGACGGTCACCGCGCCGGACGCGCCGCCGACCGTGAGTCAGGAGCAGCTCGAGGCATTCTGCGCGCAGATCCCCGTCGATCCCCGCCAATGCACCGTCGCCGCCGTGGACGCGGGCGTCGGTGCGGCGATCGGTGCGGGCGTCGCCGCGGGACTGTCCGCACCGGTCGCGATAGCCGCCGCGTTGGCGGGCGCGGCGGCCGGGTTCATCGTCGGTATCCCGTTCCTGCCGACCGGCTTGGTTGTCGGCCCGCTCCTCGGCGCGGCCCTCGGCGTCACCATCGTCGCCATCCCCGCCGCCCTGCTCGGTGGGGCGCTCGGGGCGTCGATCGGGGCGTTGCTGGGCATCAACACGCCCCTCCCGCAAGAGGACGGCCGCACCGAGGAATCCGGCGCGCCCACCACCTCGCCGAACTGAGCGGACCTCACTCCAATCGTGCGTTGAGAATCCGGGCGATCTGAGCGATCGCACTCGGTTCGGTCATCGCCAGATGCGTCGTATCGATGTCGAAGACCGAGATCTGCCCGCGGACCACCCGCGCCCATCCCTCGTGCCCCGTGGCATCCGATCGCCTTTCCCGTGTCGCGGTGAAATAGAGCATGTCGCTGTCCAATACCGCGGGCCGCCATACGCCGACCGCCCGGATCGCCAGGTTGTAGGCATCGGTCAGGCGCTCGATCCGTGTGGCGTCGATACCGAGGCCGCGCCCCAAGTGCCGTTCGATCAGCTCGGCGGCCTCCTCGGCGGTCGCGTCGGGGCTCACGAAATCGACGCCGAGGACCGGACCGAGATTGCTGATCAGCTCTCCCGCGGTGACCGCGGAGAATGTCGGCTCCTCGACACCGTCTACCTCGGCGTCCAACAGCGCGAGCAGCGCGACCTGCTCACCGGCGGCACGCATCTCGACGGCAACGGCATGGGCGATCACACCGCCCAGTGACCAGCCGAGGACGTGATAGGGACCGTGGGGCTGAACGGCGCGAATCTCGTCGAAGTAGCGTCGAGCCATCTCTTCGATCGTTGTCGGACCGGGGACGTCGCCGCCGATCTGCGGAGCCTGTAGGCCGTAGATCGGTCGACCGTCGGAGAGGTAGCGGTCGAGGGTGCGGTAACACCACGACAGGCCCGCGGCCGGGTGGATACAGAACAGTGGTGGTCGCTCACCGCCGGTCCGGATCGGCAGCAGCACGTCGAAGCCGTGATCGGTTCGCTCGACGACGGGACCCGAGCGCATTCCGGATTCGATCCGCTTCGCCAGATCGGCGGGGCAGGGATCCGACAACATCCAGGCGATCGGCACCTCGTAGTCGAGTTCTTTCCGCAATTCGTTCACCACTTGCACCGACTTCAGCGAGTTACCGCCCAACGCGTAGAAGTCGTCGTCGGCGCCCACCCGATCCGCTCCGAGCACCGCTGCGAATGCCCGTGCGACCGCACCTTCCAGCCACGACGAAGGCTCCCTGAACTCCGCTACCGCGAGCACCGGCTCCGGTAGTCGCGTGGAGTCGAGCTTGCCCGACGCGGTCAGGGGCACCGTGTCGAGCACCATCACCGTGGTGGGCAGCATGTATTCCGGCAGTTTGGTCGCCGCGTGCGCCAAGACGGCCGCGGTGTCGACCGCGGCGCCCGCGGCGGGCGTCAGGTAGCCGACGAGGTGATCCACCGCTCCCGTGGAGCGCACCACAGCGATCGCCCTGGCGATGCCGGGGTACTCGGCGAGTACCGCCTCGATCTCGCCCAGTTCGATACGCAGCCCGCGCAGCTTCACCTGGAAATCGGTGCGGCCCAGGTATTCCAATTCGCCGTCGTGGCGCCAACGCACCAAGTCGCCGGTGCGGTACAGGCGACCGCCGTCGCCGTACGGGTCGGCTACGAACCGTTCCGCGGTGAGTCCCGGTCGTGACCGATAGCCGCGGGCGAGCTGGGCGCCCGCCAAGTACAGCTCCCCGGCGACACCCGGCGGCACCGGATGCAACCGGTGGTCGAGGACGTATGCCCGCGCGTTCCATACCGGTGTGCCCATCGGCATGTTCGCGCTGTCGGATTCGGTCACCCGATGCGCGGTCGCGCACACGCTGAACTCGGTCGGCCCGTACAGATTGTGCACCTCGACCCCGGGCACTGTTCGCCGCACCGCGGCCACCACCTCGGGGCCGAATGCCTCACCGCCCACCAGCAGCGTCCGCACCGACTCGAGCGACCGCGCGGGCGCCGCGTCCGTGAATACCGCCAGCATCGACGGCACGAACGCCGCGACCGTAACGCGCTGGAGGGCAATGGTTTCGGCGAGGTAGGCCGGGTCGGCATGTCCGTCGGCTCGTGCGATCACCATGCGCGCCCCTGCCGCCAGGGTCGCGAACAGCTCCCACACCGACATGTCGAACGTGGCCGGGGACTTCTGCAGCACCACGTCGTTCGGCGTCAGCGCGCAGAGGCCGCTGACCCACCGCACCTGGTTCACCACCGAACAATGCGATATCGCAACACCTTTCGGCCGTCCGGTCGAGCCCGAAGTGAAGAGCACGTACGCGACGTTGTGCGGTCGCAGCGGCGCGCGCCGATCCGCGTCGGTGACCGGCGCGTCATCGAAACCGGCCAGCTCCAGCCCATCGAGGGACGACAGCTCCAGCACCGGTGCGGCGATCGACAGCATGTACGCGATGCGGTCGGCGGGAAGGTCCGGATCGACCGGCACGTACCCACCGCCCGCGGCGTGCACCGCGTACACGGCGGTGACCTGGTCCAGTGAACGCCGCATCCGCAGCGCCACCAAAGATTCCGGACCCACGCCCCGGGAGATCAACCACCGCGCCAATCGGTGCACGCGAGACGCGAATTCCGCGTAAGTCAGCGACTTTTCGCCGAATACCACCGCTGGCCGATCGGCATGCGCCCGCGCGGAGTCGGCGAAGATCGAGGGCAGCGTCTCGCCGGGCGGTAGCCGGTGTTCGGTCGAGTTCCACTGCGTCAGAACCGCTTCCCGTTCCTCGGCGCCGAGCAGTTCCACCTCGTGCACCGGCTGTGCCGGATCGGCCACCAGCGCGCACAGCAACCGCAGGAGGCGATCGACGATCATGGTTACCGTCGTCGCGTCGAAGAGGTCGCTCGCATAGGTCACCGCGCCAGTGACGCCCGCCGGGGCGCCGGTGGCGTCGTAGGAATCCGAGACCGTGATCTGCAGATCGAACAGCGCGGTGTCGGTGTCGGCCGTCACGGCCGACGCCGAGAGCCCCGGGAGTTCGAACTCGGCCCTGCCGATGTTCTGGAATGCCAGCATCACCTGGAACAGTGGATGGTGCGCGTGCGAGCGCACCGGGTTCAGCTCCTGCACCAGTCGCTCGAACGGAACATCGGCGTGCCCGAACGCGGCCAGATCGGTTCCGCGCACCTGCTCGAGCAGCTGGGTGAACGTCATCCCCGGGGTCAACCGGGTCCGCAGCACCAGGGTGTTGACGAACATCCCGACCAGATCGTCGAGCTCCGGCTCGCCGCGTCCCGCGTACGGAGTGCCGATGGCGATGTCGTCGGTATCGGCCAGCCGGGCCAACGTAGCGGCCAGCGCGGCATGGAACACCATGAACAGTGTCGTGTTGTGCACCCGCGCGACCCGCTGCAATCCCGCGTGCAGATCGGCGCCGACGGCTATCGGTACGCTCGCGCCCGAATAGGTCTGCACGGGCGGACGCGGACGGTCGGTCGGCAGCTCCAGCAAAACCGGCAGCTCCGCCAATGCGACTGTCCAGTAGTCGATCTGGGCGCGCAACAGGGACTGGGGATCGTCTTCGGTCCCCAGCACGGTTCGCTGCCAGATCGCGTAGTCGGCGTACTGCACCGGCAGTGGCGGCAGGCTCGGTGTCTCCCCGGCCAGGTGGGCCGCGTACGCGGTCATGGTGTCTCGTGCCAGCGGGCCGAGCGACGATCCGTCGCAGGCGATGTGGTGCACCACCACGGCGAGGACCCACTCGTTCGGCGCGAGCTCGAACAACCGGATCCGCACCGGCGCGTCGACCGTCAGATCGAACACCGTCGAGACGAACGCCGACAAGGCTTCGGCCAGTTCATGTTCCGCGACGGAGGTCACGGTCAGCGGCGCGATCGCCGCGGCGGGAAGGACGACCTGCGACGGCTCGCCCTCCCCATACGGGTACACGGTCCGCAGTACCTCGTGCCGGTTCAGCACCTCCTCGACGGCCGCGCACAGCGCGTCGAGATTCAGCTTCCCGGACAGCCGTAGCACGATCGGGATGCTGTAGGCCGCCGAGCCGGGCTCGAGCTGGTTCAGGAACCACATGCGCTGCTGGGCGTACGACAGCGGAATGCGCTGCGGCCGTTGCTGTGCGGTCAGCGCCACCCGGCCGGTGTCGGCCCGCGATTCGGCGCAGGTGGCCAACCGCGCGACCGTCGGCGCCTCGAAGATCATCGACGCCGGGATGGTCGCGTCGAGCGCGGCGCCGATCCGGGCCGCTACCCGAATCGCCACCAGGCTGTTGCCACCGAGTTCGAAGAAGTCGTCGTCGGCGCCTACCGGACCGTCGATGCCGAGGATCTCGGCGAACACGCCCGCGACTATCTCCTGCACCGGTGAGGCCGGGGCCCGGAATCGCTTGGCCTGGACGACCGGTGCGGGCAGGGCCGCGCGGTCGAGCTTTCCATTCGGCGACAGGGGAATCGCGTCCAGGATCATCACCGCGGCGGGCACCAGGTACGACGGCAGCACCTCGGCCAACGACGCCCGCAACTGTTCACCCGACAGGCCCGCCCCGGCTTCGGGCACCGCGTAGGACACCAGCATCTCCGGCCCCGTGTCATCCTGCCGCGCGACGGTGACCGCGTATGCCACATCCGCCCGCGCGCTCAGCACCGCGTCGATCTCGCCCAGCTCGATCCGATAGCCGCGGATCTTCACTTGGGAATCGTTGCGCCCCAGGAACTCCAGGGCGCCGCCGGTGTTCCAGCGCACCACATCACCCGTGCGATACATGCGATGTCCCGGTTCCCCGAACGGATGCGCCACGAACCGCGCCGCGTTCGTCGCCGCCCTGTTGAGGTACCCGCGCGCCAGCGCAGGGCCCGCGACATACAGCTCTCCGGCCACCCCTACCGGCACCGGCTGCAACCGGGCATCCAGGACCAGCGCCTGCGTTCCCGGCAGCGGGGCACCGATCGTCGGCCGCTCATCCGATCGCAGCGCGCCCGTCGCGGTGGCGGCGATCGTGGCCTCGGTCGGCCCGTACAGCACCTGGAACTTTCTGACGCCCGCGCTGTCGGTGCCCGCCCATCGGCTCACCAGATCGGCCGGGACCTCCTCCCCACCGGACATCACCAGCCGCAGGTCGTCCAGCCCGTCCGGATCCACCGACGCGAGCGCGGCCGGGGTCAGGAAGGCGTGGGTGACCCGCCGCACGCGCAGGAGCTCGGCGAGTTCGCCGCCGCCGTATATCTCGGTCGGCGCCACGACCAGGACAGCGGCCCGGCTGACGGCGATCAGGATCTCCAGCAGTGCGGCGTCGAACGACGGCGACGCGAAATGCAACACCCTGGAGGTGTGCCGGAGTTCGCGGTCGGCGCGCCACACCGAGATCAAGTCGGCGATGCCGGAATGGGTGATGGCGACGCCCTTCGGCACTCCGGTCGATCCGGAGGTGAAGATCACGTAGGCGATATCCGCGGCCCGCAGCGGCCGCGACCGCTCGTCATCGCTGATCGGGCCGCTCGCCGACGCGTCGATCCACGCGGCGACGGCCGGGTCGTCGAGGACGATCCAGTCCACCGAATCCGGCACCTCGGCACGCGCCGCCGATACCGTAATCCCCAGCGGTGCACCTGAATCCGAGACCATCTGCTCTATCCGGCTCGCCGGATAGCCCGGGTCCACCGGTACGTACGCGGCGCCCGTCTTGACCACCGCCCACCACGCGACCACCGATGCCATCGACCGCGCCGCCGCCACCAGCACCGGACGCTCCGGTCCGGCGCCACAACCGATCAGTACCCTCGCCAGCCGACTGGACCGCTCGTCCAGCTCCGCGTACGTCAGCGTGGCATCCCCCGCGACGACGGCGATACCGTCGCGGTTGTCGCGTACGGCCGAGGCGAACACGTCCGGCAGCAATCCGGAGGGCTCCGCAGCCGCCGCGGTCCGTGTCCCGACGCGCGACGTGAGCGCCGCGCGCTCGTCGGCTTCCAGCAAGTCGATGTCCCCGATCACCACGGCCGGATCGTCGGCGACGGCTTCCAGCACCCGCACCAACCGTCGGACGATCGCCGCTGCGCTCGCCTCGTCGAACAGATCCCGCGCGTAGGTCATCGTTCCCGAGATACCGTGCGCCGCATCGGTATTGCCGAACGAATCGGACAGCACCAGTTGGAGGTCGAACTGGGTCGCCCCGGTATCGGCGTCCACTCGGGCGACCCGGACGCCGGGTAGCGCCACATCGACCGTCGACACGTTCTGGAACGCCAGGACCACTTGGAACAACGGATGCCGCGCCGCCGATCGCTCCGGGCTCAACGCCTCCACGACCCGCTCGAACGGCACGTCCGCGTGCTCGAACGCGAGCAGGTCCGTCTCGCGAGCGCGCATCAGCAACTCGGCGAACGGTTCGCGGGTATCGACCCTGGTCCGCAAGGCGAGGGTGTTCACGAACATCCCCACCAGAGCGTCCAGCGCGGGCTCACCGCGTCCCGCGACCGGGGTGCCGATCACCACGTCATCGCTGTCGCCGAGTCGCCCCAATACCGTTGCCAGCGCGGCATGCATCACCATGAACAGCGACGCTCCGCGCGCCCGTGCCAGCCCGAGCAGCCGCTCGTGCAGACTCGCATCGATCTCCACGGGCACCCGGCCGCCCGACAGCGACGCGACGGCCGGACGTGGTCGGTCCGCGGGCAGTTCCAGCCGGTCGGGTGCGCCCGCGAGCGTCGAGCGCCAGAACTCGAGCTGCGCGGACAGCAACGACGCCGGATCGTCTTCGGTCCCCAGCATCTGCCGTTGCCACCACGCGAAATCCGCGTACTGCACGGCGAGCGGCTCCCATTCCGGCGCGTGCCCGGCCAGTCGCGCGGCATACGCCGCCATCACGTCACGGGCCAGCGGTCCCATCGACTGACCATCGCCTGCGATGTGATGGACCACCAGGGCCAGTAGGAATTCTCCTGTGTCGCCGTCGAATTCGAACAGCCCCACGCGCATCGGCACCGCGGTCGTCACATCGAATCCGCGCCGCACGAACTCGCCCACCACCTCCGGGACCGAATCCGCGGACACCCGCACCGGCTCCACCGGCACCGCGGGCTCGTCGAGAACGACCTGCCGCGGCTCACCGGAGACCTCCGGGTAAATCGTGCGCAGTACCTCGTGACGTGCCATCACATCCGCGAGCGCGGCCGCCAGCGCCGCGGTGTCCAACTGTCCCGACAGCCGCAGCAGCACCGGAATGTTGTACGCCGCGGAGTCCGGATCGAACCGGTTCAGGAACCACATCCGCTGCTGCGCCAGCGACAGCGGCACGGGGTCGGGGTGCACTCCGGGTAGCAGGGGCAACCGGCCCACGCCGCTGAGTGTCCCTGCGAGCGCCGCCAATTCGCCGACCGTCGGGGCCTCGAACACCGACCGCACCGGCACGCGCACCTCCAGGGCCGCGCCTATCCGCGCCACCACCAGCGAGGCGCTCAGCGAATCGCCGCCCAGCGCGAAGAAGTCGTCGTCGACTCCCACCCGGTCCACGTCGAGTACCTGCTCGAATGTCCGCGCGACCAACTCTTCCAATCCCGGTGCAGGCGCACGGAATTCGCGCGCGACGGCAACCGGTTCGGGTAACCGCTCGCGATCCAGCTTCCCGTTGGCGGTCAGCGGCACCTCGTCCAGCACCACCACCGCGGACGGCACCATGTACCGGGGCAACGCCTCGGCCAGTGCCGCGCGCAACTCCTCGCCCGACACCTCCGCCCCGGTCGCGGCCACGACATAGGACACCAGCAGCGTTGATCGCCCCTCGTCACTGCGCGGCACGGTGACGGCGTATGCCACATCCGCACGCGCGCCCAGCACCGCGTCGATCTCCCCCAGCTCGATCCTGGTGCCGCGCACCTTCACCTGAAAGTCGTTGCGCCCCAGAAACTCCATCTCGCCGGCGGCGGTGCGGCGCACCATGTCGCCGGTCGCGTACATGCGCTGGCCCGGCTCCCCGAACGGGCATGCGACGAACCGCGCCGCGGTCAACGCCATCTTGGCGACATACCCATCGGCAACGCCGGGGCCGAACAGGTACAGCTCGCCCGCGACACCGGGTGGCACGGGCCGCAACCAGGTGTCCAGGACAACGGCCGCGACCGTGCCGACGGGCCTGCCGATCGTGACCGCGGCGCCCGGCGTCAGAGCGTCGCCGGAGGTAGCCCAGATCGTGCATTCCGTCGGCCCGTAGACATTGATCATGGCGCGATCCGGCGCCCACCGATCGACCAGTTCCGGCCCGACCGGCTCACCGGCCGCGGCCAGCACGCGCAACCCGTCGAGACCATCGCACGGAACCGTCGCCAGCGCCGAGGGTGTCACTATCGCGTGCGAAATGCCCTCGCGGCGCATCAGTTTCGCCAGCTCGGGCCCGGCGTAGACATCGGCGGGTGAGATGACGAGCCGACCGCCCGAGCCGTGCGCCATCAACAACTCGAAGATCGAGGCGTCGAAGCTGGGCGAGGCGACCTGCAGCACCACCGACGCCGGGTCGACGCCGAGTATTCGCCGCTGCGCCGCGACGATCTCGGCCAAGCCGCGATGGCTGACGAGAACGCCCTTGGGCGTTCCGGTCGACCCGGAGGTGTAGCTCACGTACGCGATCTGGTCCCGCCGAATCGGCCCGCCGCGTTCGACATCGGTGATCGGCGCACCAGAGACCGAGTCCAGGGTGTCGTGCGTCTGCTCCTCGTCGAGGACCAGCCAGTCGACGCACTCGGGGAGATGCTTCCTGGTCGACGCATCGGTCAGTCCGACAACCGTTTTCGAGTCCGACAGCAAGAACTCGATACGCTCCGCCGGCAGGATCGGATCGATCGGCAGTACGGCGGCGCCGGTCTTGGCCACGGCCCACAGGGTCAGCGTCGCCGCCGGGGATCGCGGAAGCACGGAGGCGACGACCTGTCCGCGCTGGGCGCCGTGCCACAGCAGGATCCGGGCCAGACGTGAGGATCGCTCGTCGAGCTGCCGGTAGGTCATGGCAGCCGCACCGCACCGCACGGCGACCGCGTCTGGTTCGGCGGCAGCGGAGGCGGCGAGTATGCCGTACAATGTGTCCGGAATCGCCGCTTCCGCAACCGAAACCGGCCACAGCGGACCCGATTCCCCGGCGAGCTCGCCGAGCCGCACGTCCGCGTTCGCGGCGATCCGGCACAGCAGCTCAACGAAGCGATCGAGAATCCCGCGCGCCGAGGCGGTGTCGAACGCGCGCTCGTGGAACCGGAGGGTGATCCGCAGCCCCTGCACCTCGCCGTCCTCGGACTGCTTCGGTTCCACGGCCAGGCTGAGCGGGTACGGCGTCGCGTCCACACCGCTGAGTTCGTCCACCCGCAGGCCCGCCGAATCGACGAGTTCCTGCAGCGCCGTCCGGTCGATGGGGAACGACTGGAAGGTGATGACGGTGTCGAAGAGTTCGGGCAGGCCGACGCTGCGGTGAATCTCGGGTAGGCCGATATGGTGATGCTCCAGCATGCGGGCGTGCCGCGCGTGAATGCCGGTCAGCAACTCGCGCACCGTCATGGTGGGTCGCAGCGGGACTCGCACCGGAATCGTGGTGAGGAACATGCCGAGCGTCTGATCGACCAGCGGCAGCTCCGGAGGCCTGCCCGACACCGCGGCGCCGAACATCACATCGGTCTCGCCGGTCGATACACGCAGATTCAGCGCCCAAGCCGCGGCCACCGCGGTGTTGATGGTGACGGCCGTCTCCGCCGCCACTAGACGGAGTTCCGCGAATCGATCCGCCGTGAGTTCGGCCGCGACCTCGGCGGCGCAGACCGAGCCCGCCGACGAGGCTTCGCGGGACACCCGGGTGGGTCCGTCGACATTCGAAAGCTCCTGCGCCCATGCCGCTTTGGACGCGGCGCTGTCCTGCCGAGCCAGCCAGGACAGATAGTCACGGTAGGACGGAGCGGGACCGGCGGAGTCGATACGCGCGGGAGATCCGTAGTAGTCGAGCAGTTCTCGCATCAGCAACGGCATCGACCAGCCGTCCAGGATCGCATGGTGGTTCGTGACGAGCAGCCGGAAGGACCGCGCGTCGAGCCGGATCAGCGTCAAGCGTAGGAGCGGAGGAGCCGACAGGTCGAATCCCGCCGCCGCGTCGGCCGCGGCGATCGCGCCCGGGTCGGCGGGCGATCCCGCGTCGACACCATCGGCGAGATCTACCTCGCGGAACGGGATTTCGGCATGGTCCAGCACGACCTGGCACGGCCCGCTCGCCGTCTCCACGAAGGCGGCCCGAAGGATGTCGTGCCGGTCGACCACGGCTTGGGCGGCACGCCGCAGGCGCTCACCGTCGACCGCGCCGGACAATCCGATCATCGTCTGGACGGTGTAGTTGTCCCCGGCACCCGGGTCGAACGTCGAGTCGAAGTGCATCCCGGATTGCATGGGCGACAACGGCCACACGTCGGACAGGCCGGGGTACTGGCGTTCCAGCCGATCGAGGTCGTGTTCGGTCAGCGTGACGAGCGGATGCCCCGAAAAGCGGTCCGCCGTCGGGCGCCGCGGGGGTTCCTCGATCGCCACCGGGGCGGCGATGTCGTCCGCCAGTGCGGCGAGCGCGGCAACCGTCTTGTGTTCGAACACATCTCGCGGTGTGAGTGTGAGCCCGGCGGATCTCGCCAGTGCCACCAGCCGCATCGAGACGATGCTGTCCCCGCCGAGCGCGAAGAAGTTGCTGTCGGCGGACACCGTGTCGAGATGGAGTACATCGGCGAAGAGTCGCGCCACGATCTGCTCGGTAGGCGTCGACGGCGGTCGCCCGCCCGCGGCGTCGGCAGCGAAAGGGCGCTGCCGCAGGGCTTTCCGGTCGATCTTGCCCGTGGGCGTGCACGGCATCTCGTCGAGCCGCACGATCGCCGCGGGATTCATGTACCGGGGTAGCCTGGCCGCGAGATCGTCGCCGATCGCCGCCACATCCACGGCGGAGCCCGGCGCGGAGACGACATAGGACACCAGAACCGGTTCACCGGAAGTGCCTTGCACCGCGACGGTGGCGACACTCGCCACGTCCGGGTGCCGGGCGATGTGGGCATCGATCTCCCCCGGCTCGATCCGCAGCCCGTGAACCTTGACCTGCTGATCGCAGCGACCCAGGAATTCCAGCGCCAACCCGGCGGGTCCGCGCACCCAGCGCACGGAATCACCGGTGCGGTAGATCCGCTCGCCGCGAGTGGATCGCGGGTCCGCGACGAAGCGCGACGCCGTCACGCCCGGTCGATCGATGTACCCGCGGGCGAGTCCGGGCCCACCGACGTAGAGTTCGCCCGCGACACCGACCGGCACCGGTCGCAGCCAGGTGTCGAGAACCAGCGCGGACGCACCGCGGATCGGGCCACCGATCGTCACCGGTTCGCCGGGTACGAGGGCGTCCGACCCCGTCGCCCAGATCGTGCACTCGGTCGGTCCGTAATGGTTCATCAGCCGTCGCCCGGCGCCCCACCGGTGCACGGTGTCCGGCCCGGTCGCTTCGCCGACGACCGCGAGCGTTGTCAACGAGGGAATCCGGGACGGATCCATCGTGTTCAGCACGGACGGGGTGAGGATCGCGTGCGAAACCCGCTGGGACCGAATCAGTTTCTCGAGATCGGTCCCGCCGTACACCTCCGGCGGCGCCACGACCAGACAGGCGCCACTGCCGTGCGCCAACAGCAACTCCGACAGGCAGGCGTCGAATCCCGGCGACGCGACCTGCAACACCCGCGCATCGGTATCCACACCGAACGCGTCGACGTGTGCCGCGACCAGGTCGGCCAGGCCTCGATGGCTGAGCTGGACCGCCTTCGGCGTACCGGTCGATCCGGACGTATAGATCGCGTATGCCGCGTTGTCGGCGGACAATCGGCCGGTATCGGCCGGATGGGGTAGACCATCATGACCGTCCGAAGCCGGAGCGTCCAGCAGCAACCAGTCGACAGTGTCCGGAAGCCGCTGTGCCACAGCGCTGGTCGTCACGCCGAGGCCGGTCCGCGAGTCGGACAACAACTCCCCGATCCGCGCGGCGGGATTGCCGGGATCCACCGGCAGGAACGCGGCGCCGGTCTTCGCCACCGCCCAGATCGCGACGACCAGTTCGGCCGAACGGGGCACGGCCAGCGCGACGAGCGACTCGGCCCGTGCGCCGTGGCTCGCCAGCAGGCAAGCGAACGCGTCGGCGCGACGCTCCAGCTCACGATACGTCCACGTGGAGTCACCGCACCGGACTGCCACAGTGTCCGGATACCTCCGCGCGGTCCCCCACAGGATGTCGCGTAGCACGAGCGCTGCGGCCGGGTCCTCGCCGCGTACCGAAAGCAGTTCCGCGCGTTCGGAGTCCCGGTACGAGGAGACGTCGGACACCCTCCGGGCGGGGTCCATGACGATCTGCCCGATCAGCAGCTCGAATCGTTCGAGCAGTGTGCGGGCCTCGTCCGCATCGAATCGGTCGGTGGCGAATTTCAGTGTCACCGTGTAGGTGTCGGGCTCGTCGACGTCCGGTCGTCCGTCGCGGCCCGACCGCGGCGGGGTCACCTGCAAGCTCAGGGGATACGGCGTGGCGTCGTGGGCGTCGACCTCGACGAGCCGCAAACCGGCGTCGGAGAGATCGCGTGCCAACAGTTCTCGGCCGAGTGGATAGGACTCGAGTACCGTCGCGGTGTCGAACATATCGGTGATGCCGATGACCCGTTGCAGTTCCGCCAGACCGATGTACTGGTGATCCAGCATCGCGGCCTGCTCGGATTGCACACGGACGAGCAGGTCACCGACGGTCTCGTCGGGTTCGAGCCGGACGCGGACGGGCAGCGTGTTGACCAGGAGCCCGACCATGCGCTCGATGTCCGGAAGCTGCGGCGGGCGCTGCGACATCGTATTGCCGAACACCACGTCCGACCGTCCGGTCATGGCGGCCACCAGCAATGCCCACGCCACCTGCAGGGCCGTGTTGGGCGTGACGCCGTGCGAGCGCCCCAGCTCGAAGATCGCGGCGGTGGTCGCGGCGTCCAGGTTCATGCCGACTTCACCGGCGTCCGCGGCGGCTGTTCGATCCGGCCCGCCCGCGACCCGGGTCGGACTGTCGATTCCGGCGAGCATCTCCTGCCACGCGGCGATCGCGGCGGCGCGATCCCGAGTTTGCAACCACCGCAGATACTCTCGGTACGAACGAGGGGGCGCGAGGTCGGCGGTATCCCCGTCGGAGGCGTACAAGGCGAGCAACTCGTGGATCAGCAGAGGCATCGACCAGCCGTCCAGCACGAGATGGTGGTTGGTGACCAGCAGCTGGAAGGTATCGACGCCGGTACGCACGAGGTGGAAACGCACCAGCGGCGGGTGAGCCGGGTCGAACGGAGCCGCGGCCTCGGCCGCGAGTCGCCGAAGCGCTTCCGCCTGCGGGGCGACATCGCTGACACTCGACTCGCTCCACTCGACCCGGGTATCGCGCAACACGATTTGCCGTGGCCCGTCGGCACTCTCGACGAACGCGGTCCGCAGGCTGTCGTGGCGGTCGACGAGCACCTGCGCGGCCCGCCGCATCCGCTCCGTGTCCACGTGCCCGGCGAAGGTCAGTGCCGCCTGCACGATGTAGCCGTCGTCGCCGTCTCGGTCGTAGATCGTGTGGAACAGCAGCCCGGACTGCAGGGCGGTCAGCGGCCACACATCGGTCATCGACGGGTATTCCCTCAGCCAGCCGTCGATTTCGTGCTGCGACACCGTGGTCAGCGGGAAGTCGGAGGGGGTGAAGCCCGGTGTGGTGTCGGATCGGACGTGCTCGCCCAGCGCCAGCAGTGCCCGAGCCCACAGCCCGGCGAGTTCGTCGACCTCCTCGCCACTCAACACCTGCGAGGCGAACTCCCAGGTCGTGTCGAGTTCGAGTCCGTCGCTGCCTTCCTCGGCGATCGCGTTGATGTCGAGGACGGCGGCCAGCGCCATCGCCGGATCGCTCGTGGCGGTCAGCGCGGTGAATTCAGTGGTGGGCGCCCACGGCCCCGAGTGCTCAGCGGCGCCCACCCGCCCGAGGTAGTTGAAGCTGATCTGCGGTTCGGGCAGACCGCCGAGCTCGGCACTGCCCTGGGGATCGAGACAACGCAGCATTTGATAGCCGATGCCGTTGTCCGGCACCGCACGCAGCTGCTCCTTCACCTGCTTGATCGCGTGTCCCGCACTCGGTCCACCGGCCAGCGCATCATCGAGATCGATGTTCTCCCAGTCGATCCGGACCGGGAAGCGGGTGGTGAACCAGCCCACCGTGGAGCTGAGATCCGCGCCGGGCACGGCCCGCTCCTCGCGGCCGTGTCCCTCCAGCGAGATCAACTCTCCGGCGGCCGCCACCGCACCACGCCTGCGCCGCCACTCACTCAGTGCCAGTACCAAGGCCGCCAGCAGCGGTTCGTTGGCGCTGCAATGGAAGCGATCCGGAATGGTGGTGAGCACCGCCTCGGCGACCGCCGCCGGGATGCGCTGACGAACCCGGCCGGCCGTGGCTCCGACGTCACGATCCGGCAGCAGACGGCGCGAGCCGAGAAGTTGATCGCCGCGCTCGAGCACGTCTTTCCAGTGTTCGAGTTCCGCCGACCGCCTGCCCGGCGCCTGCACGACCAGGCCGTGCGCCCAGCGCCGGAACGAAGTGCTGACCTGTCCGAAACGCGGTGCGCCGCTGGGCATTCGCGACCAAGCCTGCGCGAGGTCGGCGAGGATGATGCGCCAGGACACCGCGTCGACGGCGAGGTGGTGGATCACCAGCCACATCAGGTCGGGTCCGGACCGGTCGCGATCCCGAATCCAGACGGCCTGCACGAGCACACCACTGCCGGGATCCAATCGATCCGCCGCCTTCTGAAGGTGGCGATCGACTTCGGCGGCGTCACGTCGATCGAGCCAGACGTCGACGAGCGCGGCGTGCGGGTCGACGGCTTCCCGATCGAGCACCTCGACGTACGGATCGACCGAATCGCCGCCGCGCAGCACCGCGCGCAACATGTCGTGGCGCTCCAGCAGGGATCCCACGACGCGCACTAGACCCGCCCGGTCGACCCCCTCGGGCAGCTGCACGAGCGCGGCCTGCGCGAATCGGTCGTAGTGACCCCGATCGAGCATCGCGCGCATGATCGGCGACAGCGGCATCGGCCCCACGCCGGCACCGGGCAGCTCGGCCAACTCGAGGGTGTCGACGGCTTCCGTCGCCGTGGCCGCCAGGCCCGCGACGGTCTTGTGCACGAACACATCCTGGGTGGAGAAACTCAAGCCCTCGGCCTTGGCCCGCGCCACCAGCCGGATCGACAGAATGCTGTCGCCGCCGAGTGCGAAGAAGCTGTCGTCCGCCCCGACCCGAGGCACGCCGAGCACCTCGGCGAAAAGCCGTGCGACCGTCTTCTCCCGAACCGTGGCCGGCGCCCGGCCGACCGGCGCGGTCCCGAATTCGGGCTTCGGCAAGGCGCGGCGATCGACCTTGCCGAAGGCGTTCACCGGAAGGGCGTCCAGCGCGACGATCACCGCCGGGACCATGTGCGGCGGCAGCGAATCGCGGGCGAAGCGCTGAAGTAGGAGCGGATCGACGCGACGGCCAGCGACCGGGACGACGTAGGACGCCAGTACGGTCGTGCCGACGTTGTTGCGGACCGGCACCGTGACGGCGAGATCCACGTCCTCGTGGGCGGTGAGCGCGGCGTCGATCTCGCTCGGCTCGATCCGGTAACCGCGGATCTTGACCTGGAAGTCGCCGCGCCCCAGCAATTCCAGCGTCATCTCGGCGTCGTCGCCGGTCCAGCGCGCGATGTCGCCGGTGCGGTACATCCGCTCGCCGGCGTCGCCGTACGGATCGGCGACGAACCGGGCGGCGGTTTCGCCGGGCAGTCGGCTGTAGCCACGGGCCAATCCCGGCCCAGCGAGGTACAACTCGCCCGCGGTGCCCTTGGGCACCGGCTGGAGGGTTCGGTCCAGCACCATCGCCGCGACGCCACGGAGGGGGCCACCGACCGTCTGGGCGCGGCCGGGTCTCAGCCCGGCGCCGAGGGCGGTCACGGTGGTTTCGGTGGGACCGTATTCGTTGTACATGGACAACGACTGGGTCCACCGCTCGACGACGTGCGGCGGGCAGACGTCGCCACCGACCACGACCACCCGCAAGTCGGTCGCCGGACTCGGGTCCACGGTCGCCAGCATGGCGGGGGTCAGCGTCAGGTGGGTCACGTGCTCGTCGGCGAGCAGGCGCGTGAGCGGAGCACCGCCTGTCACTTCGGGCGGCACGATCACCAGCGTGGATCCGCTCGCGAAGCAGGTCAGAAACTGTTCCAGCGAGGCGTCGAAACTCGGCGAGAGGGCATAGGACACGCGGGATTTCGTGTCGATACCGTACGTGGCGGCGCGGTCGGCAACGAGATTCGCGAGGCCGGTGTGGGTGACCTGGACGCCCTTCGGCTTCCCGGTGGAACCCGAGGTATAGGTGACATAGGCGATATTGGACGGCCGTAGCGGGCGGATACGGTCTTCGTCGGAGATCGGCCCGCTCGCAGCGTCGCATTCCTCGAGGGTCGCGGGGTCGTCGAGAACCACCCGATGTATCTGTCGCGGGAGCCGCCCGCGCAGAGCGTCGACCGTGATCGCCACTGTCGCACCGCTGTCGGCGATGATGTGGTCTATCCGCTTCGACGGGTACTCGGGATCCAATTGGACGAACGCCGCACCGCATTTCGCGACCGCCCACGTCGCCACGACCGATTCGACCGAGCGGGACAGCATGATCGCGACCGCCGTATCCGGCCCACAACCCAGGGCTATCAGATGCCGGGCCAGCTGGGAGGATCTGGTGTCCAGCTCGCCATACGTCATCGTCCGCCCGGCCGAGCTGATCGCGCACGCACCACGATTCCGGCGGGCGCTCGCGGCCAAAATCTCTGGAAGCAGCCGTGTTTCGACCCCGCCGGGCCCCCGCACCGGCAGCAGCGCGGACCGTTCCTGTGCTTCCAGCAGCGGCAGCCTGCTGATCGGACAGCCCGCTCCCCCGGCCAGGAACTCGTGCAGGAACATCAGGAAGCGGCGGTGGTGACCGGCGAGTTCCTCAGGGCTGTAGGCATTCGGATTGCCTTGGAAGTCGATGTGCGTACTGTCTTTGCCCGCACCCGGATAGATGTTGACGAAAAGGTCGGCGGTCGGGCCCGAGGTGAGGACGTGCAGGCGGCCTGTCGTCTCACCCAGCACGACCTCGTTCTCGACCATCATGAGGTTCACGGCCGGCCCGAAGGACGCCGCCTCGTCGCGCGCGATTCCCATATCGTGGAAGATGTCCTCTTGGCGATAACGCTGCCGCCGAAGCGCACTCGTCAGCTCGCTCAGCACAGCGGCGATCAGCTCACCCACACTGCGGCCCGCGACCCGCACGCGCAACGGGACGACATTGGCCACCATTCCCCCGGAGTGGCGCAGCACGGCGGAGTGCCGACCCGAAACCGGGAGGCTCAGCAATACTTCGTCGCTCCCGGTCATTCGCGCGAGATAGGCGGCGAACGCCGCGACGATGGTCGGTGTCACGCTCGTGCCGTTTCCGAGCACGACGCTTTCCAGCAGATGCGCTGTGGCCTCGGGCAATTCGTCGCTGACCAGCGTCGGATGAATGGTGGCCTTGCCCATGCGGCTGGAAAGGCTGACGAGGGGAGGCGCGTCCGCCAGATGCTCCGACCAGTATCTGCGGTCGTTGTCGAAACGCTCCGAGCCCCGGTACGCCAGATCCTGCTCGACGACGACACCGAGATCCCGCGCCATACACGGCGGCGCTTCCTCGGAGTTCACCCACGCGTTGTACAGCGCGGTTATTCGGTGCAGCATGGTGACGGCGGCGAATCCGTCGAGCGCGATATGGTGCGCCCTCTGATACCATAGGAAATGGTTCGCGCCGACCTGGAACACGATGCTCGCCATGAGGTCGTCACGCAATAGGTCCAGCGGAGCAGAATAGTCCTGAACCATGATTTCGAGCGCGGTCGCAACCGGATCGGCGTGTCGGCGCAAATCCATTACCGAGACCTGACCGCCACGTTCCTGGTCGATGAACTGACGCGGCTCTCCATCGACCTCGATGAGGCGCAGATGCCCCGAGCCGAACTCACGACTGGCGGTTCGGCAGGCCTCGGTGAGCAATTCCACGTCCAAATCGCCTACGATCTCGACGTATTGGGCCACCGATATCGGCGACGATTCCGCGAGATGCTGAGCGAACCAGATTCCCCGCTGGGCCGCGGTCAGTGGAAGAATGCCGGACGACGGACGTCGCGCGTATCCATTACCGTTGGAGTGCGCTCCGGAATCCTTTTCCCGATGTCCGGAGGAACGGAATGAGCTGATCTCCGACCGTTTCGATCGGTCCCGACTGTCATCGATGCCACGCTTTCGGCCCATTTCGAACCTCCGACGATATCGTTCATTTCAGGAGCTCAGTTGTATTGCCGTAAGGTTGCCTATATCGGATTGTTAGAAGTTTGCAACGTGGTTACGACAACCGGAATGCATGCTCAGGAAAATCATGACGATCGGCAACCGATCGCCGACAGCGGTCTCGCCGGCCGGACGTCTCCGTCATCCGCCCCATAGTCAGTTCACCTGCGGCGCGAGCCCCAGGACTGAGGTCACAGTTTTGGATACGATACAGCGTCTCGCAGCAAATATAGCGCAAGATCTTGCCACAAGGTCAAGACGGCCGTAACCTGGCATCAAATGTCCCGCGAGCACGAAGGAGTAGTTCGCACCGAGAGACAGCAATGAGTTGGCTATCGCTTGCTGTGAGCAGTCCCGGTTAGGACGATCCCATACGCCGGTTCCTCCGCGCGGTGCTATTGCACCGTGTGGTGAAATCGCGGGCTTGTTCATCGAAAAGCACTCCTTTAATTCGCGCATCGAGCACAAGAGTGCTCCTTGACAGCCAGTCACTTACGACTGCCCGCGAGTTCCCGCCTGCCACAATTCGGCTGGGCGTTTTCCCGTGCGCCCGACACATCTCGGTGACCAGCTGGGAAACGTCGGAAGGCAGGGCTTATGGGGCACTTCGAGCCCGCGGCCCGGCGCGGATGCCGAACTCGCGGCGCGCATCAACGATCTGCTGCTGCCGATCTTCAAGGGTGTTGGCTCCGAGCGCGCCTACCAGTACCTGACTGCCGCCTTCACGATCATGGAAACAGAGCGCGGAGTGTTCGCGGCACTGGCGGTGGTGGGCACGCTGACGCTGGTGCGCCGCGAACCCACGCGGATGGACTGGCCGCCCTGGCCATCGTCGCGAGCAGGCGACACCACCGCCCCTCGCCCACCCCGGACAGCGACGCAATCCACTGACCGGCGAGCAAGGCGGATGCCGTGAATGTGGACGAAGTGATGTGGTTGTGCATCGTTTCGGTGCGCAACGCCCGCCGACTGTCTAGGCTCACGAAGCTTGTTGTCAGATCACCTGGAGTATCTCCGATGACGATGTCCTCGTCCGCAACGCACGGCAGGTCCGCGCGCGATTCGCCCATCGATACCGACGGCCCGCGGGTGCCGCTGTATTCGCCGGAGTTCGCGGCGGACCCGCACCGGGTCTATCGCGAGATGCGCGACCGCTACGGGTCTTTGGTGCCGGTGGACTTGGCGCCGGGTATCCCCGCGACCCTGGTGATCGGCTACTACACCGCGGTCCGGATCTTCAATGACCCGGACCATTTTCCGGCCGACCCGCGAGCATGGCAGCAGAACATTCCAGCGGACTGTCCAGTGCTGCCGATGATGCAGTGGCGGCCGAACGCTTTGCGCAACGCGGGCGCCGACCATGCGAGGTATCGGAAGACGAATACCGCGGGTCTGGATCAGGTCGATCAGTACGGTTTGCACGCCACGGTCGCGGCGCTCGCGGTGCCGCTCATCAATTCCTTCTGTACCGAGGGCTCCGCGGATCTGGTGCGCCAGTACGCGTTTCCGCTCGCCTTCGGGGTGCTCAATGCCCTGCTCGGCTCACCGGCCGAGATCGCGGCCCGCGCCGCAAAAGGGATGGCCGCCGTGTTCGAGGGCGCCGACGCCGAACAGGGCAACCAGATGCTCATCGGCGCACTGCTGGAACTGACCCAGCTGAAGCGCGCCGAGCCCGGCGATGACGTCACGACGCGGATGCTGCAACATCCGGCGGGGTTGAGCGACACCGAAATGGTGCATCAATTGGGCACGCTGTACGGAGCGGGCATCGAGCCCCAACAGAACTTGATCATCAACACCCTGCTGTTGATCCTCACCGAGGAACGGTTCGGCGGGAGCGTACTCGGCGGGAGTCTGTCCACCCGGGACGCACTCGACGAGGTGCTGTTCGACGATCCGCCGATGGCGAACTTCTGCATCAGCTTTCCGCGCCAGCCGATTCTGATCGACGGCGTGTGGTTGCCCGCGCATCAACCCGTCGTCATCAGCATAGCCGGCTGCAACAACGACCCGGAGATCAAAGCGGATCAGTACGCGGGCAATCGATCTCACCTGGCGTGGGGTGCCGGGCCGCACGTCTGCCCGGCTAGTTCGATGGCATACCTGATCGCCCAGGAGGCCATCGATCAACTTCTCGACGCCCTGCCCGAACTACGACTTGCGGTACCGCCCGATGAACTGACCTGGCGCCCAGGCCCGTTCCACCGAGCCTTGACCGCCCTGCCCGTCACCTTCCCGGAATCGCCACCGCTGCCGGAGATTCAGGCGGTGAACTCGGAACCCGGCTCTGGGCAGTTCAGCTCTCGGTCCGCTCCGGTTGCGGGATCAGAACGGTGAATGTCGCTCGGGGCGAAGACGCGCTGGCGAACGACCGCCGCACCTCGCACAATCTCAGGCGGCGAAGTCGCGACCAGGACCGCAGAAGTTCGGCCGCGACGGCTCAGGCGAACGGCCACCGCGTCAGGCGGTCCTCGGCGCGCGACTCATAGGGCCGCGCGCCGAGCAGGCGCGCCCGGTGCCGCGCGGCGATCACCTCCTCGCGCGCGCCGGGAAGTCCGAGGATGCCGCGGGCGGTACCGCGGTAGAGCCCGGACGGCCCGAGACACACCAGCCCCGGCCATTGCACGATCAATGTCTCGCCCCACCCCTGGGTGAACGGTTCGAGTTCGGCGGTGAGCTCGACCACCCGGTCGCGCTGCTCCGGCGCGCGCTGACCGACCGTGAGCAGCGCTTCGATCAGCAGCGGCACCCGTACCACCAGGCGCGGGCCGTGCAACCGCCCGGGCAGGGCGATGATCGACTCGATCGTCGACAGCGCGCGCTCGTGATCATCGACCTCCGCCGATGCCATCGCGACCACGAGCGCGAAGTCCTCGTCGAAGTCCTGAGCCATCCGGTCCACTTCGGCGAGTACCTCGCCGAGCCGTCCGCGATGCCACAGCTCGATCGAATTGCTGGTCAGCGCAGAGACTTCGGCGAGCAGCCGAGCGTGATCGTCGACCGCGCCGAGATCGTCGGCGAAGCGTGTCATGAGCGCCTGCGACTCCCGGTAGTCGCCACGCAGCACGGCGAGCATCACTTGCCACCACAGCTGGGTGGCCGCGAGGTCGATGTCGTCGGCGGAAGCGAGCCGGGCGAATTCGGCAGACAGCCGACGGACCAGCCGCATATCGCCCGTCTCGAGGGCACACACGCGGCGCAGGTGGACCGCCGTCGCCCGCGCCGTGCGGTCGTGGCCCGCGAGTTCCTCCAGTTCCTCGGCGATCTTGCGCCGGTCGGCGACGGTTGGCGGCCCCCACGTGCACAGGAACTCGGCCAGCAGTACCTGCGGCCACGATCGGCTTCCGGCCGCGCTGCGCGCCCGTGCCTCGGCCAGCGCGTCGAAATCCCCTGGCAGACCGTGGATCGCGCGGTCCGCGGCCTCGATCGCCTCCGCATCGGCGACCAGCTCGGCGTCGAGATCGAGACGATGCGCCAGTGCCTGCGCCCGCAGCGCCGACGAACCCGCGTGCACCACACCGTATCCGGAGAAGTATCCGGCTACACCACGCGGTGCGGCGAGCAATGCGGTCCGCGCCAGGCCGGACCAATCTCGGCGTTCGGCGCAGCGCCGACCGGCCCGGTCGAAAGACACGGCGGCCGCGTCGTAGTGGCCGAGACGGTGATGCGCCTGCCCCGCAAGCTGATCCAGCTCGATCAGCAGCTCCGCGTCACCGGGGTCGGCGTGCCGGAGCCCGCGCGCGGCGAGTTCGGCGCACTCGGTGAGCGCGTCCCGCCGCAGCGCGTCTCGCGCCGCGACCGAACAAGCATGTGCGGCAGCAGGATCCAGCGAATCGAGGGCGGCGGCACTGCGATGCCGTGCCTGCGCCGTGAGCGCACCGGGTCGCAGATCGGCCAGCGCGTCCGCGATTCGCTTGTGCAGCAGCGCCCTCCGCACTTCACCGATGGTGGCGAGCACGGCATCGCGCACGAGGTCGTGTTCGAAGGCGACGGCGCCGTCCTCGAGCGAGACGACCCGTGCGGCGACGAGCTCACCGATCCGATCGTCGAACCGTGGCTCGCTGTCGGCGGCCGCGACCAGTCCGATCGACGCGCGCGTACCGATCACGGCCAGCACCTCGGCGAGCGCTCGCGCCGAGGGCGAGACAGCGGACAGCTTCGCCGTCGTGATCTCAGGGGCCGAGCCGCTGACGTCCAACGGGCGGCCCGCGCGAACGAGATCGCACAGTTGCGCCGCGACGAACGGACTACCGGCGCTCGAGTCGATGATCTGATCGCGCACCTCCGGACCGACCGAACCGAGATCGTTGCGAACCAACTCGTCCACGGCCGCGGCGGACAGCGGAGGCAGGTCCACCACGACGTGAGCGCCCGCGGACTGGAGCGAGTTCACCTCCGCCGGGAGCGGCTCGGGGCGAACCGTCAGAAGCAGCAGCACAGGGTGGCCGCGCAGCACCCGCATGGCCGCCGCGATCATCCGAACCGAATCGGGATCGGCCCACTGCACGTCGTCGATGACCGCGACCAGATGTCCGGTCTCCCGCGCTACCTCGGCGAACAGCGCGGCGAGCGCGCGCGGTGTGGGGACATCGGGCACGGCGCGTCCGGCCAGCGCGGCCTGATCCAGCCACGGCATCAGCGTCGCCAACGCCGAGGCGCCCGTCCCGCTGATCCCCGCGGTGAAGAAGGCCACCTCGCCGTGGCGCCGCATGACGTCCTCGACGACGGCCGTCTTGCCGATGCCGGGCGCGCCGCGCACCGTCACGACGGTCAGTCCCTGCCGGGACCGGTTCCACGCACGATTCAAGACAGCGGCGACGTCCGCACGTCCCACGAGGACCGATCGTTCCGCCGGGGCCGCCGCGGGCTTGGCCGGAGTGCGGATCTCGTTCTCGACCCGGACGGTGTCGGGCGCGGGATCGAGCCCGAGATCCTCCCGCAGCGAGCGGCGCAGTCGAACGAGAACGTCGAGGGCGTCGGAGACCCGTCCGCAGTCGCGCAGCGCCAGCGCCAGCAGCCGTGCCGTTCCTTCCCGCTGTGGATGCCGCTCGCATTCGTCGGTGAGCAGGGTGACCGCGTGCCGGGCGCGTCCGAGCACGATCAAACCCTCGGCGCACATCTCGACGAGTTCCGATCGCAGCTCGACCAGACGCGCCCGTTCCGGAGCGAGTTCGGCGACGTCGTCGACATCGCAGAGCGCCTCGCCGCGCCACAGGCGCAAGGCGCGTTCGAGCAGATCGACGGTTCGTCCGACATCACCGTCGGCGTGCGCCGCGCGCGCTTCCCTGGACAGCACGTCGAGCAAGTCGAGGTCGGTGCCGGATCCACCGCACCGCAGCACGTAGCCGTTCGGACTGGTCTCGATCCGGAATTCCGGAAGTGGCCGCAACGTCCGGCGCAACCGTGAGACGTAGCCCTGCAGCGTGACCAGTGCGCTCTCCGGCGGGCTGCCCCGCCACAGCAATTCGCACAGGTACGGCGCGCTCCGGGCGGTGCGTTCGGCCGCGAGAATCACCAAGAGCTCGGCGTGTTTGCGTGCCGGGATGGTGAGGCGGGCGCCGTCCGGGCCGCGCACTTCCAGCGGCCCGAGCACCGAGATGGCCGGGCGGTCGTCCTCGGACCCGCCGCGCACCAGCGTCACACCAGCGCCCTGGTCGACCCTTGGCCCATGACACACACGCAAGCACTCCTACCAACCCACACCACCGGCGAAACTCGGGCCATCGGCCCCTCTCGCGAGACTGTACTGCGGATGTGCGGCGCCGCACTGGCCTTCGCGGGCCCCCTGTGCATCGCGGGCGGCACACTGCATCCGATCGTGGCGGGCAAGAGCCATTCGGTCGAGGCGCTCACCAGCCCCGGCGCGCCGCTCGCGCAGATCCTGCTCGGCATCGGAACCGTTCTGCTGATCCTCGGCCTGCCCGGGATGTACGCGTGGATGCGGCCGAGACTCGGCACGGCCGGATTCGTCGGCCTGATCTGCTACCTGCTCGCCAACGTCGTCACCGCGGCCGGTCACCTCACCGTCGAGTTGTTCGTCGCCTACCCGTTCGCGGCTGATTCCGGCACCGCGCACCTGATCGCGGGCAACGACAACATGATCGACACCACGGCGTTCGAATTGTTCAACATCATCGGCGCTGTCGTCCTGCTCGCCGGGCTGGGCCTGATGGGCGGGAGCATGTTGCGCAACAGCACGGTGCCCCGCTGGATCGCGATACTCACCCTGGTCGCCGGGCTCGGCTTCTTCCTGCCGGTTCCGCCCACCCAAGGCCTCACCGGATTCCTCTACGAGGCGCCGCGCGGCATCGTCGTCGCCGCGATCGGTGTGCTGATGTTGCGGTGGCCGGGCGGATTGCGGCGGTGGGCGGAGGACTCGGATCGCTAGCGGAACCCATTGTCACGGGCGGGCGGGTTTGAACGCGAACCCGACTTTCACGAGTCCGTGGTCACCGGTGCCGCTCTCGCGGTGGTTCTCGAAATTCAAATGGTCGTTGTTGATGGTGAGCCCGTCGAACAGCCACACGCGTTTGCGGCTGTTGTCGTAGAACTGTTCGCTGACGAGCACATGATCGAGCGATTCGCGAATGTCTTGGTGCACGTGGGTGTAGTAGACGTCGCGGGTATCGCGGTACTCCTGCAACGTCTGGGCGGTGTAGAGGCCGTTGTCCACGCCGCCCAGCGAGTCCCCGACCAGGTAGCGGGGCTGCTCGGTCAGGATGTTGGCGGTGTTGCTGTGCTGGCCGTCGTTGATGTCGCCGAGCACGACGACCGGCGTCGCGGTGCCCTTCATCGCGGTGGTGAGCAGGACGCGCAGCGCCACCGCCTCGGCGGTGCGGCGAATTGTCGACAGCCCCGCACCCAGCGCCAGCTGATGCGGCTTGAAGGTGTCCGGATCGTCCTGGAACCACTGCTCGCCCGCCAGGCTGGTCGGCAGTTTGGATTTGAGGTGGACGACGAACACCTCGGTCGGCTGACCGTCCCGCAGTTCGACGCTGAAGTGCAGTACCGGTCGGGAGAACCGGTCGATGGCGACCCGGATCTGCGGTGCTTGCGGGTCGTTTCGATCGTCGGTGGATTCCAGGCGGACCGCCTCGGAGAAGTCCGCGATCCACTGCGGATCGCCGTGCAGAAGGCCTTTGCGGACCAGCGCCGCGCAGATGATCCGGGATCCGTCCGCGGGATCGGCGAGCACATCGTAGGTCGCCTCCAATCCCCCGGCGGCGACCACCTTCTCCAACGCGGTCTTGCTCCACACCTCCTGTAGACCCACGATGTCGACGTCCAGCGTGGTGAGCTGACCCGCGATCCAATCCGCCTTCCGCGTGAATTCCGCTTCCGTCCAGGGACGTTGACCCGGATTCATCGGTTGTCCGGGGTCCTGGAGGTTGAACATGTTGAACGTGGCGACGCTGAAACGATTCAGGTTCATCGCGCACTCCCTCGAAATCGATCGGTCGAGTTACCGCGCGGCCGAATGGTGCATTGACTCAACCGATCATGCCGCCCACGCAGGGCCTTGCCCTGCGTAGTCGACTACTCGATCGAGGCTTTCTCGACCGGTAGTCCGGCCAACGCCCATTCCAGCATTCCCTCGTCGAGGCGTTTGACCTCCCGACCGGACTGCTGCGCGATGCGGATCGCGTCGGGCGCCATGACGCAGTAGGCACCGCGGCAGTAGGCGACGATGTCCCGGTCGGCGGGCAGCTCGGCGAGTCGGGCGGCGAGTTCGGCGAGCGGAATGTTGATGGCGCCCGGGATGTGCCCGGCGTCGTATTCCTCGTGGGGGCGGACGTCGACGAGGATGATCTCCCCGGCGTCGCGGCGGCGGATGAGTTCGTCGCGGGTGATCGCGTCTTCGGGAGAGCCGAGCGCGGCGGCGGCCGCGAGGGCGACGTCGGCGAGGTGCGCTTCGGCGACGCTCTGCACTAGCGCGAACAAGCGAGCGACGTCGGTCCCGGCAAGCCGGTAGTGCTGGCGGGTTCCGTCGCGTCGCGCCTCGACCAGACCGCTGGATTTGAGCGTTTGCAGGTTCGCCGAGGCGGTGGTCAGGTTCATGCCGGTCGCGGTGGCGATCGCCTCGACCGTGCGCTCGCCCTGGGCGAGCAGATCGAGGATCTGCAGTCTGCGACCGTTGCCCAGCGCCTTGCCGACGCGGGCGACCTGGTCGAACAGAGCGGCCTTGGGACCGGACGACTCGCTCACGCTTGCTTCTCCAATACTCTTTGGAATAGCTTATTCCACAGTTCCTTGGAACAACATCGAACATGGCGATTGTATTCGCGACCGCTTGCCCCGCCCGCTCGACAGCGGCTCACCAGGAAGACCTTCTCGTGGCCACCGGCACCACCAGCATCACCTCCGACACCCCGCTCCCCGACACCGCACGAGCGCAGCGCCGCATCCTGATCGTCCTGGTCTCCGCGCAGATCCTCAGCGGCGCGGGACTGGCCGCCGGAATCACCGTCGGCGCGTTGCTGGCCCAGGACATGCTCGACTCCACCAGCCTGGCCGGACTGCCCAGCGCCCTGTTCACCGCCGGTTCCGCGCTCGCCGCCGTCGCCGTCGGACGTCTTTCCCAAGCCCGCGGGCGCCGTCCCGGTCTGGCCGCCGGGTACCTCACCGGCGCGATCGGCAGCCTCGGCGTCATCGCCGCCGCCGTGCTGAACAACCTGGCGCTGCTGTTCATCGCGCTGTTCGTCTACGGCGCGGGCACCGCAACCAACCTGCAAGCCCGGTACGCCGGAGCCGATCTGGCCACCGCTTCGCACCGGGGTCGCGCCGTGTCCACCGTGCTGGTCGCGACCACTCTCGGCGGTGTCATCGGCCCGAATCTCGCCGCCCCGACCGGCGGATTGGCCCAGAGCTTGGGCATCCCCTACCTGGCCGGGCCGTTCCTGCTCGCCGCGGCGGCCTACGCCTTGGCCGCGCTCGTGCTCGCGGTGTCGCTGCGGCCGGACCCGCTACTGCTGGCACGGGAACTGGGCACGACGGATGCGGCGACCACACAGACGGCGCCTGTCGACGATTCCGGCAAGGGCATCGCCGCGGGCGGCTTGGTCATGGCGCTGACGCAGCTGGTCATGGTGGCGATCATGACCATGACTCCGGTCCACATGCACGCCCACGGCCACAGCACCGCCGCGGCTGGGCTGGTGATCGCCATCCACGTCGGCGCCATGTACCTGCCCTCGCCGCTGACCGGCTGGCTCGTCGACCGCTACGGTCGCCTACCTGTCGCCGCCGCGTCGGGGGTGACACTGCTCGCCGCGGGACTCCTCGCGGCCGCCGCACCCGGCGACTCCATGGTGTTGCTCGCGCTCGCGCTGACGCTGCTGGGGTTGGGCTGGAATCTCGGGCTCGTGGCGGGCACGGCCATCATCACCGACACGGTGCCGCTCGCCACCCGCGCCAAAACCCAAGGCGCGGTGGATGTCTCGATCGCCGTCGCTGGAGCGACCGGCGGCATGGGGTCCGGGCTGATGGTCGCGGCGACCAGCTATCCAGCCCTGGCTCTCGCCGGTGGCGTGCTCGCGGTGGCGGTCGTGCCGATCGCGGCGTTCACCGGGTTCAGCCGGTCGGCATCGAGATAGCCATTCGGGTGGCGCGCGCCTGTCCCTTCGACGACCTCGCGCGACGTAGCTTGGGCTCATGGACGAGCAGCCGTCTACGCACAAGTTCCTCGACGACACCAGCGTCGACGAGATCGCGGAACGCGCACGGCAAGACCTGGGATCGGATCATCCCCGCTGAGTCAACGCGCCGCGCTCGTCGCTGAGACCTGATTCGAGCCATTCGAAAGATCAAGTCCGGCAACTTGTTTGTCGCGATCTGTGGGATTGCGCCAGGGCGAACGAAACTGGTCGCGGTGACAAAGATCTCCCCCTCGCCGTCGAGCGCCTCGGCGGGTGATGACCGCTGCTATCGTCGGAAGCGTTCATGGCGCCGGGTGAGGGACCGCGCGCTTCATTCGCGCGCGAGGACGAACCCTCTTGAAGTATGTACCCCGCCTGGTCCTGTTCCTGGCTGTTCCGGCCCTGCTGATCTCGCTGCCGTGGTGGACGTTGGTGGCGGCGCCGACCCAGGGAACCGGCTCGCTGTTCTGGCTCGGCTCGGCGCTGGCCGCCCTGACGTTCTGCTGCCTGCCCGCGGCGATGTATCTCGGCCACGGACACGCGCAGTCGGATGCCGCCTCGATCGTCGGCGACACGCTGCTCGGCGTGATGTGGGTGGTGTTCAGCTGGTCGGTCTTCGGCAACCTCGCACGCCTCGGGCTCGCCGTGGCCGGTGTCGACGATCCGGCCCGTTCCCGGATCGTCGCCGCGGGCGTGTTCGCCGCCTCCGCCGCGCTCGTGGTGTGGGGCGTGGTCGAAGCACGGCGGGTGCCGCGGGTTCGCACCGTGGAGGTATCCATCCCCGGACTCGGTCCGGCGCTGGACGGCCTGCGCCTGGTGGTCGTCACCGACACCCACTTCGCCGCGCTCGACCGATTGCGCTGGTCGGAGCGCGTTGTCGAGGTGGTCAACGCGCAACGTCCCGATATCGCTTGCCACGCGGGTGATCTCGCGGACGGCTCGGTGGCGAAGCGGCACGCGCAGGTCGATCCGCTCGGCAAGGTCGAGGCCGAGCTCGGCCGGTTCTACATCACCGGCAACCACGAGTACTTCGGCGACGCGCCAGGCTGGATCGACCACATGAGTTCGCTCGGCTGGCAACCGCTGCGCAATCAGCACGTGACGGTGCGCCGCGGCGACGATCAGCTGGTGATCGCCGGTATCGATGACCCGACGGGCGTGGGCTTGACCGGTCACGGCCCGGACCTGACGACCGCGCTCGCCGGTGCCGACCCCGACGCGCCGGTCGTGCTGCTCGCCCACCAACCCAGGCAGATCATCGACGCCGTGGCCGCGGGTGTCGCACTCCAGATCTCGGGCCACACCCACGGCGGCCAGATCTGGCCCTTCCACTATCTCGTCCGGCTCGAGCAGCCCGTTGTCGCGGGACTGAGCCGCCACGGCGACACCCAGCTCTACACCAGCCGGGGAACTGGCTTCTGGGGGCCGCAACTGCGGGTCTTCGCACCGAGCGAGATCACCGTGCTGGTCCTGCGTCCGCAGTAGCGGAACGCCGCCGCGGCGTGCGGGCAGCGTGTTTCGTCCACGCAGTCGTTGCTCGGCTTCCGCCTCCCCCGCTGATGTGCCCCGGCCGTTCCTACGACCGGCATCGGTGGCAGCCAGAAACGCGCCTGTCTCGCCACTGGACTTCCGGTGTGGTGGACCGCTGGCGTACGATTAACGATGCAATTTCGATGCAGCACACCGGCGTGTTGTGTGCGGGCAACGGGGTACTCGACGCACGAGCGGTGCACTCCCGGAGACGCGAGGTGCGGACATGCGATGCGTGATATTCGGGGCGACCGGATATATCGGCGGCCGTCTGGTTCCCGAGCTTCTTCGCGCCGGTCATACCGTCCGGGTAGTCGCGCGCAACCCCGGGAAGCTCGCCGACGCACCGTGGCGCGATCGGGTCGAGATCCTGCGCGGCGATGTCCTCAGCGATGACGACGTTCGCCGCTGCGTCGCCGATCAGCAGGTGCTCTACTATCTGGTCCACTCGCTCGACCGAGCGGATTTCGGCGAGATCGACCGCGCGGCCGCCACTCGGGTCGCGGCCGCCGCCGCGGCGGCGCGGGTCGGTCGCATCATCTACCTCGGCGGCATCACCCCCACGGGGCAAACCCTTTCGCGCCACCTCGCATCACGCGCCGAAGTCGGCAGGATCTTCCTGGCCTCTCCCGTCCCCACGCTGGTTCTGCGGGCCGGTGTAGTCATCGGGTCCGGCTCGGCGAGCTTCGAGATCCTTCGCTACCTCACCGAGCGGCTACCCGTCATGGTCACGCCGCGGTGGGTGCGGAGCAAGGTTCAACCGATCGCTGTCCGCGACGTCCTCTACTACCTGGTGCGGGGTGCGGACCTGACGCCGGACCGAACCGGCGCCTTCGACATCGGAGGCCCGGACATCGTCACCTACGAAGAAATGATGCGAACGTACGCCGAGGTCGCGCAGCTGCCTCGCCGGATCGTCATCCCGGTACCACTGCTGACGCCCTGGTTGTCCAGCCAGTGGGTCAACTTGGTGACACCGGTACCGCGCGCGATCGCCGTTCCCCTGATGGAATCGCTGATCAACGACGTCGCCTGCGCCGACCACTCGATAGCGCACCTCATCCCGGACCCGCCAGCGGGGCCGATACCGTTCCGCGAGGCGATCTCGTTGGCGCTCACCAGAATTCGAGACCTCGACGTCCCGACCCGGTGGTCGGATGCCAGTCCCCCACGGACGCCGTCGGATCCACTGCCGACGGACCCCGAGTGGTCGGGCGGCTCCCTGTACCGCGACGTCCGCGAACTATCGACTTCCGCGGATCCCGAGGTCCTGTGGTCGGTGATCGAGTCGGTCGGCGGGGAACACGGGTGGTACTCGTTTCCCCTGGCGTGGGCGCTTCGCGGATGGCTGGATCGAATCGCGGGCGGTGTCGGTCTCCGTCGCGGGCGCCGGGATCCACACAAACTCCACCAGGGTGAGGCTCTGGATTGGTGGCGCGTCGAAACACTGGAACGCCCTCGACTGCTTCGACTGCGGGCCGAGATGCTCCTTCCCGGACAGGCATGGCTCGAACTGTCCGTCACGCCGACACCCGAAGGCGGCGCGCGCTACCGGCAGTGCGCGGTGTTCGAACCACGGGGACTGGCCGGGCATGCGTACTGGCACTCGATAGCGCCCTTCCATGCCGTCGTGTTCGGCGGTATGGCTCGCAACATCACGGCGAAAGCCGAAGCGGCGTAACGCCTATGGTCGGTCGCGAGGACCGGCTATCCGATCGACCGCGTCGGCCAGCGTGGTCACCGGAGTGGCCCGAGCCGCAAGGACGACCGAGTCCCAGCCCGGTCCGCCGACGAACACCCGGGCGCCTGCCGCCGCGCATGCCCGCACCGCCGATGTGAGCGCCGTGGATTCGTGCTGCGACCAGAGCACCACGTCGGGGCAGGAATCGGTGCGCGCGAGGGCATCGGCGAGAGCGGCGGTGGGCACATCGGCGCCGAGCATCCAGGCGCGCACGCCGCGCTCGGCAAGCGCTGCGCGCAAGGTCTCCAGCGGGAGTACATGCGTCTCACCGCCTGTACACGCGAGTACCGCGGCGTGCGCCTTCGTTGGCGTGGTGGGCGGGACATAGCTGTGCAGGGCCGCGGTGGTCGACCACGACAGCAGGTGCTCGACGTCGATGCACGCCTCGCCCGCGAGCTGCCGTGCGACGATCGCCGCGAAGACGGGGCGGCACAGCATGTTCCAGGAGTCGACAACACCGTAGGCGAGTAGATGCGCGTTGAGCAGCGCCGACAAGGCTTCGGCATCGAGCGCGAACGCGGCGGTCGACAGCGGCTCCCAATCCCCGCGGACGGCCGTGGTCCGGCGCCGCTCGGTCACCACGGCCGCCGCGCCGGCCGGGCTCACACCCGCGCGGATCAGCGCGAGCATCCGTTGCAGTGCCGCGATATCGGATTCGCCGTAGCGGCGGTGTTTTCCGGGCTCGTGACGGCTGGGGCCGATGTCGTAGCGGCGATTCCAGCTGCGCAGCGTCGCGGTCGGGATGCCCAAGCGATCGGCTACCGCGCGCACCGAGTAACCGAGCACCTCGGAAGCGGGGTCCGCGGGCCCGAGCTCGCGCCGTCCGTCCTGTATTCGGGCTCGGGACCGCGGACCGCGACCGGTCGGGCGCGCTGCCGCCGGGTCGGATCCAGGTGTCGCACCGTTGGGAGTCACGAACCCACTCTTCTCACTGGCAGGAATCGTCTCCTCCAGTATGCATCGTTAGTGCATCGTTTAGTGGTATCGTTGGCCTGAACGAAAGCGAAAGACGCGAGGGGAACGAATCGACGGCACTCGCGGCGACCAGCCGCCCCGACACAAGTGGTGAAGGACATGAACAACACGAAAGCCGTACTGGCGACGATCCTGCTGACTTTCTCGGTCGCGTCCGCCGCGGCCTGTACGGATGACGACACGGACTCCGCGTCGACCGCAGAGCAGACCACCGCACCGACGCAAACGGCGGCGACAGCACCGGGCACAACGACGCCGAGCGGCGATCCGGCCGCCGGACTGGTCGGGCCGGGTTGTGCGGCGTACGCCGAGCAAGTCCCGACGGGACCCGGTTCCGTCGCGAGCATGGCACAAGAACCGGCTGCCGTCGCGGCGTCGAACAGTCCCTTGCTGACTACATTGACCGCCGCCGTATCCGGGCAGCTGAATCCGCAGGTCAACCTCGTCGATACCCTCAATTCCGGCGATTTCACGCTCTTCGCCCCCGTCGACGACGCGTTCGCCGCGGTGGATCCGGCGACGATAGAATCGTTGAAGACCGATGCTCAGGCGCTCACGACCGTGCTGACCTACCATGCGGTGCCCGGTCGGCTCGCCGCGGACCAGGTCGCGGGAACCCATAAGACGGTGCAGGGCTCCGAGGTCACCGTGACACGATCCGGCGACGACATCCAGGTCGCCGACGCCGAGGTGCTCTGCGGCGGGGTCCAGACCGCGAACGCGACGGTGTACCTGATCGATGCGGTACTGATGCCACCGACGAGCTGACCCACCAAGCACCGCGCAGAAAGAACCCACTAGGCGCGCCGGGCACCCGCGATCGAGCGAGAGGCGAACCGATGACCAAGCGCAGGTTCCGTAAAGGCGAGAAGGTCGAATGGGATAGCCACGGCAGCGTCGCCAAGGGCACGGTGGAGGAGAAGATCACCTCCGACACCGAGGCAGCAGGACGCACGGTCCGGGCGTCCGCACAGGATCCGCAGTACCGGGTGCGCAGCGAGAAGTCCGACCGCGACGCGGTACACAAACCCGACGCCCTACGTCCCCGCGACGACTGAACGAAAGAGTCGATTCGTTATGACGAGAGACGACGACAAGGCTCGCGAGGAGTTCGATGCGACCGTCAACATGACGGCGAAAGAACTCGGCCGATGGCTCGACACCGACGAGTCGAAGTCGGTGGGGCAAAAATCCGAGGGCGGCGGTGAGTCCACCGGACACGCCAGCGGCCGAAGGATCATCGAGATCTTGAACAAGAAGAAGGCGGATCTGACCGACGACGACTACGCGCACATGCGCAAGGTCGTCGGTTATGCGCACCGCCATCTCGCGCAACGCCCCTCCGGCGACGCGCAGGACAGCAAGTGGCGCTACTCGTTGATGAACTGGGGGCACGACCCCACGAAGCGATGACCGATCCTGCCACCATGCAACCGGGGTCGAATCCGGTTGCCGCAGTGGCCGGTTCGCGGTCAACAGAGGTCGAGGTTGAACGCGTCCGCAGAAAGCCGGAAAGTTGTTGCCCCGCAGCGCTTCCAGGAAAGCGTCGTTACGGCACGACTTCGATGATGTCGCCGGGCGAGAGGTAGTCGAAGAATTCGCGCGCACCGTCGGGTGTCATGCGGATGCACCCGTGCGACTCCTCTTCGATCGGCCCGATGTGCGTGGCGATGTCACCGTCGAAGAAGACCGCGTACTTCATCCAGACGTGGTGCATGGTGCTCCAGTGATCCTCCCGCTTGAAGTCGACGTCGAAGACACCCACCCGGGTGCGGAAGCCCGCCCTGCCGTGCGAAATCGGCGTGGGGCCGTAGGTAACCCGCCCGTTGTCCATCAGCCACGCCTCGTTCGTGGACAGGCGCATACACCCGCGCGCCGCCTCGGCGGTACACGGCGCCACCACCGGTGCGGGCGGCACCAGCGGCGGCAGGACCAGCGGGGGCACGCCCGGGATGTCCGGTCCACCGGGCCACAACGGTTCACCCATCGCCGGGGCCGCGACGGCGAGGCCGGTGACCGCCGCGCCGATCAGCAACGCGATCCGCGCCACCGGGCGGAATCGACTCTGGCACTTCATGAATCAGACCTGCCTTTCCCTCACCCGGGTAGTTGGACGTGCCGCTCGCGGGGCGAGGGGACGCGCATGGGCGACACGAGAGTCCGAGCTGACCTGAAAGTGTTTTTGATCATTCTGAAGTGGCTTTGGACCCCAACGTGGCAAATCGGGCACGACCGGTAGGCAACCGAGTCGATCTCGATAGCGTCGCGTGATTGCCATTTTCAGAATTTTGTGATTGGCCTGTCCGCCGGGCGATACGGCGTGGCGCGCCGAAATACAGCAATCCGACAGCTACGCTGACGGGCTAGCTATCCGACAGCTACAGTGACGGATCAGCGGCACGGGCTCGGTTGCGGTCGAGCTTGTGCGGTGCGTGCACAACCGAGTGGTTCCGGACGGAGACAGGAGCTCCATGCGAACACGGAAGTGCGGATACGCCCTCGTCACCCTCGCCATGATCGCGACCGTGGCGCTCGCGCCGGGGACGGCCCCCTCGGCGCACGCGACCGTCGCGCCGTTCGGCGACGAGTTCCTCTGGGGAGTCGCGTCATCCGGCTTCCAGTCCGAGGGGCACGCGCCCGACAGCAACTGGACCCGCTACATCGACTCGGGCGAGGCCGGGGACGAGTACCTGAATTCGGTCGACTTCCTCGAGCGCCATCCCGCCGACATAGATCTGGCCGCTCGGCTCGGTGTCCAGGTGTACCGGATCGGGATCGAGTGGGCCCGCCTCCAGCCGGAACCGGGAATCTGGGACGCGGCGGCCTTTCGGTTCTACGACGAGGTGATCGACCGTATCGTCGCGGCCGGTATGCGGCCGATGCTGACTCTCGACCACTGGGTATATCCGGGCTGGGTGAGTGATCGCGGCGGCTGGCGCAATCCGGGCATCGTCGACGACTGGCTGACCACTATGCGAAAGGTGGTGGACCGCTATGCCTCTCGCAACCCGCTGTGGGTCACTTTCAACGAGCCCGCCGCCTATGTCGGCACCGAGCTGCGGATCGGCGCCATCACCGTCGATGAGGCGCCCGTGATGCTGGACCGAATGGCCCAGGCCCACAACACGATCTACGACATCATCCACCACGCCGTGCCCGACGCACAGGTCACAAGCAACCTCGGCTACGTGGCGGGCGCCGAGACCGAGGTCAACCAGCCGATGGTCGACCGCATCGCGGACAAGCTCGACTTCATCGGCGTCGACTACTATTTCGCGGTGCTGCCGGAATCCGGCCAGTCGGTGCAGGGTGGTTCGAACCAGGGTCCGGCCATCTGGGAATTGCCGATTCGCACCGAGGGCATCTACTACGCGCTGCGGCACTATTCACGCCTGTTCCCGGACCGTCCGCTGTACGTCGTGGAGAACGGCATGCCCACCGAGAACGGTGGCCCGCGCGCCGACGGTTACACCCGCTCCGAACACCTCCGCGACACCGTCTACTGGCTGCAGCGCGCCAAGGCCGACGGCATCGACCTGATCGGCTACAACTACTGGAGCCTCACCGACAACTACGAATGGGGTTCCTACACACCCCGTTTCGGCCTCTACACCGTCGACGTCCGCACCGATCCCACGCTCACCCGCCGACCGACCGACGCCGTCGACACCTACCGCACGATCATCCGATCCGGCGGCGTCCCGACCGGCTACCGGCCGACTCGTCCCCCGGCCGAATGCGAACTGGTGGACCCGCCGGAAAGCTGCGATCAAACGGTCGGCCTAACCGATTAGACCGCCCGTGCGCACACGAACACGTGATCGCACCAGGCGCACCGGTCAGTCGAAAGGCGACTTGTCGACCGCGCAACCGGTGCCGTCCGGTGGAAGTTCGCCGGTGAACAGGTATTCCCGCTTGGTTCGCTCGGCGCAGGTGCTCGGCACGTACATACTGCTGTGGCCCGCGCCTTCGATCACCACCACCCGGGCGTCGGCCAGCTGGGCGGCGCCGGCGAAGGCGCCGGCCAACGGGGTGGCCGGGTCGAATCTGCTGTTGAGCACCAGGATCGGCGCGGCGGTGCGGCGGTTCCACGGTCCGGTGTACCGGTCGGCGTCGTGACCTCGCCAGAACGCGCAGGTCGTATTGCCGAACACTGGGATCCGCCCGAAATGCGGCACCCGCAGATCTTCCGCTATCGCCGCACGACTGTAGACCTCGGCGTCGGTCGGCACGACGCTGTCGGCGCACTGGATCGCGTGGTACGCCTCGGTGCGGTTGCCCAGGTAGGACTCGCCGCGCGCGACCGGCAGCAATCCGCGGACGGTGGTGCCCGCGTCGAACAACCTTTGCAGCAGCACCGCGAGGTCCGGGAACGTGGACGGCTGCGCAAGACTCGCCGCCGTATCGAGGACCGACGCGTACGTCCACGTCTGGTCGTCGAGCCTGATGGGCGCCAGGCGAGCCCGCTCGGCGAGTACCGTCCACTTGACCCTCGGATCACCGGAGGAGAACGCGCACCGCGGCCCGGCCGCCGAACACTGTCGCAGGAACGCGTCGAAGGTGGCGGCGATCGCGTCGGCCACGCCCTGCCGAGTGTCCAGCGGAACCGTCGTGCCTTGCCCGTTGTGCCCGTTGACGTTGCCCTCGAAGTCCATCGATCCGTCGAAGACCATCGCCCGCACCCGGCTGGGATACATGTTCGCGTAGATCGCGCCGAGCTGGGTGCCGTAGGAGATGCCGTGGTAGGTGAGCTTCGGATCGCCGACGGCGCGGCGCAACAGTTCCAGATCCCGCGCGGTATTGGCGGTCGAGGCGTGGTTCAGTATCGGACCGGCGTGCCGCCCGCAGCGATCGGCGAACTCCTTGGACCAGTCGTAGAACGGGGCCTCTTCGCCTGGCGTCGTTGGCATTTGGGGGCTGGCGCCGAGAAACGCCGTTTGTTCGTCCACCGTCGGGAAACAGCGCGCCGCCGCACTGCGGGCCACCGCTCGGCTGTCCCAGGAGACCACATCGAACCGCGAGCGCAGCTCATCGGAGAACAGCCACGGCCACCGCGCCCGTTCCCGTAGGCGATCCACCCCGGACGGGCCGGGACCCCCGAAGTTGACGAACAGGGTGCCGATGCGCCGACTCGGATCGGCGGCGGGCAGTTTGATCACCGCCAACTCGATCTGATCCTGGTGCGGCTGGTTGTAGTCCAGCGGCACCTTCGCCGACGCGCACTGGAAGCCGTCCTGGCAGTCGGACCACCGCAGCGCCGGGGTTTCCGCCGCCTCGGACAGGCGATCGATGTAGGAGTCGGCGACGTCCTCCGCGGACGCCGACACGGGCACACCGAGTACTCCTACCCCGACCGCGAGTGCCAGCACGGCACGCCGGATCCGATGAGATCTGTTGGGTCCCAAGCGTAGATCCAAGCGAAAGCCTCCTGCGCACAGCTCGACGAACCGGGCGATCTTGTCATACGCGCGGCGGGGCTGCCACAATCCGAGAGCAGGGGCACAACGGATTCGACGAATTTCGACCCGAGAGGTGTCGATGCACGCCGATTCCGGGGTCGGCGGCTAGGGTCTAGTCGGCCCGCGAACGTGGCGGCGTTCCGCGGCCGTCGGGGAAGCGGTCCGTCCTTCGCACGATCGAGTCGGGGGACGGACCTCCCGCGGACAAATGCTTGACTCGTTCCAGAAAACGGACAAGACTTTCGTCCGTGCACACTGCCGAGGAATTCCAGCAGATGCTGCAGGGAGCTTCGCTCCGCGTGACCGCTCCGCGAGTCGCGGTGCTCGGCGCGGTGCACGATCACCCGCACGCCGACACGGATTCGATCATCCGTGCCGTGCGTTCGCGCCTGTCGGCGGTGTCGCACCAGGCGGTGTACGACTCGCTGCGCACGCTCACCGCCGCGGGCCTGATCCGATGCATCCAACCGTCCGGCTCCGTGGCGCGTTACGAGTCGCGGGTCGGCGACAACCACCACCACGTCGTGTGCCGGGCGTGCGGGTCGATCGCCGATGTCGACTGCGCGATCGGCCATGCCCCTTGTCTGACCGCATCCGAGGACCACGGCTTCGCCATCGACGAGGCCGAGGTCATCTACTGGGGTCTGTGTCCCGACTGCGCCGCATCTCAACGTCCCTGATCGCAGCCCGCACCTCATTCAGGAAGGAATGTCGTGACATCAGATAGTCGTCCACCCGCTCCGGACACCGGTACTCGAAGCACGAGCGAGACCGAGAACCCGGCGATCCCCTCCCCCACGCAGAAGACCGAGCATCGCCCCCGCTCCAACAAAGACTGGTGGCCGGAGCAGATCGATGTCTCGGTGCTGCACGCCCACTCTTCCAAGTCCAACCCGCTCGGCGAGGACTTCGACTACGCGGAAGAGTTCAAGAAACTCGACGTCGAGGCCCTCAAGGCCGATGTCGCGGCGGTCCTCACCGATTCGCAGGACTGGTGGCCCGCCGACTACGGCAACTACGGCGGCCTGTTCATCCGGATGAGCTGGCACGCGGCGGGCACCTACCGCATCGCCGACGGACGCGGCGGCGGCGGTCAGGGCGCCCAGCGCTTCGCGCCGCTCAACAGCTGGCCGGACAACGCCAACCTGGACAAGGCTCGCCGACTGCTGTGGCCGGTGAAGCAGAAGTACGGCAACAAGATCTCGTGGGCCGACCTGCTGGTGTTCGCGGGCAACGTGGCGCTCGAGTCGATGGGTTTCCAGACCTTCGGCTTCGGCTTCGGCCGACCCGACATCTGGGAGCCCGAAGAGGTCTTCTGGGGCCCGGAGGACACCTGGCTCGGCGACGAGCGCTACAGCGGCGATCGTGAGCTGGCGAGTCCGTTCGGCGCGGTCCAGATGGGCCTGATCTACGTGAACCCGGAAGGGCCCAACGGCAGGCCCGATCCGGTGGCCGCCGCGCGCGACATCCGCGAGACGTTCGGCCGCATGGCGATGAACGACGAGGAGACCGCCGCGTTGATCGTCGGCGGCCACAGCTTCGGCAAGACCCACGGCGCGGGTGACGCCGGGCTGGTCGGCGCCGAACCCGAAGCCGCCCCGCTCGAGCAGCAGGGCCTGGGCTGGAAGAGCGCCCACGGCACCGGCAAGGGCAAGGACGCCATCACCAGCGGCTTGGAGGTCGTCTGGACCGCCACCCCGACCAAGTGGGGCAACGGCTTCCTGCAGAACCTGTACGGCTACGAGTGGGAGCTCACCAAGAGTCCCGCCGGCGCTTGGCAGTGGAAGCCGAAGGACGGTGCGGGCGAAGGCGCGATCCCGGATCCGTTCGGTGGCCCCGCGCGGACGCCGACCATGCTGACCACCGACCTGTCCCTGCGGGAAGACCCGATCTACCGCGAGATCACCAGTCGCTGGTTGGAGCACCCGGAGGAACTCGCCGAGGCGTTCGCCAAGGCGTGGTACAAGCTGCTGCACCGCGACATGGGACCGATCAGCCGCTACCTCGGTCCGTGGGTCGCCGAACCGCAGCTGTGGCAGGACCCGGTGCCCGCCGTCGACCACGAGCTGATCGATGAGCAGGACATCGCGGCCCTCAAGAGCGAGGTTCTCGAGTCCGGCCTGTCGGTCGCGCAGCTGGTCAAGACCGCGTGGGCGTCGGCGGCGAGCTTCCGCAGCACCGACAAGCGCGGCGGCGCCAACGGCGCCCGGATTCGGCTCGAGCCCCAGAAGAACTGGGAGATCAACGAACCGGCCGAGCTGGCCAAGGTGCTGCCCGTGCTCGAGCAGATCCAGCAGCGCTTCAACAGCTCGGCGTCCGGCGGCAAGAAGGTCTCGCTGGCCGACCTGATCATCCTCGCCGGGTCCGCGGCGGTGGAGAAGGCCGCCAAGGACGCGGGCCACGACGTCACGGTGCCGTTCACACCGGGACGCACCGACGCGTCGCAGGAGAACACCGACGTGGAGTCGTTCGCGGTGCTCGAACCGCGGGCCGACGGCTTCCGCAACTACGTGCGAATCGGCGAGAAGGCTCCGCTGGAGCGCTTGCTGGTCGACCGGGCGTACATGCTCGATCTGACGGCGCCCGAGCTGACCGTCCTGATCGGCGGCCTGCGCGCCCTCGGCGCCAACTACGGTGGCACCGAGCACGGCGTCTTCACCGACCGGCCGGGCACGTTGACGAACGACTTCTTCGTCAACCTCCTCGACCAGGGCACGGAGTGGAAGGCGTCCGAGTCGGCGGAGAACGTGTACGAGGGCTCCGACCGGCGCTCCGGTGAATCCAAGTGGACGGCGACCGCCAACGATCTGATCTTCGGGTCGCATTCGGTGCTGCGTGCGATCGCCGAGGTGTACGCGCAGCAGGACTCCCAGGCGAAGTTCGTGAACGACTTCGTCGCGGCGTGGGTCAAGGTGGTCGACAACGATCGCTTCGACCTCCGCTGAGTTGTAGTGGTGAATCCCAGGCCCACCCTTCGGGGTCGGCCTGGGATTCCTTTGTTCGAACCGAAGGAAGTCTCTTGTCCGCACCTTTGGCCCCGTCGCTACTCGGTCGCGCACTCGGTGCGCTCGGCGCTCTCGCCGCGGTCCTCGCGACCGCGTTCGTCGTCGCTCCGCGCGCGCTGGCGGGCGATTTCGCCGACGAGCGCGATCTCCGCGACGCTTTCCGCGCGGCGTTCGTCGAGTACTGGCGTTCCGGCGACCGGGATTTCTCCCCGGCCTTGGAAAGCGTTGTGGATTACTGGTTTCGGTACCACGTGGCCAAGGGAGTGATCGCCGCGCTCTTGCTGATCGTGCTCGTCGCGCTCGGCGCTCTGCTGTGGCGGGCATTTCTTCGAGGCCGCGGTCTCGGCGCGGGCAGGAATGCCGCCTTCGCGTCGGCCGGGGTGGTCGTCACAGCGCTCGCGGTGTTCTCGCTGCTGGCGGTGATGGCCAATGTCCAAGGTGCGGTGGCGCCCTATGCCTCGCTGCTGCCGATGTTGACGGGCGGCGACACCGACAGTGAGCACGCCGAGACACGCGCTCGAGTCAGGCAGCAACTCGCCGAGTCGGTGAGCGGGAATGGCGAAACTTCCCCTGCGCTGGCGGTGATGATCAGCGACTTCTCGCTCTACCACGTGGCGATGGCCGTGATCGCCGCGGTCGTGGCGATCGTTCTGCTCGGCCTGAGTGTGGTGGCGTGGAAGCGATTCCCGAGATCGGCCGACACGCGAGCGAGGCGCGTACTGGGATCGTTCGGTGTTCTCGCCGCGTTGTCGTCGCTGGCCTCGATCGTTGTCGTCGTCGCGAACACGACCACCGTGGCGGATCCGGGACCGGCGCTCTTGGCGTTGTTCGACGGCGGATGGTGAATGCCGACGCGGCCGTCATGAGCCGGGGCGCGCCGCCTCCTCTGGAAGTGGCCTCGTAACGGTTCTTACGTGCGTCGACCGAGGACCGAACGCCCACACACGGGTTTGGGAACTGTCGTTCTTGACTAGTTGTTCCCAAACTCGGTAGGGTGATGACATGGCGCGACCGAGAACATTCGATGAGGTAGCTGTTGTCGAGTCGGCAGCGGAACTGTTCGCTCGGCGGGGGTTCGACGCCGTGTCGATCGACGACCTCGTCGGCCACCTCGGCGTGCACCGCCACAGCCTGTATCGCACCTTCGGCAGCAAGCGCGGGTTGTATCTGCGGGCGTTGCGAGCGGCACGCAAGCAGAGCCTGGTCGCGATCGCGGCCGCCGATGATCCTCTGCGAATCCTCTGCGCCGCAGTGGTTTCCGAGGGGATCGGCAGCCTGGATCTACTACTGATGGCGGCCATCGAGCAGGGTGCGGCGGATCCGGAAGTCGCCGCCGAGGTGACGGGCGCGTTCGCGGAACTCGACGCGGTCACCGCGGCGTTGGGCGACGGAACGTTGTCGACCGCGACACTGCTGGGACTTCGGTTGCGCGCCCGCGCCGGTGACGACGTGGCCCGCATCGCGGACGAGTTCACCGGACGAACACAGACCGATCGATAGATACGAACGAAGGAGAACGAGATGGCCGAGGTCGGCATCGACGGCAGGGATCTGGTGGTCCGCATGGAAGGCCTGGACAAGCTGTGGGCGTTGAAGAGTCGCCTGGTGATCCCGCTGGCGAACGTCCGCGGCGCGACCGTCGACCCCGGAATCATCAAGGAGCGCAAAGGTATTCGCGCGCCTGGGACGCACTTCCCCCGGGTGATCACGGCGGGAACCTTCCACATCGACGGGGAACGCGTGTTCTGGGACGTTCGCGATCCCGACAAGGCCGTGGTCATCGAACTGGCCGACGAGCGGTACGCACGGCTGGTGGTCCAGGTCGACAACCCCGCCGATGTGGTCGGGCTGATCGAAAAGGCCTGTGCTCGTTGAGTTTTCCTAGCAGCTGACGCCTGGCGGGCATGCCCGCGCCCTCGCCGAGATGGCCTCCGAGCGGTTGTGACGCGTGCGGAGACGACCGCCTCGGCGAGGGAGCGCCCGCTGCCCGGAACCGGCCGCGAACTACGCGGATGCCTGCATATCGGCCACGATCTTCGCGACCCGGTCGCTGGCCTGCGTCGCCCAGTGCGGATGGGTGGTGACGTAGAGACGATCGGCCTCGACCGCCGTCAGGATGATCTCCGCGGCCCGCGCGGCGGGCATGGCCTCGTTCGCCAGCTGGGTGATCGCGCCGAATCCAGGGGCGAGCCGCTCCCATTGCTCCGGGGTGAGCGTGCCCAACCATCCTTCGGTGGGCTGCGCGGGGAGGCCGCCATCGCCGAGCAAGGAGCCGATGCCGTCGGTGAGACCGCGCAGCATCTGCGTGTCGACCGGCCCCGGGCACACCACCGTGGCGCCGACCCCGGGCGCGAGTACGGCCAGCTCGCCGTGTAGCGCCTCGGTCAGCGAGACGACCGCGTGCTTGCTCGCGGTGTAGGGGCCGTTGAGCAGACCGACCGTGACGCCCGCCAGGGACGAGGTGTTGACGACATGACCGCGCCCCGCCGCGATGAAATGCGGGACGAAGGCACGCATCCCGTTGACGACACCCTGCACATTGACCGCCCAGACCCGCTGCCAGTCGTCGGGCGCGACTTCCCAGATCGGTCCGCCCACACCCATTCCGGCATTGTTGAACACCAGGTCGACACGGCCGAAGTGCTCCACAGTGGCATCGGCCAGTCGCTGAACTTGTTCCGGATCAGCGACATCCGTCGGCACCGCGAGGATCTCGGCGCCGAGTTCGTCGGCGGCCTTCGCGACGGCCTCGCCATCGATGTCGGCGAGCACCACTCGAATCCCGCGGTCGCACAGCGCCTGCGCCACGGCCCGACCGATGCCATTGGCGGCGCCGGTCACCACCGCTACCTGTCCTGGTTCCAGTTTCATTGGCTCCCTTTCGGTTCGAATATTCCGGACTTCTCGACGTCAGTCGGTCGCGCGTGCGGGCTGCGGAGCGGTCGCCCGATCGAACAACGTAACGAGTTGCGCCGCATAGAAATCGACATCACTCACCTGCCCCTCGGCATAGCGGATCGCGATGGTGTCGATGGCCGCGCGCAGCGTCACCGCCATCACATGGGCATCGAAATCGCCGAATTCGCCTGCTGATCGGCCCGCGCGGAGACCTGCTTCCAGCGGCGGCAGCGGCGAGTCGGCGCCCGCGTCGTCGAGGAACGGCTCGCCGATCGCCGCCCGGGCATTGCTGTTGAGCTCGATCAGCGCGCGCAGGACGGTCGTTCGGTCTCGCATGAACTCCATGTTCGCGGTGATGTAGGCCGCCAGTTGCGCCCGATGACCGGACGCGGCCAAAATGCGCGGCTGAATGTATTCCACCGCAGCGTCTTTCGCCGCCACCACGACGGCGCGCATCAGGTCTTCCTTACCGCTGAAGTGATAGGAGATCAGCCTCGTACTGCTCAGACCGGCGTGTTTCGCGATCTTCGCGAACGACGTCTGCGCGTAGCCGTACTCGGCTAGCACCTCCATCGTCGCGGCCACGATCTGCCTGCGCCGCTCCGCGGCCGCCGGAGACAGGGGTTCGGAGCCGTCCGTTACTCGCACAAGTAAGAAATTACTCGACCAAGTAACACCATGCAAGGGCGTTGGCCGGTTCAAGACGCCGTGCAAAATCCCGCAGCGCCTTCGGGCTGCCACCGACATGCCGTCGTCGTCCAGCGGCCGGTGTACGAAACGGGTTGCCGGGTATCGGCGGAGTATGACGAAGTTCCAGGAGAACGAGATTTTCAAGCCGGGCCAGAAGGCCCCGGCCAGCGGGATCTACGAGTGCTGCGGTCCGACTTCGTGTGGGCACCGGTTCAGCACCGACGTCGCCGGACACCGGCTACCCCCGCTGCCCGCCGACTGCAAAGGCGGCGGCTGGCGACTGCAGCAACCCACCCCGCACATCCACGCCACCGACAGCTGAGCTCGATCCCCGCCTCGGCGCCGCGAAGCTCAGGCGTCCTCGTCTCAGTGGGCCGCGCAGCGGAAGAGGGCCACGAGGTCGGGCTGATAGCCGTGGGTCGCGCAGAATCGGTGGCCGCCGAAGGCGCGGCGGTCACGCGGCGCCGACCAAGGCCAGCAAGGCGATCGGAGCCAACAGGATCCACTGGGGAAGCCGTAGCAGCCGTCGCGGTCCCGGTAGAGCGGCCGCGATGACCACGAAAACCACCGAGTAGGCGGCGAAATGCAGAGCGGTCAGCAGCGCGACCAGCTCGGTGCCCGACGGCTCGGCCACCGCCAACACGATCAGGGTGATCGCGGTGAGCACGAGATCGACACTGACCCAATGCCATACGACGTGCATCGTCCGCTTCGGGACATCCGGTAGCGCGCTGTCGAGCAGCGGTCGCACCGGGTCGACGTGTCCGGCGATCACGTGCACTGCCGCGACGGCGGCCGCGGCGATGCCCGCGCCCAGCAACCAGCCGTTCATCGCGCACCGATCCCGGTGGTCACGATGCGGCCGAGCTGATCGGCCAACGTCTCGGTCACCGGCTCACCGAGCAGGCCGAGGTGAAAGAACACCGCACCGGCCAACGTGTCGAGCACCAGCTCGACATCGACCTCGCCATCGAGCTCCCCGCGCCCCCGGGCGCGGTCGAAGACCTCCACCATGCGCGCCTTGGCCGGAGCCAGGAACGCGGTGCGCACCCGCGAACGCAGCTGCGGGTCGGCGGCGAAATCGGCCAGTAGCCCCGGCAACGCGGCGACCGCGGCCGGTGTGCTGAACTCGGCGATCAACGCGGCGGTCAAAGCGGTGACATCGCCGCCCAACGTCCCAGTGTCGGGCACCGGACCCGTGTCGACGGTGGTGAACAGCGCCTCGTAGACCAGTTCCGGCTTACCCGACCAGCGGCGATAGATCGCGTCCTTGCCGACTCCGGCGCGCGACGCGATCGCGGTGACCGAGGCCGCCGCGTAACCGGATTCGATCACCAGTCCTTCGGTGGCATCGAGAATGGCCCGGTGGGTGCGCTCGTCGCGCGGTCGCCCGGCTGTTGTCTGCGTGCTCACGCGATTACCTTACGGGTCTACCCGTTTGGTAATCAACACTTGGCCCGTCACGCCCTCGACTTGGTGGCCCACAGGACGACGTTGGTGCCGAGAAACTTCTTGCTCCACCCGATGTCGTGAAAGCCGAGCCCGCGCAGGATTTCGGCGAGGCGCTCCGGTGCCGCGAAGGCGAGCGTGCTGGATTCGAGATAGGTATAGGACGACCGGTCCCGAGCCACGATCTGGCCGAGCAGCGGAACGACGAGGCGCATCCCCCACTCCACGATCGGCTTCACCGGCCCGCTCGGCGGACACGTTTCGAGGACGACGATCCGGCCGCCGGGCTCGAGGACCCGGTGCTGTTCGCGGAGCACGCCTTCCAAGTCTTCGACGTTCCTGAGCAGATAGCCTTCGGTGATCCCGTCGAATGTCTCGTCGTCGAACGGCAGACGAGCCGCGTCCGCGCGTTGCCATCGAACCGACTGCGCACCGGGCTTGGTCTGGGCGCGCGCCAGCATCTCCTCCGAGAAGTCGACGCCCGTCACCGTGACCGAGGGATACCGCCGTGCGGCTTCCAAAGCGATCACGCCGGTCCCGGTGGCGATGTCCAACAGCTGTCCACCCGCGGGCGGCGCGACCCGTTCGGCCACTTCGCGGCACCATCGTCCATGACTGCCGAGCGTCATGAGGAAGTTCATCCGGTCGTAGTATCCGGCGATCTTCTCGAAGATCCCGTGTACTTCGGCGCCTTTGCTCTTGTCGATGGTCACTCGGTCTCCACTGCTGATCTTTCGGACTCGCGACCGGACCTGTCGACGTAGCCGAAATAGGGCGCTGGCCAACAGAAGTCGGCGGAGTCCGAACCGGGCGCACAACAGCGTATCGAGACAGGTCATCGGCCGTGGACGCGGGTGCCGATCCAGCAGCGGGCGGGTGCCGCTCTGATACGGGGCATCGCCGGGGGCGGTCGAACAGTCGGCCCGGCCCGACGATGCCGGGCCGAGAGCGACCGGCCCTGTGGCTCAGGGGCGTTCGTGCACGGTGAGCAGCAGGTGGTCGAACCGGGTGCGGGTGCTCACCGAACCGCCGCCGAAATCGCGCAGCGCGCCGACCATTTTCTCGGCGATAATGCGCAGTTTGGTGTTCGTCTCCTGGGAACGCCAGGCCAGCACATTGAACGCCTGCTCGGCGCTGATCCCGTACACCAGCATCAGCGCGCCCTTGGCCTGCTCGATCACCGCCCTCGCCTCCACCAGCTCCGGCAACGCCTCGTTCAGGACCGCACGCCGGGTCTCGTCCACGCTGTCGGTGACGTCGACGTAGAAGCCCGCGGTGCCGACCAGCGCGCCGGTGTGATCGCGCAACTGGTCGCCGACCACCAGCACGTGGTGCTCGACCCCGGCGGTGTCGATGATCCGGTGACGACTACAGAACGGCTGACCGGTCCGCACCACCGCGACGAGGGTGTCGGCGACCTCGGCGCGGTCGTCGGGATGCTTGTGCGCCAATAGCAGTTCGGTGGTCGGGACGACGGTGCCCGGGGCGTACCCGTGCAGGGCGGCGACCTCGTCGGACCATTCCCAGCGCTGGTCGGCGAACCAGAAGCGGAAACTCCCGGCCCGGGGCGGCTGCTCGGGGCTGGCGTCCACCGCATGGAGCCCGGCTGTTTCTGTCACCCGGAAAGTATCGCCGCCGTGCGCCGCGAGCGGGTGGACCGGGGCCGACTGCCGGACCTGCTCGTTCGGGAGGGGCTGACAGAATCGACGTTCGTGGTGGATGATGCGCGATTGCGACCGGCGATGGACGACGATTACGACGCTGTCGTCGCGGTCGTCGATTCCTGGTGGGGCCGAACGGTTTCGGCGTCCTTGCCACGACTGTTCTTCGATCATTTCGCGGGCACCAGCCTGATCGCGGAACGCGACAGTGCGCTGGCCGGGTTCCTCGTCGGCTTCCGCTCGCCCGATCAGCCAGCCGAGGCCTACATCCATTTCGTCGGCGTGCATCCGCAGCTGCGCGGCAGCGGACTGGCACGGCGGCTGTACCAGCGCTTCATCGCCGACGCTCGCGCGGACGGACGCACGGTGATCAAAGCGATCACCTCCCCCGGCAATACGAACTCGATCGCCTTCCACGCGGCAATGGGTTTCGTCGTCCACGACCGGACCGCCGACTACAACGGTCCGGGACGCGACATGGTGACGTTCGTCCGCACGCTCGGTCCCTCATCGGTACGACTGTCACCATGACAGAACCAGCGAAAGCGAGTCGGTCAGGTACGTGCCACCAGAATCTGCTCCGACTCCGCGGGCCGCAGTCCATCGGTGCGGTCGGCGAAGTAGCGGCGGGTCAGCTCCTCGCACGAAATGTGCTCGGCTGAAGCGAAACCCGACTCCTCGGCGAGCGCCACTATTTCGTCGGGCCGGAAGAAGCTGATGAACGGGGTGCCGGAGGCTCGGGCGCCCTGCTCGGCGGACCGGCGCATCCATTGCTCCTCGGCGCCGACGAGTTCGAGTGGCAGCATGAACGTCACAGCCAGCGAGGACCCCGGCGCGAGCGCCGAAAGCTGGCGCAGGGTAGCGATGTTCGTCTCCCTGTTGAGGTACATGGAGACGCCGGTGGAGGCCACGACCGCGGGGCGACCCGGATCGAAACCGGCGGCGAGGAGCCGCTCCCACCACGAGTCGACCTCGAAATCGACGGGCACCCAGCGCAATCCGTCCGGAACGCCCAATCCGAGCTCGTCGAGGCGCTGCCGCTTCCACGCTTGCGTGCCGGGCTGGTCGACCTCGAACACCGTCAGCCGCGCGGCGAGCTCGGGCCGGCGCTGCGCGAAGGTGTCCAGCCCGGCGCCGAGGAGAACGTACTGATCCACGCCGCGGTCGATCCGCTCGGCGAGCAGATCCTCGAGGAAGCGGGCCCGCGACACGATCCCCGCGCGCATCGGGCTCGTCGTCCGCGGATCCATATCGGGGCGATCCCGCCAGCCGTCCTCGGGGGCGGCCAGCCGCAGACCGATCCGGTCGTCGAAAACGCGAGGCGGCGCATCGATTTCCGCGTGCAGGGCCCGCCAGAGCGCGACCCGGACCGCGGTGTGATCCGGAGCGATGATCGGCACAGCACTCACTCCTTGCCCGGCGCCTGCAGATTCCACAGTCGCCCGTCGGGGTCGCGGACGGTCATCTCCTGGGTGCCGTAATGGGTCGGCTCGAACTCGTTGACGATCTCGACGTCGCCACCAGGGCGATCCGCCGTGTCGGCGACTTTCAGAACCAACAGCGTCCGCGGCTCGCTGGTCGGCGGAACCTCGGCCACGAAGACATAGGGGCCGTCGCCGTTGCGGAACTGGCCGGAACTGTGGCCGGTCTCGAACTCGACCTCGAATCCCAGTTCACGCAGGAATCTCGCCTGTTTGCCCCAGTTGTGCGTCTCCAGGAACACGGCTTCGATGCCTTCGGTCTTCATGTCAATCCTCTCCCGGCGATGTCTTCGGGTGGGTGTCGTCGAGGTAGGCGCGCAGCGCCTCGGCGACCAGCGCCGACAGCGACATTCCCGACTCGATCGCCTGGAACTTGACCTGCTTGATCAGTCCGATCGGCAGGTAGACGTTGAACTGCTTCACATCCTCGTCGCCCACGGGACAAATGCTAGCACGCTAGCCTACTAGCTTGCTAGCAGAGCGCGAGACCGGTCCGCGACCACGCCGATTCGGCGAAATCGGGTTGGATCGCGCCGAGCGGGTACGCGAGGAATGAGCAGCGAGAGACGAGATCGGGATGGGATGGTCGGATGAGCGAGCTCGGTCCGTTGGATTCGGGATTCATGGAACTCGAAGACGTCGATCAACACGTCAGCCTCGGCATCGGCGCGGTGGCGATCCTGCGCGGAAGTCCCGGCCCCCGTGCGGAATTCACCGCGCACCTGGCCGAACGGATCAGCGTGAACCCGCGCCTGCGCCAGCGCCTGCGGCGGGCCCTCTGGGATCTGAGCGCGCCGCAGTGGGTCGACGACCCGCACTTCGATATGGGCCATCACCTGCGCTGGGCGGCGCTGCCGCAACCGTGCGACGAACCGGCACTGTGGGAGATGGTGGCCACCGTCATGGAGCAGCGACTCGACCGCGACCACCCACTGTGGCGCGCCACCGTGGTCGAACACCTGGCCGGACAGCGCTGGGCATTGATTCTCACCGCCCACCACAGCATGCTCGACGGCGTCTCCGGCATCTCGCTGTTCCAACGCTTCTGCGATCCCCCCTCCGACTCCCCGACCCCGAACCGCCACCAGTCGGACAATGGCGCCGACCGCGGCCGGGATTGGCGGGCGCTGCTCGCCGAGGGACTGCGACTGCCGGTTCAGGCGCCGGCGGCGCTGCTGCGCACGGTACGCGCGGCAGCGCCGCTGGCGTGGAACGCGATCGTGCCCGAGAGCGGGTCCTCGCTGACCGGACCGATCGGGCGCCAACGCCGCTACACCGTCGCCCGGGTGTCGTTGGCACAGGTCAAACAGATCGGCGCCGCGTTCGACGTGACGGTCAACGACGTCGCGCTCGCCGCGGTGACCGCCGCGTTCCGCGCGATGCTGCTCGCCCGCGACGAACAACCCGACACCGAGACCGTCCGCATCCTGGCACCGGTATCGGTACGCACCACCGACGCCGACGGCGTACTCGACAACCGGGTCTCGGCCATGCTGCCGCAGCTGCCGACCGAACTCGACGACCCGCTCGACCAACTGCGCACCGTGCACCGGCGCCTGAACAAGCACAAGGCCAGCGGCGAAGCGGGCGCGGCGAATTCGATTCTCTCGCTCGCCAAATGGATACCCTTCGCACCGCTGGCCTGGGCGGTACGCACCGCACTGCGCTTCCCGCAGCACAGCATCGCCGGACTGGCCACCAACGTGCCCGGCCCCACCCGCACCCTGCGGCTCCACGGCCACGAGGTCCTGGAAATGTTCCCCTTCGCGCCGATCGCCATGCGACTGCGCACCTCCATCGCGATCCTGAGCTACCGCGACCACCTCGGCTTCGGTATCACCGGCGACTACGACACCACCCCCGACCTCGACCTGCTCGCCGAGACCATCACCACCACCGTCGACCGGCTCCTGGACAGCTGTCCCCAGAGCTAGGCCGTCGCCGGGTGACCCAGCGAGGATCACACATGCCGCAATCCGGCAGCGCACGGGCGACTTCGTCGACAAGAGGCAGGCGGCCGCCTGTTCGCGAGGGATGCCGAACGCCGTGCGTTCTTATATAGTCGAGTTCGACTAGCCGAACTCGACCAAAGGACACCGGTGGCCCGAGAACTGCGCGCGCTGCAAACGCCGCTGACGATGGCGGTGCTGAGCATGCTGGCCGAGCAGCCACGACACCCCTACGAGATGAAGATCGCCATTCGCGAGCGGCACGTCGAGGACGTGGTGAAGATGCGCGGCGGCTCGCTCTACGACGCGATCGGCCGCCTCGAACGGGCGGGGCTGGTGCGACAGGCCGGTACGGCGCGCGAGGGGTCTCGACCGGAGCGGACGGTGTACGAGATCACCGAGGCCGGTCGGCAGATGTTGCACGAGCTGCTGGAGCGGTTCCTCGCCGAACCGGTGAACGAATATCCGCGTTTCGTCGCCGCGCTGGCCCACCTACCCGCGCTCGCACCGCCAGCGGCGGCACAGTTGCTGCGCCGACGTGCGCGACGACTGCGCGAGGACCACACCGATACCGCCCGCATGCTGGACGAGCACTCGACCGGACTGCCGCGTGCGGTGCTGTTGGAGGCCGAGTACCTCCAGCATGTGCGTGCCGCGGAGATCGCGTGGCTGGACGGAGTAGCTCGCGATATCGACGACGGAATGCCCTGGCCGGACGACGAATTCACCGAAAGTGACGAGGAGTAGATCATGACCAGCGAGAACGATCGCATGCGGCGGCGCTTGAAGCCGTTCAACCGGATGGTGATCGCACTGCAAGGCGTCGGCTTGACCCTGGGCACCATGCGAGTGCTCTCGGTGCCCGGCCGGAAGACCGGAACGTTGCGTACCACCCCGGTCTCGCCGCTGACCGTCGACGGCGTGACGTACGTGGTCGGGGGATTCGACGACGCGGACTGGGTGCGCAACGCGCGCGCCGCGGGTTGGGGCGTGCTCGCGAAAGGGCGGCGGAAACAGCGGGTTTCGCTGATCGAGCTGCCGATCTCCGAACGTGCCGCGGTGTTACGCGAGTTTCCGCGGAAGGTGCCGCACGGGGTGCGGTTCATGCTGAACGCCGGTGCGGTCGAGTCCGCGGACCCGGACGCGTTCGCCGCGGCCGCGCCGCGCTGCCCGGTGTTTCGGATCGAACCGTCGCGCGCGGCGGAGGCGCCTGCCGATTCCAGGCGGTGACAGCGGTCGGTCAGCACCTCGACTCGGAGCGCCCTATCGCACAGCGCTTTTCGCAGGACGGGAACCGGGCCCGGGGTGACGACGACCGACCGCCGTCACCCCGGCTCCGGAGCCGACACCTCAACCTCCTGGCGAATGCGCGGCGGTATCGCGGATGGTGAGGATTTCTTCGATCGGCCGCCGCGGCGTCGGCGCGGATGCGGCGGTGTCCGCGGGTGCGGCGCCCACCCGAATGATGACCTGCGGTATACCCGCGCCGGTCAGCACCGACTGGATCGACTCGCGCGCCGAGGTGAGTTCGGTGATGTGGGTCAGCGCGCAACTCGCCAACCCGGCCGAGGCGCATTCCAGCAGCAGCGCGGACAGGGCCTCCCCGACGTGCAGCCAGTCCGCGGGAGTGTGCCCGGGCGAACTGAGCACCAGCAAGGCGGCCTGGTCGTCGAGGTCACCGCGGCGATCGGAATGCGACGCGGAGGGGAACTTGCGAGCGATCGGTACGTGGGAAGCTTCGGCCTCGGAGGCCAGCGCATCGGCAGGCACCCCTTCGGGAGCCCCGGAATGCCCTGCCCACCAATGCAATTCGGTCTGGTATTCCATGTCGTAGCGGCGGTTGGCCCCGGCGTGCTCGGAAGCGGCCGCCAGCAGCGGGCGGGCGCTGTCGTCGAGGACGTCGAGCTCGACCTCGTGCGGGCTGAGCAGCATCCGCGCGGCGTGCACCAGCTCGCCGAAGCCCGGTGGCGGGTTCAGCGGCAGCCGGTCGGTCCGGCGTCGCTCGATGGCCGCGGCGCGGGTGAGGACCCCGGGCGGCGGGTCGGGCCAGGGCCGGAAGCCGATCGTGGCCAGCAGCTCCGGGCGGGTCGGCACCGGCACGCGCTGGGTGTCGGTGTGCCATCCGCGCGCGGCCAGCGCGGTGCGCAGGTGGTGCAGGACGGCGCCGCAGCTGATGACCAGCTGGCGTCCCTGCGGGTCGGCGGCGATCAACAGCCGATCGTCGTCGCGGAACAGGTGCAGCCGGGTGCCGTCGAACTCCCAGCGCCACGGCTGGGTGTTGTGTACCGAGGGGGCGCGGACGGCCAGTCGCAGCGCCGCCAGCAGGGTGGGCATATCCGGCACGGAGGATGCGGGAGTCGCTGTGCTGTCGGTCATGAATCCAGTGTCCCCAGGGCGCGGGCCTCGCCGAGACGGGAATTGTGCCGCTCTTCGAGGGCCGATGGTCACATCGCCGCGTGAACCCCACGGCACACGCCCGGGCGCCCATCCACGCAGCCGCGCCCACTGCCGAACAGGGGCTGCGGCACGCGCAAGGCGTACGCGGTTCTCGGAACGCTCATCGGCGGGGCCCGGCCGGATCACGGCCGGGCCCCGGTCTCAGGCGTTGACGGCGGCGCAGCGCCTCGTCTTGGGCGACCATCGCCGCGAACGCGGGGATGACCGGCAACTCCCCAATTCCGCGCTTACGGAATCAGAACCGCGGCTCCGTCGAAGCGGCCGTGGGACAGGTCGTTCAACGCCTGGTCGGCGCGATCGAGGGCGTAGCGGTGGGTGGAGACGTGCAGGCGGTGTCGTTCGGCGAAGGTGAGGAATTCGCGGGCGTCGGCCCGAGTGTTGGAGGTGACGCTGCGTAGCTGGCGTTCCCGGAACAGGTGGCGCTGGTAGTTCAGCGGCGGTATGTCGCTGAGGTGGATTCCGGCCAGCGCGAGAGTGCCACCGGCGTCGAGGGCTTCCAGCGCGACAGGGACCAGTTCTCCGGCGGGAGCGAACAGGATGGCCGAGTCCAGGGGTTCGGGCGGGACGTCGGTCGCGCCCTGCACCGAACTCGCGCCGAGAGTGTGGGCGAGGTCCCGCGCCGCCGCGCCACGGGTCATCACGTGTACCCGCGCGCCTTGGGCGATCGCGACCTGCGCGGTGAGGTGCGCGCTTCCACCGAACCCGTAGATGCCGAGCACACCGCCCGCGGGCAGTGCCGCACGCAGCAGCGCGTGGTATCCGATGATGCCCGCGCACAGCAGCGGCGCGACCTGCTCGTCGGTATAGCCCGCCGGTAGACGCAACGCGAAATCCGCTGGGACAGTAACGTATTCGGCATATCCGCCATCGGCGTCCCATCCGGTGTAGCGCGAGTGCGGGCAGAGGTTCTCCGCGCCCCGGCGACAGTACCGGCACACCCCGCACGTGTGGCGCAGCCAGGGGATGCCGACTCGGTCACCGATCGCGAAATCGTCGCGGCCCGCCGCGACGGCGAGTACTTCGGCGACGATTTCGTGCCCGGGAACCACGCCGGGGCGATGGACGGCCAGGTCACCTTCGACGACGTGCAGATCGGTACGGCACACCCCGCACGCCAGGACCCGCACCAGCAGCTCGTCCGGCCCAGGTTCGGGGATGGGCTCGTGTGCCATTCCCAGGGGATGGCTGTCCAGTGAACCCGGCGTGCTCACCCGCCACGCCCGCATCGAATGCCGTGTTCCCACGACAGGCTCCTCTCGGTTGTGCTCTCCATCGTGCGCGCTGTCCGGACATCGAGAGAGTCCCGCATGTGCCGGGTATGCCCGGCCGTGCGTCGGCCTCACCTGGACGACCGAACGGGGGTTGTCCGGCGCGGGCTCCGAAACCCTTGGTCCTCCAGGCCTGCGACCTTCGGCCCTGACGAAGAGCGCGGCCGAGCTGATGACATGGAACATCGAACACACTCGCGCACGGATAGGGAAGCACGTGGGACCTTGCGAACCGACCGCCACGGTGAAATCAGCCGCACGGCGTACACGCCCGACCCCTCACCGCGCCATCGAACAAGGCACGCGACAATGAGCGACTCCCCCACCGTCGACCGAACCGACCACAACGTCATCGAATTGACGCGCGAGGAGGCATTGACCCTCCTCGCGCAAGCACCGTTCGGACGCGTCGTCTACACCCACGACGCACTGCCCGCCATCCGCCCCGTCAACCACCTACTCGACAACAACCTGCTCATCGTGCGCACCCGACTCGCCGCACAATTCTCCACCACCGTGCGCAGCCGCTCCGGAATCGTCGTGGCCTACCAAGCCGACGACATCGACATCGAACACCACACCGGCTGGTCGGTGGTCGTCACCGGAATCGCCCGCCCGATCACCGACCCCGCCCGCACCACCCACTACCAACGAACCCTCCACCCCTGGATCGGTTCCCCCATGGACGGAGTGATCGAGATCGAACCCACACTCGTCTCCGGCATCAGACTCGTCGACGGCGCGCCCGCCCACAACGGGTAGTCGCCTAGTCTTCGCCGCGAGGCGCTGACTTACGCGGTGAACAGCGGGAAAGCAGCGTGGGCAGGCCGGAACCGGCGAGGTCGTCGCAGTACGTGTGCCTTCCCGCCATGGCCATGGTCAGCGCGAGGGTCGTTCCGTGGACCAGCGGGCCGCTGCCCGTGGCGAAGGCGCTGTCGGTCGCTTCGAGGCGCAGGCCCTCGATGAGGCTGCGGCTGGGCACGGTGAAATCGCGGGCGGCGAAGAAACGGGCCACTTCCAGGCACGCCGCGACCGAGGGCGTGCGGGGCAGTCCGAGTGGACGCCGGATGTCCTGGGCGTGGACGATCACCTCGCCGAGCCATGCCGCGGTATGTCCTGACGCGGCCGTGGTGCTCGTGACGATCGAACGGAACCGTTCGAGGGTTTCGGCCGGGTCGGCGCCGCGGTGCTCGGCCAGTCGCCGGTCGTTGTGCCGATCGAAGTCGAAGCGGGCGCCGACGACGCTGATCAGCCAGCGCGCCCGGCCGATGCTCGCCGCCGCCGTGAGGTGCGCGACGACCTCCTCGACCACCCAATCTCCGCACAGCGAGGGCATGGCCCACTGTTGGTCGTCCAGTGCGGCGAGATCCTCGGCCAACGCGGCGCGTTCGGCGTGCGCCATTGCCCACAGGTCCTCGCTGGACACGACATTCGACACGGGCTTCCCTTCGCTCGTGGCCGGCAGAGCCGGCGGTGTGGTCGATCCACGTCCCGGTCCGCCCGGGTCGTTCTCGGATTCAGACGATTCCGCTCGCGCGAATTCATCGGTCCACCGCGTGTGCCATTCAGCCTTTCGGCCGAGGCCCATTGGCCCTGGGTTCGGTGGATCGAGCCGATCGATACTGACGATCGTGGGCGGCGCTTCCGCGGCGGCCAGCAGCCCCGCCGGTGCGCGGGGCGTCCAGATTCGACTGAAAGGCAGCAGCCATGACCGGCCAACACCGACACGACGTACACGAAATGGCCTCGGCGGCAGTGGTGGTCGGAACAGACGGCTCGCCCGCCTGCGCGCACACCGTGGCGTGGGCCGCCCAGACCGCGGCCGATCGAGGACGTCGTCTGATCGTCGTGCACGGCTACGATCTCGCCGCCACCCGCGCGGTGTTGGGGTCCTACGAGGTGCTGGTGCCCTCGGTCGTCGAGCACCTGCGCGACCACGGGCGACAGGCTTTGACGAGCGCGGAGCGGATCGCCCGCGAGGCGCACCCGGATCTCGAGGTCGCCACGGAATTGTCCGACCGCAATCCCGCCGCATTGCTCATCGAATTGTCGACGACAGCGCATCTGGTCGTGCTCGGCGCGACTCCCGGGGTCGGGTCCTTCGCGCACCTGGGCTCGACTCTGCTTGCGGTGGCCAGCCAGAGCAAGGGACGCATCGTGGTCGCGCGCCACAACGGCGTCAAGCAGCAGGTCCGGCGCAGCGGCCCGGTGGTGGTCGGTGTGGACGGCAGCCCGATCGGTGAACCCGCGATCGAGGCCGCGTTCGACGAAGCGTGTGCGCGCGACGCAGAACTGGTGGTCGTGCACGCCTGGAGCGACTTGTCGGAGGGACAGTTCGCCGGAACCAGCTATCTCCAGATCCCGATCGCCGAGCTGGAAACCGCCGAACACGCGCTGCTTTCGGAACGATTGGCGGGCTGGCAGGAGAAATATCCCTCCGTCGCGGTCACCCGCCGGGTCTATCTGTCCGGTGCCCGCAAACAGCTGATCGAATGGTCCAAGAGCGCGCAACTGGTCGTCGTCGGCAGCCGCGGACGCGGCGGATTCCGTGGCTTGCTGCTCGGCTCGACCAGCAATCACCTCGTCCAGCACGCCCATTGCCCGGTGCTGGTCGCCCACGCGGACTGACCACGCCGACTATCGCGGCTTGTGCTCTCGAACGCCCGCGGCGCGCGTGATGATCGCGTCGAAGGCGCGGTCGGGCAGCAGCCACTTCAGGAAGATCAGTGGCCGGGCGCCGATGCGGGCGGTGGCCTCGCCGATGCCGGAGGAGGCTCCGGTGACGAGCGCGGATTTGGTGGTCATGTCGTCTCCCGAACTCGAGGTGAACCCTGGTCACGTTCCATGGGGAACTCCTGAACCAGGTTGCGGAGCCGACCGCGCGCTACCGTCGTCGGCGAGGGTAGCGCTGGACGACTGTTCGACGCTGACCACTCGCTCGGTCGAGCTCGAACCGATGTGGATGCCGAGATCGGTGAAGAAGCGTTCGGGATCGATGATCGTTTCCGGTGAGTGAACCCCCGCTGCGCGTGACGTGCCGTCGAGGAGTTGGGCGAGGCCCAGCGCCAAGGGGATGCCGGTGAACCGGGCCATGTCGGCGGTGAACCGGTCGACTTCGGCACTGTCGGCCAGATGTGCGAGGACGGTGCGGTGTTCGTCTCCCGCGCGGCCGGTGACGGCGGCGAAGAACGGCGGCAGGGTGCCGTGGGAGGCGAAACGGGCGGCGCGCAGGATGGAGCGAAGCGTCCGGCGCGAGCTGGGTGCGGCCAATTCCCGCGCCGCGGACTCGTTGGTCAGCCTGCCCTTGTCGATATCGGTGCGCAGCACATCCAGGTAGGCCGCGGTGCCCGGTGTGACGACCATGAGGTTCGCGGCATCCCCGGAGGGCGCGAGAGAGCGGTGCAGGGTGACCGGTTCGGGGTGTCCCACGGTGTAGGCGGTGCCGCGGCGTCGACCGGGCAGCGCCAAGGTGACCGCGCGCAATGGCGCCTCCTCGGCCAGTCGACCGTCGCGGACGACCGTGATGGCGCCGCTGATCTGCTGCATCCAGTGCACCGCGGCAGCGGGCGGTTCGCCTCCCGCGCCAAGCACTTCGGCGGTGTCGAGCGCCTCGGGGACGTCGACAGGCCATGCGGTGTAGACGTTTTCGACGGCATCGAGCCCCCTGGCCGCGCGGGCCGCGAGCAGGTTGCTCACCCCGGGGCTGGCTCCCATGCCGATGATCGCGCACACCCCGGCGTCGCGGGCCGCGGCGTCGAGTTCGAGCATCCGCAACGTCGGCTCCCAATCGTCACAGATGTCGAGATAGTGCGTCCGGGCACGGATCGCGGCCCGCAGCACCGACAAGCCGAAACGGTAGTAGGGCCCGACCGTATTGAGCACCACGTCGGCGCTGCGCAGCGCGTCGTGCAGATCATCGGCCTCGGTCACGTCCACCCGGCGCGCGCGAACGACAGCGCCGCGCCCGTTCAACTCGGCGGCCAGCCGCTGAGCCGCGCCGAGATCCCGGTCGGCCACAACGATTTCGGCCACGCCGGGCAGCGTGACGGCCGCTCGGACGGCCGCCGCTCCCATTGCCCCCGACCCGCCCAGTGCGAGAACACGCATCAAGCCTCCTACGATCAAACTGTAATCGTTCGTTTCTTATACGATCGAATGTAGCATGATCACTATTTCCTAGGAGGAACAGATGAACGCCCGCCTCGCGGCCGGTCGACGCGCACCGCACCGCGGCGCGAACGGCCCCCACCCACCGCGTCCGACCCGCAAGCTTGTCGCAGCGGAGGCGTGGGGCGGCATCATCGTCGGCTCGGTGACGTTGCCCTTCACGCCCGCGACCGCGGGCGCGGTACCCGAATGGGCCCAGCTGCTCGGGCTGGCCACGCTGCTCGGCGCGCTGGCGCTGCGGCTGCGATGCTGGCGTGCGCTGATCACGCACGGGCTGCGGCGCTCGGCCACACCGGTTTCGACCCGGCTGCGCGAGCAGCGGCGAGACGAACGCCGAGTACGTCTCGGCGCTTTCGTGGCCGGGGGTGTGACCGTGGTACTGCTGCCGATTCCGCCCACCTGGGTGCGGTTCTGGTTCGTACTCGGAGTCGCGACCGTTGTCCTGTCGACGATGTCGCTGGTCGTCCTGCGTTGGGAGACGACTACTTTCGCGCGGCGCCGGTTCCGGCCGCCTGCGCGCCCGCGGCCACCTCTCGGATGACCTCGGGACTCATCCACTCACGACCGGCGCCATCGACACTCCCCAGAAATCCGCGTAGCGCCCGCCCAGCCGCAGCAGTTCCTCGTGGTTTCCGTCCTCCACGATCCGGCCGCCGTCCAAGAAGACGATGCGGTCCGCGCGCTGGACGGTCCGCAGGCGGTGGGCCACCATCACCACCGTCCGTCCCGCCATCAGCCGTTCGATCCCCGCGTGGACGGCCGCCTCGTTCACCGGGTCCAGCGCGGAGGTGACCTCGTCCAGCAGGACGATGGGCGCGTTCTTCAGCAGGGCTCGGGCGATCGAGACACGTTGGCGCTCACCGCCGGACAGCAGCGCGCCGCCTTCGCCGACGTTGGTGGCCCAGCCGTCGGGCAGGCGCTCGATGACGTCGTCGAGTCGCGCCGCGGACGCGGCCGCGCGCACCTCGGCGTCGTCGGCGTCGGGACGCGCGAAGCGCACGTTCTCCTCGATCGTGCCGTCGAAGAGATAGACGTCCTGGAAGACGATGGCGATCCGCGCCATCAAGTCCTCGGTGTCGATCGCGCGCACGTCCACCCCGCCCACGCGCACCGCACCGGCGTCCGCGTCGTAGAACCGCGCGAGCAATTGCAGCAGCGTGCTCTTGCCCGCGCCCGACGGGCCGACGACGGCAAGTCGCTGTCCCTCGGGCAGGGTCAACGACACGTCGTCGAGTACGGTGCGGTCGCCGTGCCGGAAGACGACGGAATCGAACTCGAGGTCGTGGCGGCGCGGCCGCACGGGTTCGCTGGGTTCCGGCAGCGGCTCGGTGCGCAAGACCGCCTCGAGCCTTGTCAGCTCGGAGCGCGCGCTACGGAGCTGGCCACCCATGTCGGCCAGCGACAGCAGCGGGTCGGCGCAGCGGGCGGCGAGCACCAGGATCGTCAAAACCTCTGCGGCGCCGATGTTTCCGCCGATCGTGAGGTAGGCGCCGAGAACCAGCAGCGCGCTGAACATCGCCTGCACCACGAGCGCCATGCCCACGACACCGGGCAGCGTCGACAGCGTCTGCCTGCGCGACGCGCGCCCGACTTCGCGCAACGAGTCGTCCAGCAGCTGGAAGCGTTCGACGGTCCGGCCACCCGCGCGCAGAACCGGCTGGGCCTGCAAGTATTCGATGACTCGGCCTGCCGCCTCCTTGTCGCGTTCGTGACGCTCGGCATCGGCCGCGGCCGTCGAGCGTCCGGTCCAGACCTGCGTCGCCGCGACGATCGGCACGGCCGCCAACGCGGCCAACCCCAGGCGCCAATCGAAGGCGAGCATCACGACGACGATCGTCAGCGGCGTCACCGCGGCGGAGACGAGCGGCGCCAGCAGATGCGCGATGACACTCATCGCCTGCAGCACACCGCGACTGGCCAGCACGGACACTTCCCCGACGCGGCCCGCCGTGTACCAGCCGATGGGCAGCCGGGCCAGGTGATCGCCGAGCCGGTGGTAGACGCCACGCAACAGCGTTGTCCCGCCGCGGAAACCGGACAGATCGCTGACATAGCGCAGCACCGCGTAGACCGCGACCACGCTTCCGAACGCGATCAGCCAGGGCCACGCGTCCGCCGGGGTGTCGCCGAACAGGGCTCGCAGCACCGGAACCAGCAGCGCGTAGGACAGACCCTCGAGGATCGCGGTCGTCGTCATCAGTGCCACGGTGCGCCGCACCGGCCGGGCGTACTCGGGTCCGAGCACCCGCAACAGCATTCGAATCATCGGGGCCACTCTCCTAGCGGTGTGTCATCGGCGGAGTTCGCGTGCGCGGCGCTCCGCTGGGATTGCCAGAGCGCGGCGAACTTTCCGTTCCGCGCCAGCAGCTCGGCCGGTTCGCCGCGCTCCACGATCGATCCGTTCTCCAGCACCACGACGGTGTCGGCGTCGGCGACCGTTTCCAGACGATGGGCGATCACCAGGATCGTCCGATCGCCACCCCACGTCGAAAGGGTCTGGCGCACGGCTTGTTCGGTCTGCGGGTCGGCGAACGCGGTCGCCTCGTCGAGCACCAGGACGGGCGCGTCGGCGAGCAGCGCCCTGGCGATCGAGAGGCGTTGGGCCTCACCGCCGGACAGTCCGGCGTCTTCACCGAGCACGGTGTCGTAGCCGCGCGGCAGTTCGAGAATCCGTTGGTGGATGTTCGCCAGCCGAGCCGCGCGCACCACATCGTCGAGGTCGGCGTGCGGCACGGCCAGCGCGATGTTGTCCGCGACCGACGCGCGCAGCAGCCGGACGTCCTGGAAGACGAAGGAGACCGTCCGGTAGAGCTCCCGGCTGCCGAGGTCGCGGAGATCGACGCCGCCGAGAACGACCGAACCGTGGGTCGGGTCGAAGAACCGCGGCAACAGCTGAACCAGCGTGGATTTCCCGCTGCCCGACGGCCCGACGAGCGCGGTGACCGTCCCCGGCTCGAGCACCAGGTCGATGCCGCGCAGCACCTCGTGACCGTCTTCGTAGCCGAATCGAACGTCGCGCAGTTCCACCCGGTGCCCCTGCGGCGCGACGGGATGCGCGGGCTCTGGTAGCGACGGCACCGCGAGCACGTCCCGGATCCGGTCGACCGCGCGTCGGGCTGCCTGCATGTCGTCGAAACCGTGACCGAGGGCCGCCACCGGTGCGGTCAGTCCCAGTCCCAGGAGCAGGAACGGCAGCAGATCGGCCGGGGCCATACCACCGGAGGTGATCAGCGCCGTACCGCCGATCAGCACGGCGAGCAGTACGAACGGCGGCGACAGCGCCACCTGCATTCCGGCAGCGACTCCGGCGAGACCGCGCACCATCCGCAGGAAGATGTCGGCGAAATCGTCGGCGGCCGTGACGAATTTGCGGTGCGCGCGCCCGGATCCGCCGAACGCCTTGACCACCGCGATCCCCTGCACGAACTCGACGACCGAACTCGCGATCCGTCCCATCGCCGCGTCGAAATCCGCCTGCTCACGCAGCCGGGTCGGGGTCATCATCAGCGGGACGAGCGCGACCGCGAGCAGCACCGGGACGAGCGTGATCAGCGTGAGCCGCCAGTCGACGGTGAACAGGTAGATCAGCGACACCAGCGGCACCACGAAGGCCGAGACGAGTTCGCCTGGGGTGTGGGCGATGAACGGGTGCACGGCGCTGACGTCCTCCCCCACCACCTTCGCCAGTTCACCGGTCCGGCGCCGGGCGAACCAGCCGAGCGGTACCCGGCCGAGCCGTTCGGCCAACTGCCTGCGAAACGACAGTTGCACCCGGTCGTCGAGCAAATGTCCGATCCCCGCCGACGCGGCCGTGCACAGCAGCCGGACCAGTAAACCGGCCGCGCCCGCGACCACCACGAACCAGACATGGTCGTGATCGATCGGGCCGGGCGACAACAGGACTCGGCCCAATTCCGCGACCGCCAGCAGCGGAGCCAAACCGGCGACGGCGCCGAGAACCTGAAGAGCCACGACGGCGGCGAAACCGCCCAGGTACGGGCGCAGCAACCGCACGATGCTCTGCTCCGGCGCGGAAGCAACCTTCGGTGGCGGTGCGGAACGTTCGCTCGCCTCGACTGGTTCGGTCGCGGTCATCGCCCGACGGTCTTCCGCGACGCGACAGTCTGTGACTCGACGAGGTGATCCAGGAGGAACTCGGTGATCTCCGCACGCGCCGCCTTCGCCTGCGGCACCACGCCGGGCATGGCCAGGAACCCGTGCGGCGCGCCGTGATGTTCGGTGAGCCGCGCGGGCGTGCCGGACTCGAGCAGCCGTTCGGCGTACCGGCGGCCCTGATCGGCCAGCGGGTCGACGGTGGGCACCACCACGAGCGCCGGGGCCAACCCGCTCAGGTCGTCGGCGCGCAGCGGCGACACGGCACGGGCATTCGTTCCCGGTGGCACGGACAACCGCTGAAACAACGTCAGGCGCGCCGTGTTCAGGGTCGGGCTGTCCGCGTACCTGGTCATCGAGTCGTAGTCGAACATCGTCTCGGTCAGATCGGTGGCCGGATTGACCAATACCTGCGCCCGGAGGTGCAGGTCGGACTCCTTGGCGCGGATCGCCGCGACGGCGGTGATCAAACCACCGGTGCTGTCACCGGCGATCGCGACGCGGTCCCGGTCGATTCCCCATTCCGCGGCGTGCCGCACCACGTGCAGCAGTACCTCCCAACCGTCGTCGACGGCGGCTGCCAGCGGCGTCCCGGTAGCGAGCAGACGGTGTTCGACCGAGACGACGACCGCGGGCAGGCGTGCGGCGAAATGGCTGTTCGCCCAATCGCATTGCGCCGCGGTGCCGACGTATCCGCCGCCGTGCACGTGCAGCACCAGCGGCAGGTTCGCACCTCCGCGCGACGGCCGATATTCCCGGACCTGGATCGTCCGATCGGGCAACTTCACGTCGCGCCAGCCGATGGTGACGCCGCGATCCGGAAATCCGGTGATCACCCGCGCGGCGCGGGAGGCCCGCTTGCGGTTCTCCGCCTCGCGGAAAGCGGCCAGTTCCTCGTCGGTCATCGTCGCCAGGTCGGGCGCCTTCGCCAGGGCGTGCAGCAGCCGGATACCCAGTGGCAGCCGTTCGGTGCCGGTGACGTCGTTCATGTTTCCTCCCATGGGCTTCTCGCCTGCCGTCCCGGCGCGCGGCTCGACAGCACCCCGCGCCGGGTACGACTGCCAGCATCGCCGGGCGCGCCGCCGCGTGTATTGGAGAAATGTTCCGCTCTGGTGGTCAGCGCCGAAGAGCCGCGCCGCAAGCCCCGATCCGATCGGGGTCGGCCCACGCGACGTCGTCGACCGCCAACCACGGCGCGGCCGCGATGGCCGTGGGCGTCACACCGGCGAAGGCCATGACGTCCCGATGGAGGTGGGACTGGTCGACATAGCCGCTGTCCGCCGCCACCAGCGCGGCGCTGTGCCCCGCGGCGAGGCGGTGCGCCGCGTGATCGAAACGAACCAGCTGAGCGGCGCGCTTGGGCGTGAGACCGACCTGGGCGCGGAACCGCGACCACAACCGCTTACGGCTCCACCCGATCTCGTCCGCCAGCCGTTCGACCCGAACCGAGCCTCGACTCGACACCATTTGCCGCCAGGCGAATTCGATCTGCGGGTCGACCACCCGGCCCAGCCCGTGTCGCCGTCGGAGCGCGGCCTCCGCGATCGCGAACCGCTCGTCCCACGACCCGGCGGCGTGCAGTTGTTCCAGGATTCGTCCTGCGTCGGGGCCCCAGAGCTCGTCGAGGCCGACCACCGTCCCGCTCAGCTCCGAAGCCGCGCCGAGCACCGCGTGCGCGACCGAGGGAGACAGCCGAATCTGCAGGCAGTCGATATCGCGCCCGCCCACTCGAACGCTGTCGGGCGCGAGGCCGGTGACGATACCGCCGCGAAACCGCCGGCCACTGGACTCGTCTACGAGCAGGCCGTCGCCGAAGTCGATGGCCACGGTGAGCGACGGGTAAGGGACCACCTGCATGTCTACGGGGCTCTTCGTCCGGCCGCGGAATCCGGCCATACTCACCCCGGCGATCCGGCCCGGCCGTGCCGGGACCGTGATGTCCCACAACTCCGCGGCGTGGGGAACCGGATCGACAGCGCGCATGCCGCCATGTTACGAGGGCGGCGGGACGAGTCCGAGGTAGTGGGCCTTGCGCAGGGCCGCGACACGATCGTGCACGCCGAGCTTGCGGTAGAGGTTCTCGGTGTGTTTCGTCGCCGTCGCGGGCTTGATGCCCAGCCTGGTGCCGATCACGTGCGCGGTCAGACCTTCGCACAGCAGCGTCAGCACCGCCCGCTCCCTCGGCGTGATCTTGTAGTCGGCCGGATCGGCGAGGGCGGGGCGGGCGAAAGCCGCGGCCTCGTGCGCTTCGACGGTGTCGAGCAGCGAACGGGCGAGCGCGGCGTATTCGAGGTCGCGCTCGCTGAAACCGCGTCCGCTGCGGCTCATGATGACCCCGCGGATCCGTCCGGGTGCGGAGCCGAGCGGCAGCGCGAGCTGGCGGTCGATGCCGATGGCGTCCTTGCCCGCCCGGTAGGCCTCGCCCTTCCACCAGCGGTCGTCGGCGACCTCGTCCATCGTCAGCGGCGTCCGGTCCCGGGTCCGCGCGTAGTGCCGCAGCAAGGGGTGCGAGCGCATGTGCGCGTGGATCAGCGCGTCGAGCGGCGCCTCGTGCAGCCAGTCCGGTGATCCGGTGAGGGCGTGACCGGTGCCCGCCGCCCAGTTCAGGTCGATGAGCACCGCGAGGTCGCACGGGAGGTCGGCGGTCAGCCGCTCCATCAACAGCGGCCAGACCCGGACCGGCTGCTTCTCGGTGATGATCTGCAACGCGAGATCGTGAATCCGTTTGGCGTCTCCCCCGGGCGCGGCCTCCATTCCAGCATTGTGCAGCAACGGTTTCCGGAGCACAGCTCGTGTGAAGCCCGCTATACGAAGTTCTTCGTATACCGGGGCGGGAGTGCCGAGAAGTACCGTTCGAATGCACGTAAGCACCTGGTCGACAAGCACTTTCGAAACGGCGGCCATCGGGTCGGGCACATCGCCCATGGTGATCGGGACAGGACTGGGGGAACGAATGCGGACATTTGTCATCAATCTCGATCGCGATATCGACCGCCTGCGGGTGATCTCCGAGAATCTGGCACGCCACAGGTTGGACTACGAGCGGTGGCCGGCCACCGACGGACGCACCCTGAATCTCGATGATCCCGAATACGGCGAAGCCGTCCGGGACTTCGGTCCTTGGGCGGCGTTGGAGGCCGCGTGCGGAATCAGTCATATCCGGCTCTGGCGCCATCTCGTCGACAACGGCATTCCGTGGGCGATCGTGCTCGAGGACGATGCCGAGCTGATCTCGCCCCTGCCCGGCAGCATCGACGAGTGGGCATTGCCCGCGGACTGTGATCTCTTATTCCTCAGTGGCAGAGCCACACCGGGGGAAATCCGCGCGACCGGCGGGGCGTTCTCCTACGCCGAGCTCATCGGCGGGGCGGGCACCGAGGGATATCTCGTCGGACTCGCGGGCGCGGCCAAACTCCTGGAGATCACGACTCCGCTCAAGGATCCGCTCGACTTCCAGATGTACGCGCATGTCGCGTCCGTTCGACGAAACGACACATTTCCCTACCTCTGGACGCTGCCCGCCAATCCGGCCGCGTCACATGTGCGGCTCGACGCGTACCGTCTCGTTCCCGCTGTCGTGCGCCATACCGGGGCGGAATCGAGTATCGGGAACAGTCGTCATCCGCGTGCCAGGTTCTACTGCCGACTCCTTCTCGGTCTGGATTTCGACGACGGGACCTATGGATCGGGCGGCTACCCGAAAGTGGAACCCGCCGCGACCGAGCCGCTCCGAGATTCCGCGGCACGACACCAATCCCGGTGCGTGTCCGATGTTTTCCACGGAGTCGATGTGTCGCACTGTCCGGATCGGCGAGCGTCCGCGGTGACGACGACGCTCGCCGAGCACGGCGTGAACAGCGTGCGATTGAGCATCTGGGTGGACGGCAGGTCGCCGATGAACCTGGCGCGTGCGATCCATCTGGCGCTGGCGGCCCGATCCGCCGGGCTCGCGGTGTGTCTCACGCTGCACTACTCCGACACCTGGGCCGACCCTGGCACGCAGGTCAAGCCCAGATCGTGGGCCGCGCTGCCGATTCGCTCGCTGATCGAGGAAGTCCGGCGTTACACCCGGGATGTCCTCATCGAATTCCTGCGGCACGGAATTCGGCCGGCGATGGTCCAGATCGGCAACGAGATCACCAATGGGATGCTCTGGGCCGAACCGGGGCAGGACCCACGCGGCGGCGCGCGGCTACATCCCGCAGCCGACGACGGGCGCGAGTGGAATTCGGCCGATCAGTGGGTGATCCTGTCCGAAATCCTGCGCGCGGCGACAGCCGGTGCGCGGGAAGCCACCGACTCCGCACTCGTCTCCGTTCATCTCGACCGGGGCGCCGATGCCGAAGGCGCGGAGTGGTGGTTGCGGTATGCCGACCATTTCGACCTCGACTACGACGCCGTCTCGCTGTCGTTCTACCCGCTGGCCCACGACGACGCCACGATCGCGCGTCTGAGCAAACTCGAAGCGCTCTGCTCATCGCGACCGGACAAACGACTCTTGATAGGCGAGACCGCATACCCCTTCCGTCCCATCGTCGGCCACGACCGCGTCTACACCGACACCGAGCGGGAGTTCCCGTTCGACACCCGCGGCCAACACGAATACCTTCGTTCCGCCCTGTCCACCGTGCGGGAATTGTCGACCGGATGCGGATTGTTCTGGTGGGGAGCGTGTTTCCTCGACGACAGCGTCGAACCCTCCGTCGACTACTTCCGCGCCCACGCCCTCTTCGACCCCCGCTGGCACCCCCTCCCAGCCCTCGCGGCTTTCGGAGAACAACTCTGACCCGCCGCCCATGGCCGGAATAGACCGGTCACGACTCGGCCGACACGGCGTCTCACCGTGTCGGCCGAGTGTGGGTGTCGCGTCGCCTGACGGGCGCTGTCGGACGAAGTCCGTGCTCCGCCTACGCATCGCCGAGCGAAGGCGGAGGTACGCCTAACCGCGCAGCGCGGAAGCGAAGATGCCGGGCAGGGCGGCCACGCTGGGCTTCTTCGCGAAATCGGTCAACCGGCGCAGCGTGGTGGCGCCGGTGCGGTTCGTCACGAACCACGGGGGCTTCGGCGACAGCGTGAACTCACCGTGCAGCACCGAGCGCGGCGACGGCCGGAACGGTCCGCGGACCACGGTGCGTTCGGGGTCGGCGATCAGCAACGCGTTGTGCACCACGCCGATTCCGCTCTGCACGTCGTGGACGCTGTGCCCGGGGAAGGCGCCCCAGCTCGCCCGGGCCGTGAGATAGCCGAGGCCGGTCCAGGCGTTGATCGCCACGGTGCCGTAGCGCAGTGTCGCGACGGCGGTGTCGAAATCGGCGCCCAAGGACTTCATCGTCCGAGGATGGGCGATGATGTTGGCCCCGAGCGTCCCCTCGAACTCGTCGTTGCACACTCGCACCGCCTCGGCGAGGAATGCCGCCGCGGTCCCTGGGATCTCGAGGACCCCGAGAACCGGTGCGAAGTACTCGGTGTGCAGCGCGGGTTCCGATTTGGTCGGCGCGAGACCCGTGATGAGCGTGCGTTCACCGTGCGCGCCGAGCTTTCGCGCTTCGGGGTATTCGGCTCGTGCCGCGGCCACCCGCTGCGCCGATCCGGGGTAGTAGGCCTTGCGCGCGGGCGCGCGGTTCATGGCGGCTCGCAGCTCGTCCAGGAACTGTTGCTTCTGCGGCCAGTCCGCGCTGACGACCGCCACCTGGGCGGCGACGCAGTTGTAGCCGTTGTTGTGCAGTCGCTGGGTCGCCAGGTGCTCGGCCTGGAACCGCAGATCGGCGCGCGACCATCGACCCGGCACCACGATGGTCGGCGAGATGCCGCCGAGCTCGCTGGTGATGGGCTTGTTCAGCAACGGCTTTCGCGCGGCCTTGCGCCGGGCGCCGTCTTCTCCGGCGCCGAAGACGATCGCGTCGTGGGTCAGCGCGCTGCCGGTCATGTGCACCGACTCGACGTCGGGGTGGTGCACCAGTGCGGTGCCGATGTCGGCGCCGCCGGTGACGATCCGCACGAAACCGCGGGCGATGGCCGGAGCGAAGATCTTCTCGAAGACCGGAAGCAAGGGGTCGGTGATCGGGTTCAGCTTGAGCACCACGACCCTGTTGTCCGCGTAGAGCTGGTACAGCACGTCCAGCGGCGCGATGGAGAAGATGTTGCCCGCGCCGAGGACCACCGCGATGCCGCCGGTCCGTTCTGGTGTGCGCTGCCCCAGTCCGGCGCGCGCCCGCACCGTGGCGGCGTCCACACCGGGCTTCGACCACACCTGAGCGCTGAAACCGTTGAGCAGCAACCGGTCGAAGCCGCTCGCCGGGAAGACGTCGACCGCGGTGCGGTTGCCGGGCGCCTCGTGGATCCGGTATCCGTCGACCGGACTCGCGCCGTCTTCGAGAGCGGCCAGCGATTCCGCGAGAGCGGCCGCGCCGGTCAGCAGCGAGTACGGGCCGCTGACCCATTCCTCGCCGAGCAGCGGGGAGTCCGCGACCAGACCCTTGATCCCGGCGGCGGTCTCCACCCATTCCCGCGCGAATTCCGCTGTGGCGGCGTGGATCTCCTCCAGCAGCTGCCGTCGGCCGCGCAAGGGTGTCCTGCTCCATTCGATCTCGCCGAGTCGCAGGGCCGCGATCGCCGAGTCGATCTCCTGTGCCGTCGTCATCGTCATCGTGCGGATCCTTCCGATTCGAGCTCCTCGGCGATCATCGCGGCGGCCTTCTCGCCGATCATGATCGTCGGAGCGTTGGTGTTGCCCCGCACGACGCTCGGCATCACCGAGGCGTCGGCGACCCGCAGGCCGCGCAGGCCGAACACGCGCAGCCGGGGATCGACCACCGCGCCGATCGCGCAGGTCGAGGTGGGGTGGTAGAGCGTCTGTGCGGTGCGGCCCGCCTCGATCAACGCGACCTGGACGGCCGGGTCCTCGGACAGCCGCGCTGCCAGCACGGATCCGGCGGACCCCGCGCCGACGACGACGTAGTCGTACACGATCGGCACCTCTCTCGATTCACCATCGACCCGGCCCGCGTATGGCCCAGGTCACTTTCCAGGTCGATCCTGCAATCAGTCCGAGGTGGCGCGCCATGGGCCGCAGCCAACGATTCCGCGCCCTGCGATGTGCTGCAGCACATCCACGGCGCTCACGGCGCTACGTATCATCGGTGCATGACGACGGTGATCGGATCGGTGCCCGAGGGGGCCGAGCTACTCGCCCGCGATCTGCTCGACCAGCTCGATCAACTCACCGACGACCTGGTCGACCGAATCCGCGTCGGCGACGAGATCTATGCGAAATCGACATCGCTGACCGATCAGCAGCTGCACAGCACGGTCCACGACAATCTCGCCGCGCTCCTCGGTCAGCTGTCGGGCACCGCGGCGCGGCGCCTGCATCCGGCGATAGTCGCGGGCCGGTTGAAAGCCGAGCTCGGGATACCGCTCGCGGCGCTGCTGCACGCGTACCGGCTCGCCGGTCGGCTGATCTGGGAGCGATCGTTGCGCGGCGCCGCGCCGAGCACCCAGGACTGTCTGCCCGCGCTGGGTTCGGAGATCTGGCGGCTCGTCGACGACTACTCCAGCGCGGCCGCCGACTCCTACGAGCACTACCTCGCCGACCGTGTGCACCGCGACAACCAACGACGCAGGACCATGCTGCGCACCCTGCTCACGGGCACGGCCGACAACGCGACGCTGTGGGGGATCTGCCGTGCCCTGCATCTGCCGCAGACCGGGTCCTTCGTCGTGGTGCACGCGGAAAGCGATCCCGCCGCTGAGGTGCTGCCCGCCATCGAGGACCGGCTGCGCGCCGGATTCGTCGACTCCTTCTGGAGCACCGAGCCCGACAAGCGGATCGGCCTGCTGAGCCTCGTCACGCCGCGCGGCCTGGATCCGGCACTCGATCTGCTGACGCTCGGCGCGACGTCTCGCATCGGGGTCAGCCGGCTGTTCACCCGTCCCATCGACGCCGCCGCGGCGCTGCGTGAAGCCAAAATCGCTTGTCGCTGTACGACTCCGGGCGTGCCCGCCGTGACGAGCTATGGCGCCGAGCCGATTCCGTTGCTGCTGGCACACGCACCGCATCCGAGCGGCGAGCTGGCCACCGAGATCCTCGGCCCGATCCTCGAGCTGCCCGCCACCGACCGTAACGAACTGCTGGACACACTCGACTTGTGGTTCGAGTGCGCGGGCTCGAATCTCGAGGTCGCCCGCCGACTCCACTTCCATCGCAACACGATCCACAACCGGCTGCGCCGCATCGAGAACCTCACCAACCGCCGGTGCGCCGACCCCAAGGCGGCCGCCGAGCTGTACATCGCCCCGCGCGCGGCCCGCCTCATGGACGCCGATCACACCGCGAACCCCTGAACCTGCGCGCGGCAGACTCTCGTGACGACGTCGACCCACACCTGATCTCGCGGCGCCAGCGCGTCGTCCTCCAGGTAATGAACGCACCCCGGCCCACCTGAGAGCACCACGACATCCGGCCCACGTCCGGTGACACCGACACGCAGCAAGGACCCGTCATCGGCGGGCACCCTCATCGATCGCATTCCACCCCCTGGCGAAAGCACCGGTCTCGCCGCCTCGACCTTATCGCCGCGAATCGACCAACGCACGAGTACGGTGACGTCCGCCAGGGCAGTCGTCACCGATTCGATCGTGCGCGGAAAGGGAGATACCGATGAACAACAAGCGCTACCGGCAGCTGCACCGCTGGACGTCCATCGTCTTCACGACGACCGTCGTCCTCTGTTTCGTCGCCGCCGCACTCGGGCTGACCGAGTCCGCGGTCTGGCTGTTCTACCTGCCGTTGCCCCCGCTCTTCCTGCTCATGGGCACCGGTCTGTACATGTTCGCGCTGCCGTACCGCGCGAAGCGGCGCCCGAACCTCGCCCAGTAGCGCCGATCGACCCGGTATCGCCGCCCGAGCCGACGATCACTTCGTGTTCGGGGAAGCGCCCCACGGCACGGACGGTCGCCGTGATCACGCCCGCGGTCGATCGGTGGTCGCGGCGTCCATACGGCGCCGAACCGCCAGCAGGTCGGGGCGTTTGGCGGTGCGGCCGTCGCCGGAGGACCGTCCAGTCAGCCGTCGCCCGAGCCAGGGACCGAGAAAGGATGCGGCCCAACGTATTTCGCTCGCGGCGGTGGCAAGCGCGGCGCGGGCGGGCAGCGGCGGCAGGGCTTCGGTCCAGCGGTCGTCGGCGCCGGGCAGGCGCAGAGCGTAGGCCAGTGCGTCGGCGATGCGCTGATGCCCGATCGGGCCCGCGTGCAGCCGATCCGGGCTCCAGAGGCGGGGATCGGTGACGACGGCGTAGGGGGTCGTGTCGGCGACGATGACGCCGTGCCGTTCCGCGGCGGCACGAAGGCGCTGATTGAGCGCGGTGACCCGCCCGCTGATCGGACGCGCGAGCGGGGTGATGCGGGCGACGTCGGGGAAGGTCAGCGTGGCGACGACCGCGCCACTGCCGGTCAGCGCCGCGAACATCGCGTCCAGGTGACCGGCGACCTCGTCGGCGTCGAATCCGGGGCGGAGCAGGTCGTTGAACCCGGCGACCACGGTGGCCAGGTCGGGCCGCAGCGCCAGTGCGGCGTCGAGCTGTTCGGCGCGCACCTGGCCTGCCAGTTTGCCGCGCACGGCGAGGTTGGCGTAGCGCAGTTCCGGTTCGATCGCGGCGAGCCGGTCGGCGAGACGGTCGGCCAGACCGCGCAGTCCGGTCCGGTCGTCGCCGTCGCCGACGCCTTCGGTCTGGCTGTCGCCGAGCGCGACATAGCGCGAATAGGCGGTCATGCGGCACGCTTCCCGCGCCGCTGTTCGTCCTCGCACCGGTGCGACAGCTCGGCCATCTTGCTCGCGCTCACAGGTCGAGCTCCACATCGCTGATCGGATAGGCGACGCAGGAGTGGGTGTAGTCGAACTGCGCGTCGGAGAGGCGGAGCTTGGCCTCCTCCGCGGTGTGTACCCGACCTTTCACGACGCGCACTCGGCACAAACTGCATTCGCCCGAGCGGCACGCCGCCTCCGGACGAAGATCGTTGTCCTCCAGAGCGTCCAGCAACGGACGATTGCGGGGAGTACGGAAGGACACAGTCCCGACGGTGACGGTGACCTCGCCTGCCGGATCGGCCTCCGCAGGCCAATGCGGTTGCGCGGTGGGATCGTTCGGAGCACCGTTGGCCTCGAAGCGGATGCGCTTGCGCGGCTGGCCGAGCGCGGTCAGCTGGGTGAGGGCGTAGGGGTAGAGGGCTTGCGGGCCGCAGACATAGACCATCCGGTTGTCGAGTGTGCCCGCGAGGGAGCCGATGGTGTCGGCGGTGAGAAACCCGGTGGCGCCGGTCCATTCGGCGTCGGGCTCGGCGATGACGTGGTCGACGTCGATGCCGGGATGCCCGGCGGCAAGCGCGTCCAGTTCGTCGCGGAAGATCACGTCGGCGGCATCGCGAGAGCCGTAGATCAGGTGGAAGGTGCGGTCGAGGCCGAGCTCGCCGATCTCGCGGATCATGCTCATGGCGGGCGCGACACCGGAACCGCCCGCGAGAAACACGACGTCGTCGCCGTGGAAGAGCGGGTTGTGATGGAAAGTGCCCATCGGCCCGGTGGTGGTGAGGACTCGACCGACTTCGACGGTGTCGATGAGCAGGTTGCTGACGCGGCCGCCGGGCACCCGGCGGACCGTGAGGTCGTAGTGATCCAGCCGGGTGGGGCTGGAGGAGATGGCGTACGGGCGGCTGGTGCCGTCGAAGAAGACGTTGACGTACTGCCCGGCCAGGAACGGCGGCAGCGGGACTCGGTCGAGACTCGTCAGCCGGAAAGTCTTGGTAGTCGGGGTTTCATCGATGATCGCGGTGACCGCCAGCCGCAGCCGCTTGGGGTGATAGGCGTCGACGGTGGCCCGGGTTTCGGCGAGGTGATCGCGGGTGTCGGAGATGCGGGAGTCGATCTCGGCGAGGATCTCGCTCGCGCCGTCGAATCGTTCGGCCAAGGGGTGTTTCACGAGAATGCTCCGTTCAGGCGGCTTTGGTGCGCAGCAGGCGGCGGGCGACGCGGGCGCCCGCCTCGAGTGTGGGTTGGAATCCGCCGATACCGGCCCAGGAACCGGCCAGATGCAGTCCGGGAACGTGGGTTCGGCGTTCGCTGTCGCGGAAAAGCCAGCCTTCGGTGGCGTCCTGGTCGTAGCCGTAGATCGCGCCGCCCGGGTGGCCGAGGTAGCGCATCATCGTCAACGGCGTCGCGACGTCGACCTCCTCGATGGCGTCGCGGATGCCGGGGGTGATGGTCTCGCACAGGTCGAGCAGAGTCTCGGCGTAGGCGAACTTGGTGCGCGCGTACTCCGAGGGGGCGACGTTCCTCCAGATGTCCGCGTATTGCAGCGTCATCAAGCTGACGTGGGTGGCGCCGGACGGCGCGAAGCCGATCGGTGCTACATCGTAAGAGCTGACGCAGATTCCACGCGCGGGTTCGAACGAGCGCCAGGCGTCGTAGGTGCGATCGTCGTCGGCGTCCATGTTGACGAAGGTGGTGCTCGTGGTGAAGCCCAGCTCCGCGGGAGTGGCGTCCAGGCCCATGTGCAGCACGAACCCGGAGACGCCGATTCGCCTGGTCGCCAAGTCTTCTCGGACCGCCGCGGGCATATCGATGCCCTCGAGCATTCCGTACGTGGTGGGCAGCGAGGCATTCGACACCACGTCGGGCGCGGTCACTTCGGTACCGTCGTCGAGCCGCACGCCGAGCACCCGGCCGCCCGCGGTGAGCACGGCCGCCACGCCGGTGTTGAACCGCACTTCACCGCCCGCGGCGAGGAAGGCGTCCAGGATGGCGGTGGACATGGCCTGCGAACCGCCGCGCACGTGCCACGGCTTGAACTCGAAGTAGGCGAACAGCGTCAACGCCAGGTCCTGGAAGCGCAGTTTCGACGGCGGCTGGCCGAGGTAGGTCCAATACATTCCGAGCGCGACCTTGATGCGGTCGTCGTCGAAGTATTCGTCCAGCACGTCCTTCAGCGGACGCAGCCCGTACCGGAACAGCACCGGATCGATCTGCTCGACCGGCATGCCGCGCATGGCGGCTATCTGCCAGAAGCTCACCTGCTTCAGCAGTTCGAAGAACTTCGCCGCCCGATCGCGGTTGCCGGGGAACTCCGCCTCGATGGCGTCGATCGCGGCATCCCAGTCGGCGGGCAGGGTCAGATCCAGCTGCCCGGGAATCACCGCTCGGTAGAGGTCGTGCTCCTGGACGAACTCCAGCTTGTCGGCGATGCCGAGCTGCTGGAACAATCCCTCGCGCAAGGAGATCGGCTGTCCCTCGACGCCGACACCGGACAGCTGGTGCAGCGCCACCTCGAACTCGAACCGGCCGCGGCGGAACGAGGTGCCACATCCGCCGGGGATGTTGTGGCGTTCCACCAGCAGGGTCCGCGCGCCCGCGCGTTGCAGCGTCGCCGCGGCGGTCAGACCGGCGTTGCCCGCACCGACGACGATGGCGTCGTAGTCGGTCATGCGCCGGTCGCCTCTCGCTGGAGTTGCGCGGTGGCTTCGGCCTCGATGCGTTCGAACTGCTCCCCCATGCGCGCCGCCAAGGCCTGCGCGGCGGAGAGCGGGCGCACCATGACCATGAAGTCGTCGATCTTCCCGTCCTCGTCGAAGTGCAGGAAGTCGCAGCCGGTCAGCTGCTTGCCGTCGACCGTGGCCTCGAACACGAAGGCGTGGTCGTGACCGTCGGCGTCGGCGATCTCGCGGACGTAGCGGAAGTCCTCGAAGACTCGGATCACCGCGCGCAGGATGGCCGCGGTGATCGCCTTGCCCGGATACGGCTTGAACGCCACCGGACTGGTGAACACGACGTCGTCGGCCAGCAGTGCCTCGATGGCGGCCTCGTCGCGGGCCTCCACGGCTGCCCGGAAGGGATGCATGTCCCCACCTTTCATATGCAACTAGTTGAGTACTACGTCCATGGACGATAATGATCCTGCGGATAGTTGTCCAGAGATGATTAGTAAATTATTTGTCTAGTCATTCCTGCTGGTATCTTGGGCTGATGGCGCTACGTAACGCGGTACTCGCGGCCCTGCTGGAAGGCGAGGCCTCCGGCTACGACCTGGCCAAGGGCTTCGACGCCTCGGTGGCCAACTTCTGGATGGCGACCCCGCAGCAGCTGTACAAGGAACTCGAGCGCATGGCGGCCGACGGCCTGATCGAGACCCGGGTGGTGCAGCAGGAACGCCGTCCCAACAAGCGCCTGCACGCCCTCACCCCCGCCGGACGAGCGGTCCTGCGCGAATTCATCGAAGCGCCCCCCAAACCCACCGCCATTCGCGACGAGATGATGGTGAAGGTGCAGGGCATGGACGTCGAGGACGCGCCTGCCGTGCGCGCCGCGGTCCTGGACAAACTGGAGTGGTCGAAAGCCAAGCTGGCCCGCTACGAGCGGCTGCGCACCCGCCTGCTGGCCGGCCGCAGCGAGCAGGCGTACCTCGAGGAGGCCGAGCGGGTCGGCCCCTATCTCACGCTGCTGCGCGGAATCTCCTTCGAACAGGAGAACATTCGCTGGAGCGAGTTCGCGCTCTCCGTGATCGACAAGAGGATCGCCGCGCACGCGTGAGCGCGGCCAGCGCACTGGAGTGCCTGATCCGTCCGCCGTTCGGCCGTGTTAGCCCTCGTCGGCGCAGGTCTTCTTGCTTACGTTGGGCGGGTGAGTACAGCGCGCAGAGTGGTCGTCCTCGTCCTCCCCCAGGTGAATTTGCTCGATCTCGCCGGTCCGGTGCAGGTCTTCGACGCCGCGACGGTGCTGGGCGGCGCCTACCGGATCGAGCACGTCGGCGCCGACTCGAGCGTGCGATCCGCCCAGGGATTGGTCCTGTCGGACCTCGCGCCGCTACCGACGACCTCGGCGGGCGATCTCGTTCTCGTTCCGGGGCCTCGCCTTCGAGGCGACCGCCCGCCGGTGTCGCGCAAGGTGACCGACTGGTTGCGGGCACAGGCCGAGCGCGGCGCGCGGTTCGCCTCGGTGTGCAGCGGCGCGGCCGCGCTGGGCGACGCCGGGCTGCTGAACGGGCGGCGGTGCACCACCCACTGGGAGCTGCTCGACGCGATGCGGGCGCGCTATCCCGCTGCGCGCGTGGCGGATTCGGTGCTCTACGTGCACGACGGGCCGGTGAGCACCAGCGCGGGAATCGCTTCCGGGATAGATCTGGCGCTGTCCCTTGTCGAACGTGATCACGGCGCCGCGCTGGCCGCCGCCGTGGCACGCCAACTGGTGGTCTATCTGCGGCGCGACGGTCGCCATGCCCAGCTCAGTCCGTTTCTGCGGGATCGGGCCCACCTGAACGAGGCGGTGCACCGGGTACAGGACCATCTGGCCCAGAACCTCGACTCCAGTCACACCCTCGCCGAACTCGCTGCCATCGCCCATCTTTCGCCACGCGGGCTCAGCCGTGCGTTCAAGTCCACGATCGGGATCACGCCGTTGGAATATCGCCAGCGGCTGCGTCTGGAGTTGGCCGCGAATCTGCTCGAACAGACGGATCTGACGGTGCAAGCCGTCGCCGCGCGGTGCGGGTTCGGCGATGCGCGACACCTGCGCCGGTTGTACGCGACCCGATTCGGTACCACTCCGGCGGCGCGGCGATGAGGAAGGGGCTGACAGCAGTGCTCGGAATCGTCCTCGCCGCAGCGACTTTCGCAGGCGTATGCGCGATCGGTGTCCATGTATCGATGTCTCGCAACTACACGATCGCTCCCGGGCAAGTTCCGGCGCCGCGTCCGCTCCCCGAGGGCCGCATCACTGTCGCGGTCGTACTGGGGCACCGCGGTTCCGTCGCGGCCGACGCGCTGGCGCCGTTCGAGGTGTTCGCGCGGTCGGCGGGGTTCACCGTGTTCACCGTGGCGGCGCATCGCACACCGGTCGCGCTGTCCGGCGGGCTGACGATCGTCCCCGACCGGACGTTCGACGACGCACCGCCCGCCGATGTCGTCGTCGTGCCCGCCGTCGCTGATCCCGAGGAATCCGCGGCGCGCCAATACATTTCGAATCGGTCCGGTCAAGGCGCGCTGGTGTTGAGCGTCTGCGCGGGCGCAAAGCTCGCCGCCGCGAGCGGGGTGCTGCGCGATCGCACCGCGACCTCGTTCTGGGATTCGATCGACGGCCTCGCCGACGCGTACCCCGACACCCGGTGGGTGGCGGGGAAACGCTATGTCGAGGACGCGAACGTCATCAGCACCGCGGGTGTCACCTCCGGCGTCGTCGGCGCGCTGAAGGTCGTCGAACGCCTCGCGGGCCGCCCGGAGGCCGCTCGGATCGGCGCGGAGGTGGCCTTTCCCGGCTGGACGCCGGAGGGGACGACCGACATTCCGGCGCACGGCAGGCGACTGTCCGATCTGCCCTACGTCCTCGGTGTGGCGTTCCCGTACTTCCAACCGCGGATCGGAGTCCGACTCGGTGACGGCGTCGGCGAACTGGACTTGGCGGCGGTGCTGGAGGTCTACGCGGGCAGCTCCTTCGCCGCGCACCTCGTCCCGGTGGGCGATACACCGCACGTCACCTCGCGCCACGGTCTCACCCTTCTCGCGCACACGGCCGCGCAGGTCGATCGGGAGATCCGCCCCGGAGCGGATCGCCGTCCGGGTGACTTCGCCTTCGACCCGGCGCTCCGGGACCTCGCGGCGCACACCGATCGCGCCACCGCCAGGGTCGCCGCGAAGTTCACCGAGTATCCGGACGCTCACCTACAGCTCGACGGCGCCGTATGGCCCTGGCGTCCAACTGTCCTGGCGGCTCTGACGCTGGTGGTGTCGATCGCCGTCGGCTGCACGCCCGCGGTCCTGCGCGCCGTGACGACACGTGCGAAGGGCGACACTCCCTACCCCTAGGACGTCCGCCGTCACCGGCTTCCCGAAGAGACGGAGCCGTTCCGGCAGCCTCGGGTGGTTCGCAAATTCCGTTGAACCCGCGGGCGTGGTGGGGTACGAAGAGCGGGTGAGCCCATCAGCCGTCGCCGAGCGAACCGTGGAACTGCGAAGGATCACCGCGGAGACCGTGTACGAAGTGTGTAAGCTCAGCGAGACGCTGTCGCCGGAGCAGCGGAAGATGGTGGCCGACAACGGCATATCGATCGCCGAGGCGCACTTCGCGGATGCCGCTTGGTTTCGCGGTATCTACTCCGGCGACGAGCCGGTCGGCTTCCTCATGCTCGACCTCGGTATGGACTTCGACGAACCCGGCGTGTCCCTGTGGCGCTTCATGATCGCGGGCCCGCACCAGGGCAAGGGATACGGCCGCCGGGCGATCGAGAGCCTGGTGGCGCACCTGAAAGCGCGTGGCACCAACACGCTCTACACGAGCTACGGCCTCGGCCCCGGCAGCCCGGAGGGCTTCTACCGGGCGCTCGGCTTCGAACCCACCGGTGAGTTGGTCGACGACGAAACCGAGGCCGTCCTGCGCTGGTGAGCGCGTTTCCCTCGCGGATCTGGATCACCGCTCCCCCGACCCCGGATTCCCGTACTCGAATATCGACGGCGCTTGTCGGTGCCGGACGGTAACTTCCCTCCTGACTTTTCGTGGGAGACAGTCGATCGGAAAGATGATGTTCAGCGTCGCGTTCCTGCAGTACGCCGGATCCGGTGCGATGCGGCACGAGGAGAAGCTGCTCGCGGAAGGGTTGGGTCGGCGCGGGATCCCGGTCCGGTACTACAGCGTCAAACATATCCATCGCAGACAGTTGCCGTTGGGACCGGAGACGTTCATCGCGGGCGATATGGACGCGATGCACGGCGCCATGCGGCAGCTGCGCATCCCGGTCCCGCGACCCGACGACTACCCGGAGAGCCTGCGGGAGTTTCTCCGGCGCAGGGTGTGGACGTCGACACTGGGCGAGATCGAGCGCGCGGTAGAGAACGGGTCCGCCCCAGCGGTATTCGTGAAGCCGTCGGAGCGGCGAAAGAGCTTTTATGGCGCCTATGACATTGCCGCGGACCACTACACGGAGCTGGTGCTACGGCGGTGGCGCGAGTTGGTCGAAGCCGCGCAGTGGGGACCTACCACCTGAACGGGGGCGACCCGCCGGTGACGGGACCGACCCTCCGCGACGACCCGCGGAGGGCGGACTCGCCGACGCCCTACGAAGCGGCCTTCTCGTACGCCGCGACGACCTCCGACGGAACACGTCCGCGGCTGGGCACCTCGAAACCGTTCGCCCGAGCCCACTTCCGGACCACGCCCGCCTCCGGCTTCCGCGCACCGCTCGGCTCGACGGGCTTGCTGCGGCGACGCCCGACCCGGCCGACTTGCCTGCCGAACGGCGTCCACTCCGCGAACACCTCCCGCAAGAGGGCCGCGTTCTCCTCCGACAGGTCGATCTCGTAGCCGACACCGTCCATGCCGAACGACACCGTCTCCACCGCCGGCGAGCGACCGTCGTAATCATCGACGACCGTGACTACCACTTTGCGTGCCACCGAACATCCACTCCCAACTCATTGAACCGACCGACCGTCCCCTGACGAATCGGGAAAGCAACGCAAACCAGACAGGGCGAAACCGCCACTGTCCCGGACCCCTCATCCAGACGCAGGATGGTACGCGCGTTCTTCCGCTCCGCAGAATCGAGGCCGCTGGCAGTGGCTCGGAGCCCGGCGCTCGGCGCGTCTCGTCGTACGCGTGCCGGTGTGAGTTGTTGCGCTGCAACAGGGTTATCGGAGGGCCGCCGCTGGCCTGCTCCGATTCCGCCAGGCGCGTTCAGGTGTAGCGGCCGGGTCCACCGGTCGGCCCGTAGTGGGACAGTGAGGTTTCGGGGCGGTTCAGGGCGCGGCCCACCGGCAGGGAACCCATACGCGTGATTCGCACTCCACCGTCTCACCGATAAGGGACAGCCGAAATACATCGTCGCAATTTCACCGGCATCGGGCGCGCCGGTGTTCGAGTCGCGTACGCGCACCGCTCGCCGCGCCCAGGGCATTCGTTAGCCGATCGATTCGCATGGAGTGCGAGACAAGAAAGCAGGTATTCAGTAGCATTAAATGGGTACGGTGCAGCGGGTTTACCTACACCGCGGCCGCATCAGGTTCCCGTACCGTATCGGCGCGGGAATGTTGTGAGCATGTTGTCTTTTCGAACGAACGAAGGGGCATATCTATGTTCGAAGCGGCAGCCGAGCGGGTCGGAGTCGAACATTGGGTTGACGTCGCGAACCCGGTGTGGCACAGGGATCGGCGGAGCCGACAACACGAATCGCATTTGAATTCGGACAAAACGTACTTAGTTCGACACGTCTAACGGGTTCCGCAACGACCGGCGTGGCCAGGTGTTTTTCGGCCGCAACGGGTTTACAGTGGCATCGTCGTGCCGCCTCACGACGAATTTGTTGCACAGTTGTTGTAGACAGGGTCGGGGGACAGGGGGTCGAAATACATTTGAAAGGCGCCGACACCTGGAGCCGTATCCGTCGAGGAGCGGCCGCGGCTTCGTGCTGCCATTCACAATGCAGATGAAGTGCGTATGTAAGTGCATCTGGACGTTCAGGAAATGCCCGGGCACGGGCGGGGTTTTGTTGTGCGCTGTTCTCGTGTCCGGAATTCTAGGAGGGGTTAGACGATGAGTTCGAATTCAGCCACGTCTGCGGACCGAGATCCGGATCTGATTCCGCTTTCCAGGGCGCAGTACGGAATGTGGCTCGCTAACAACCTGCCGGGCGGTCCGAACGTCAATATCGCGCACTACGTCGAGATCGAGGGACCGATAGACTACCCCGCGTTCACCAAGGCGGTAAACATTGCCGCCCACGAATCCGAGTCGCTCGTGGTCCGTGTGGTCGAATCCGCCGGCCACCCCTATCAATTCGTCGATCACAGCTTCGTTTACGACGAACCGTTGCTCGACCTCAGCGCCGAAGACGACCCCTACGCGGCGGCGATGGAATGGATGCGGCGGGACTACAACACCAAGATCGTCGATCTGGCCAGGGACCGGCTCGCCGTGACACGCCTGATCCGGCTGGGCGAGGACCGGTATCTGTGGTACGGGCGCGCCCACCACCTGGTGATCGATGGTTACGGCGCGTTCAACGGCTTGAACCGGGTGGCCGAGCACTACAACGCGCTGCTCGAGGGAAGGCCGCCTGCCCCGCTGGTGGCGGCGCGGCTGGCCGACATCATCGCCATGGAGCAGGAGTATCGCGCCGGCGCCCGATTCGACAAGGACAAGGCGTACTGGCTCGACAAGGTCGCGGATCTGCCGCCGACCACGAGTCTGTCCGGTCGCACCGCCAAATGGAGCGAGGACGATCGCTTCGCCGGCCGGCGGCTGCCGTCACGGCTGACCGCCGGGCTCGACCGTTTCGCCGAGGATCTGGATGCTTCGCCCGCACAGGTGCTCGGAGCCGCCTTTGCCGCCTTCCTGTCCCGCATGACCGACACCGACGACGTCGTCTTGTCACTGCCGGTGACCGGACGGGTGACCATGCGACTGCGCAATGCCGCCGCGATGTTGGCGAACATGGTGCCGATCCGATTCACCGTGGACGCGACGACCACCGTGGAAGGACTGATTCGCGCGTCGGTGTCCGAGTTCGTCCTGGCGATGCGTCATCAGCTCTACCGCTTCGAGGATCTTCGCCGTGATTCCGCCGCCTTGGACCCGGCCGCGACCTCGTTCGGCCCGATCGTCAACATCCTGTTCTTCGATTCCGAGATTCGCCTCGGTTCGGCGGTGGGTCGCTATCGTGCCCTGACCTCCGGCGCCCTGGACGATCTGCAGCTGAACCTCTACCGCTCCGGGTCCGATGCGCCCCTGCTCATCGAATTGCACGGCAATGCCAACCTGTACAGCCATGACGAACTCGACATGCACATCAACCGATTCGTCGACTTCCTGGAGCAGATCATCGCCGCGCCCGTCGACACCCACGTGCTCGACATCCCGCTCGCCGCTTCCGCGGAGCGGCAGCGCATTCTCGGCGAGCTCGCCGGCCGCGACGGCGTGGCGACCACCGCGACGCTCGTCGATATGCTGACCCGGCAGGCCGCGGCCACCCCGTCCGCGGTCGCCGTCACGGCGGGCACGATCGCCCTCACCTACGGCGAGTTGGACGAGCGTTCGAACCGGCTCGCCCGCACGCTGATCGCCCGCGGCGCTGGGCCCGAATCGCTGGTGGCGATCGCGATGCCGCGCGATGCCGACCTGATCGTCGTGGCGTTGGCCGTATTGAAGTCGGGCGCCGGATATCTCCCGCTGGATCTCGCGCACCCGGTCGATCGACTCGACTACGTACTGCGCGATGCCGATCCGATCGCGGTCGTGACGACACGGAGTCTGCGCGAGCGGGTGCCTGGAGATCCGGGCCGAGTGGTGTTGTTCGGCGACGACCGGGAAGTCGAGACCGCGCATCCGATCACCGATGCCGAGCGCCTCCGCCCGCTGCGTCCGGACAACATCGCCTACGTCATCTACACCTCCGGGTCGACGGGGCGGCCGAAAGGTGTGCCGATCACCCATCGCGCGGTGGCCACCTACTTGACGAACGCGTGTGCCGGCATCGGAATCCGCCGCGACGATGTCTGGACACTGTTCCATTCATTCGCTTTCGACTATTCGGTGTGGGAGATTTTCGGCGCGCTGACAACCGGCGGTCGCGTTGTCGTGGTGGACAGCCTGGCCACGCGTTCGCCGGACTACGTGGTGCGACTGGTGGCGCGCGAGCGGGTGAGCGTCTTCAGCCAAACCCCCTCGGCCTTCGATCAATTCGTCACCGCCCGGGGGCGCTACGCGGATGCGGGCGAGCCCGACGGCGCGCTCGGACTGCGGCTGGTCGTGCTCTCCGGCGAAGCGCTCGACCCGGCCGGTTTGTCGACCTGGTACCGGCACAATCCGAATCTGCCCGTGCTGGCCAACAGCTACGGCATCACCGAAACCACCGTGTTCGTCACCTATCTGGAGCTGACACCGGATATCGCCGTGCCGGGCGCGCCGAGCACGATCGGGCCGCCGCTGTCGGGGTTGCGTGTCTACATTCTCGACGAGCACCTGCGCCCGGTGCCACTTGGCGCCTGGGGGCAGCTCTACGTCGCGGGCGGCCAACTGGCCCGCGGCTATCTCGACCGCCCCGGATTGACCGCGGGACGCTTCGTCGCCGATCCGTTCGGCCGCCCGGGCGAGCGGCTGTATCGCAGCGGCGACGTCGCTCGCCGAAATACCAAGGGCGAGTTGGAATATCGCGGTCGCGCCGACCAGCAGGTGCAGCTGCGCGGATTCCGGATCGAGCTGGACGAGATCCGCAGTGCGCTGCTGAGTCACAGCGCGGTCGCGGCGGCGGTGGTCATCGTGCACCTGCCGGGGACGGAAGCGGCTCGGCTGGTCGCGTATGTCGTGCCCACCGACGAAGCGGTCTTCGAACCCGAGGCGGTGCGCGCGCACGTCGGGTCGTTGCTGCCGGAGTACATGGTCCCGGCACACATCGTCGTTTTGCCGGCGATTCCCTTGACCGTCAATGGCAAAGTGGATTATCGGGCGCTGCCCGAACCGGTCATCGATTCGGTCGCGGCGTACGTCGCGCCGAGCACCGTCGCGGAGGAGACCGTCGCCGAGGTCTTCGGCGAAGTTCTCGGTGTCCCGCGGATCGGTGTGCTGGACAACTTCTTCGAACTGGGCGGTAATTCGCTCACCGCGACCAGCGCCGCGGTCCGGATCGCCGAGCTGACCCGCGCCGAGGTATCGGTGCGCGACCTGTTCGCCAATCCCACCGTCGCCCGGCTCGCCGCCCATATCGACGTCGGGCCGCACTACAGCCGCCCCGCCCTGCGGGCACAGCCACGCGTCGAGCCGATCCCGCTGGCACCGGCGCAAAATCGGATCTGGCTGATCAATCAGGCGGATCCGACCTCGGCGGCCTACAACATTCCACTGGTATTGCGGCTGACCGGACAGCTCGACGCCACGGCGCTACGTTCGGCGCTCACCGATCTGCTACGACGACACGAATCCCTGCGCACCGTGTACCCGGCAGTGAATGGTCGAGGCACGCAGGTGATTCTGCCCACCGAGCAGGTCGCCGCCGATCTCGATCCGACCCCGCGAGTCACCGAGCCGGACGAACTGGAGCACCGAATCCGGGAGTTGGCCTCGACCGGCACCGACGTGCGCCGACGTCCGCCGATCCGGATCGCCCTGTTCGCATCCACCGACCGTCGCCGACACACCTTGGTCGTCGTCCTGCATCACATCTGCTGCGACGGATCGTCGTTGCCACCACTCGCAGCGGATTTCGCGGCCGCCTACCGAGCGCGGTCTCAGGGATACGCGCCGGACTGGCAACCGCTGAGTGTGCAATACGCCGACTACGCCATCTGGCACCGCGACGTGCTCGGCGACGACAACGACCCGGACTCGCTCGCCGCACGCCAACTGCGGTATTGGACAACGCGATTGGCGGGAATGTCGCGAGTGCTCGAACTGCCCGCCGACCGTCGGCGCCCAGCTCGCCGATCCATGCTCGCCGATGTCGTCGACACCGTCGTCCCGGCCGAGACACGCGCCGGGATCGAGCGGTTGGCGCGCGCGGCGAACGCCACCAGCTTCATGGTCGTACACGCCGCGGTCGCGGTCGTGCTCGCCCGGTTGTCGGGCTCGGCGGACGTCACCATCGGGACGCCGGTCGCGGGCCGGGGTGAGCGCGTGCTGGAACCGCTGATCGGCATGTTCGTCAACACAGTGCCGCTGCGCACCCAGGTCCGCGGCGACGAGCCGTTCGCCGAGTTCCTGGCCCGGGTCAAAGACATCGATATCGATGGCTTCGCCCACAGCGATCTGCCCTACGAACGTGTCACGGAGGTGGTCGATGCGATGCCGTCGGCGGCGCGCGACCCCCTGTGCTCGGTGTACCTGGCCTTCGAGAACATGGACCGCCCGCGCCTGGAACTGTCCGAGCTCACCGTAGAGGTCCTGGATCCGGGACCGCAACCGGCGAAGGTCGATCTCGTCATCACCGTCGCCGACAACACCAGCGCCGCAGGTGATCTCGGACTACGGATCAACTTCACCACGGACCTGTTCGATCGGGCGACGATCGAGGATTTCGCCGGGCGACTGAATCGGATCCTCGCGTCGGTCGTGTCGAATCCGGACGAGTGCGTCGGTGTGATCGATGTGCTGTCACCGCGTGAGCGAGCCGCGCTGGTGCCCGCGTCGGGCGGCGCTGCCGAGCAGCCGCTGGTGCTGGCGGAGTTGCTGACGGTCGAGAATCCGGACGCCGTGGCGATCGTGGCCGCGGAACGCACGATGACGTATGGGGAGTTGGATCTCCGGTCGAATCAGCTCGCCCGGTTGTTGATCGAGTGGGAAATAGGTCCGGACGACCAGGTCGCGTTGGTACTCGGTCGGTCGGTGGAACTCGTGGTCGGGATGTGGGCGACGGCGAAGGCCGGTGCGGCATTCGTCCCGGTGGATCCGCGCAATCCCGCCGAGCGTGTCGCGCTCATGGTCGCGCGGGCGCGGGTGGTGCTGACGACGCGGGCCACCCAGGATCTGTTGCCTCCCACGGCACCCCGGTTGCTGCTCGACGATCCGGCCAGCGAGATCCGCATTGCCGCACAATCTTCCGGCTCCGTGACCGACACCGATCGGATCCGGCCCTGCCGGGTCTCGAATGCGGCGTACGTGGTGTACACGTCGGGGTCGACGGGTGAGCCGAAGGGCGTCACTGTGACGCACACGGGCTTGGCGAATTTCGCCGCCGAACAACGTCACCGCTATCGGATCGACAGTTCCGCCCGGGTGTTGCAGGTTGCGGCTCCTGGCTTCGACGCGCTGGTGCTGGAGCTGCTGATGGCCCATCCGAACGGCGCCGCGCTCGTGGTGTCGCCACCGGAGGTCTTCGCCGGTGACCGATTGGCGGAATTGATTCATACGCAGCGCATTTCGCATGCGTTCATCACGCCCAGCGTGCTCGCGACCATGTCGCCCGACGGTGCGGACTCTTTGCGGGATCTGGTGGCCGGTGGCGAGGCGGTGTCGGCGGAGGTGGCGGCGGTGTGGGGTCCGGGCCGTCGGTTGTTCAATGGTTACGGGCCCACCGAGACCACGATCATGGTCGCGATCAGCGACCCGCTGCGCACCGATGCCCGCGTCACGATCGGTGGCCCGATTCGCGGTGTCGCGGCCCTGGTGTTGGATGAGAATCTGCAGCCGGTACCGGTCGGGGTGACGGGACAGCTGTACCTCTGTGGCATTCACCTCGCTCGCGGCTACCTCGATCGGCCCGGGGAGACCGCTTCGGCGTTCGTGGCCGATCCGTTCGGCAAGCCCGGTACCCGCATGTACCGTACCGGTGACCTCGCCCGCTGGACGCCCGAGCACACGCTGGAATACCACGGGCGCACCGACTTCCAGGTGAAGATCCGCGGCCAGCGCATAGAACTCGGCGAGATCGAAGCCGTTCTCGCCGGGCATCCCGCCGTGGCGGCGGCGGTGGCGGTCAGTGTGGCCACGGAGAGCGGGCCGCGAATCGCTGCCTACGTCACGCCGGCGGCCGAGGCCGTCGACATCGCGCAGTTGCGGACCCACGCCGCACAACACCTGCCGTCGCATATGGTTCCGGACGCGCTGACAATGCTCGACTCGCTGCCGCTGACCTCGGTGGGCAAGGCCGACCGCGCGGCGTTACCCGCGCCGGTATTCACCACCGAGACCGAATTCGTCGCGCCTCGAGACGCGGCCGAGCAGATCGTCGCCGATGTATGCGCCGCTGTGCTCGGCCTCGATCGCGTCGGCGTGCTCGACAACTTCTTCGACCTCGGCGGCAACTCGCTGTCGGCGACGCGGCTGGCGGCGCGGCTGAGCGCCGTATTCGGCGTCGACGTTCCGCTGCACACCGTCTTCGACGCGTCGACCCTCGCGGCATTCGCGCAAACTCTGAAGGCCATCGAGGCACCCGGGCGAGAAGCGCTGGTCGCGCGGGAGCGGCCGACGCGGATTCCGCTCGCGCCCGCCCAGGCTCGGATGTGGTTCCTCAATCAGTTCGACACGAGCTCGGCGCTGTACAACATCGCGCTGGTCGTGGACATGGCGGGACCACTCGACGTGCGCGCCCTGCGCGCGGCGATCGCCGATGTGCTCAGCCGCCATGAAACGCTGCGCACCATCTATCCGGACAGTGACGACGGACCACACCAGCTGATCGTGCCGGTTCGAGCCGAGATGTCCATGCTCGAGCCGATCGAGGTGGCGGCCGACGACATAGCGGCGCACATCGCCGCGGCCGCCGCGGCCGGATTCGACGTCACCCGCGACGTGCCGTTCCGAATTACGTTGCTGCGCAAGGACTGCGAGCAGCACACCCTGGTCCTCATCGTCCATCACATCAGCTTCGATGGATCATCGCTCGCACCGCTGGCCGCGGACCTGGTGACCGCCTACAACGCCCGCGTCCGGCAGCGGCCGCCGCAGTGGCCACCGTTACCCGTGCAGTACGTCGATTACGCGCTGTGGCAACGCGAATGGCTCGGCGCCGAGGACGAGCCGAACTCCCCGGCCGCCACCCAGATCGAGTATTGGCGCACGGCACTGGCCGATCTGCCCGAAGTGCTCGACCTGCCCACCGACCGGCCGCGCCCGGCCCGGCAATCGTTCCGCGGCGCGACGGTGTCGGCGACGCTGCCCGCCGACCTCGGTCGCGACATAGTCGCGCTGGCCCGCAGCCACGACGTGACAGTCTTCATGGTGCTGCACGCCGCCTATGCCGTACTGCTGGCCCGGCTGGGCGGAACCGGCGACATCGCGGTCGGCACACCGATAGCCGGTCGGGCCGAGCCGGGACTCGAGCGCCTGATCGGCATGTTCGTCAACACTCTGGTGCTGCGCACCCGCATCGAGCCCGGCGCGTCCTTCCTGCAGGTCCTGGAGCAGGTGCGAGCAAGGGATCTGGCCGCTTTCGACCACGCCGACATCCCGTTCGAGCGGATTGTCGAGGTGCTGAATCCGCCTCGCACGACGACGCACGCGCCGTTGACACAGGTCGGATTCTCGTTCCACAACATCGAGATACCCACCGTGGAGTTCGAGGGCATGACGGTGTCGGCGCGGGCCGCCGATCCGAGTGTGGCCAAGTACGATCTGCATCTCAACCTCGTCGACACCGCGGCGCGCGCCGGTGAACCGGGCGAGATGGCCGTCGAATTCGGTTACGCGACGGATCTTTTCGACGAGGCGACGATCACGTCCATGTTCGAACGCTTCGTGCTGTTGCTGCGGGCGATGGTCGCCGATCCCGCCCAGCCGGTCGGCGACGTCGAGCTGCTGACCGCACGGGAAGCGCGCGAGCTCGTCGCGCGAGAGACCGGGCGGAGGACCCCACTGCCGTCGACGACAGTCGCGGACCTGTTCGCCGCCCAGGCCGCGGCGACGCCGGACAACACCGCCGTGCTCGACGCCGAGACCGGCGCGCGGCTGAGCTATCGTGAGTTCGCGGGACGGGTGAACGCGCTGGCCCGCGCGTTGATCGCACGCGGTGTGGGCCCGGAAACCACTGTGGCCGTGGCCATGCGGCGCTCGGTCGACCTTCTGATCACGCTGTATGCCATCCACGCGGCCGGCGCGGCGTACCTGCCCTTGGACCAGGACCATCCGCGCGAGCGCGTGCGCGCCGTGCTGACCGCAGCGCGGCCGAGGGCGGTGCTCACCCGTCCCGGCGACGACGCGAATCTGCCCGGCCACGTTCCGGTATGGACGCTCGCGGATCTCGAGGCCGCGCACGAGGATCCCTCGCCGTTGACCGACGCCGATCGGCTCGAGCCGCTGCGACCGGAGAATCTGGCCTATGTCATCTATACCTCCGGTTCGACCGGGGTACCGAAGGGGGTGGCGATAGCGCATGCCGCGGTGGTCAATCAGCTGCGCTGGCTGCGTGAGCACTACCACCTCGGCGACGACGTCATGCTGTTGCGCACGCCCGTCACCTTCGATCTGTCGGTGTGGGAGTTGTTCTGCCCCTTGGTATCCGGCGCGACAGTGGTTGTCGCAGGTCCCGACGGAAGCGGTGATCCGCACGCGGTGGCCCGGCTGATCGCCGAACATCATGTGACGACAGCCGATTTCGTGCCGTCGCTGCTCTCGGTGTTCCAGGAGACGGCCACCGGCCGCGACTTCCCGGATCTGCGGCGAGTGCTGTGCATCGGCGAACCGCTGCCCACCGAAACCATCAGGCGATTGCGGGAAGTCAGCGACGCGGGCATCGATAATCTGTACGGGCCGACCGAGGCCGCGGTCAGCGTCACCGCGTACCACGTCGACGGGGTCGACGGGATGAACGGCGCCGCCGTTCCGATCGGTGTTCCCGAGCCGAATGTGATCGTTCACGTGCTGGATTCGCGACTGCATCCGGTGCCGGCGGGCGTGACCGGCGAGCTGTATCTGGGCGGCATCCAGCTGGCCCGCGGATACCACCAGCGCCCAGGGCTGACGGCGGCGACGTTCGTCGCCGATCCGTTCGACCGTGCCCGCGGAACCCGCCTCTACCGCACCGGCGACCTGGTTCACTGGGGTAAGGACGGCGCCCTGCACTATGTCGGCCGCGCCGACAACCAGGTCAAGATCCGCGGACTGCGAATCGAGCTGGGCGATGTCGAGGCCGCCCTGCTCGCGCACGAGCAGGTGAGCGCGGCCGTCGCCCGGGTGCGTCCCGGCCGTGACGAGCACCGCTTGGTCGCCTATGTTGTCTCCCCGGAAGCCTTGGACACCAAAAAGATTCGACGCTTCCTGCTGGAGCGGCTGCCGGCGTACATGGTGCCTTCAGCGATCGTCCGGATCGACACCGTGCCACTGACGGCCAACGGCAAGGTCGACTATCGGGCCTTGCCCGAACCGGAGCCGAGCGACCACGAGGCCGGCTACCGGGCACCGCGTTCGCTGGTGGAGCAAGTCGTAGCCGAGGTCTTCGCCGAGTTGCTCGGTCTGCCCGCGGTCGGCGCGGACGACGACTTCTTCGACCTGGGCGGGAATTCGCTGGTGGCCACGCGCGCGCTGAGCCGGATCGGGGCCGTCGTCGACGCGACCGTGCCGGTCCGGATGATCTTCGAGGCGCCCACCGTCGCCGAGTTGGCCGAACGAATCGCACAGCTGCGTGGCGTGCCCGCGCTGCCCGACCCGACGCCGAGGCCGAGACCGCCGCGCCTGCCGTTGTCGACGGCGCAGGCCCGAATGTGGTTCCTCAACCAGTTCGATCCGGCCTTGCCCGGTTACGTCGTGCCGCTGGCGATTCGGCTCGAGGGCGCGCTCGATGTCGATGCGCTCGCCGCGGCCGTCGGGGATGTCGTCGCCCGTCACGAGAGCTTGCGGACCATGTATCCGCCCGTCGACGGCATGCCCACGCAGGTGGTGCTGGACGCGGCCGACGTCGTCGCGGGCTTGGATCCGACCCCGCGGCGGATCGCGGAGCGCGAGCTGGTCCCCCGGCTGGCCGCGTTCTCGAGCACCGGGTTCGATGTCTCGAAGGGCGTGCCGCTTCGGGTCGCGCTGTATCAGCTGTCGGATACGGCCTGGGTGGTCGCGGTGGCCGTGCACCACATCAGTTGTGACGGCTATTCGGTGGCACCGCTCGCCGCCGATATCGTGACCGCGTATCGGGCACGGACCAGGGGAAATCTCCCGGATTGGGCGCCACTCACCGTCCAATTCGCCGATTACGCCCTGTGGCAGCGCGAGGTGCTCGGTTCGCCCGACACCACGGACTCGCCCCTGTTCCGCGATATCGCCTACTGGCGAACCCGATTGGCGGGTATCCCCGAACTCCTCGAACTGCCGACCGATCGGCCGCGCCCGGTCGAGCAGTCCCACCGCGGCGCGGTGCTGCGGGTCGAGATTTCGGCCGAATTGCAAGGCCGGGTGGAGGCGTTGGCCCAGCGAGCCAAAGCCACGACGTTCATGGTGGTGCACACCGCACTCGCGGTGCTGCTGTCGCGGCTGTCCGGCAGCGACGACATCACGATCGGCGTGCCGCACGCTGGTCGCGGGCACCGGGCACTCGACCATCTCGTCGGAATGTTGGTCAACACCTTGGTGCTGCGCACCCGCGTCGGGCTCGAGCAGACCGGCACCGACCTGCTGGACGCGGTGCGGCACAACGACATCGAGGATTTCGATCACGCCGCCGTGCCGTTCGAGCAACTGGTGGAGGCGCTGAATCCGGCACGATCGACGGCACACGCGCCGTTGTTCCAGGTGATGCTCGCCTACCAGAACATGGTGCGGGCGCACGTGGAACTTCCTGGCCTCACCATCGAGACGATCGATCCCGGGGACAGCGCCGCGATCTACGACCTGCTGCTGATGATGACCGAGGAGCACGGGCCCGACAACGAGCCGAGCGGCATGACGCTGCGCCTGACCTACGCCACCGACCTGTTCGACGTCGAGTCCGCGCAGCGTTTCGCCGATCGGTTCGTGCGCCTACTGGACGGTCTCGCGACCGACGCCGATTCGCCGATCGGCGCTATCGATCTGCTCGATGCCGGAGAGCGGCAGCTGGTGCTCGACCACTGGAACGACACCGGCGACCCCGCCTCGGTCGGCCGGACCCTGGTCGACGCCTTCACCGACCAGGTCGAACGCACCCCTGAGGCCCCGGCGATTCGGCTCGCGGACGGCGAGGCGCTGTCCTATCGGGAGTTCGCCGACCGCGTCAACCGGTTGGCGAGGCGGCTCATCTCCTGCGGCGCAAGGCCGGAAAGTATTGTGGCGGTCTGTGTTCGGCGTTCGATCGAGCTGGTCACCGCCCTGTATGCGGTGGTCGAGGCGGGTGCCGCCTTCCTACCGATAGACCCGGACCAACCAAGTGCGCGCATCGCCAGTGTGCTCGGCACGGCACGTCCGCTGCTGGTGCTCACCACCTCGGCAGACGACTATGGTCTGCCCGCCGGATTCGACTCCGTTCGCATCGATCGACTCGAGCTCGCCGAAGTGTCCGGCCTCCCGATCACGGACGCGGAACGGCTCGCGCCGCTGCGGCCGGAGAACGTGGCCTACGTGTTGTTCACCTCCGGCTCGACCGGGGTTCCCAAAGGCGTATCCCTGACCCACGCCGCGACCACGAGTCAATTGGCGTGGGCGCAGCAGCAGTGGCCGCACACGGCGTCCGATACGGTCCTGCACAAGACGCCGATCACCTTCGACATCGCCGTGTGGGAGTTGTTCTGGCCGTTGCAGGTCGGCGCGCAGATCGTGGTGGCCGAACCCGGCGGGCACCGGGACCCGGCCTACCTCGCCGACGTGATCGCGAGCCGTGACGTCAGCACGGTGCACTTCGTGCCGTCGATGCTCGAGGTTTTGCTCGAATCCGAGGGCGATACCGAATTGCGCTCCGTCCGACGGATTTTCGTGGCCGGTGAGGCGCTGGCGCAGCACACCGTCGACGCCGCGCTGCGCGTATTCCCCGAGGCCGAGGTGGTGAACTGGTACGGCCCGGCCGAGGCGGAGGTGGTCACGGCCGCGCGCTGCCTGCCGGGTGCGCGGACCTCGGCGACGGTCCCGATCGGCGCGCCCGTGGCGGGGATGCGGGTCTACGTGCTCGACAAACGGCTGCGACCCGCGCCCGTCGGAGTCGTCGGTGATCTGTACGTCTCGGGTGTGCAGGTGGCGCGCGGATATCACGCGCGAGCCGACCTCACCTGCGCAGCCTTTCTCGCGCACCCGTTCGGGGCGCCCGGGGAGCGGATGTATCGCACGGGCGACCTGGTGCGGTGGACGCGCAGCGGTGAGCTGGAATACCTGGGCCGCAGCGATTTCCAAGTGAAGGTGCGCGGTCAGCGGGTGGAACCGGGCGATATCGAAGCGGCGGCGTGCGCGCTGCCGGAAGTGGCCCGTGCCGCGGTCGTCGCGACCTCCGAACGCATCGTCGCCTATGTGACACTGGCGCCCGCGGCGGTGACCGATGGGCGCACGATCCGCGAGCGGCTGTCGCGACTGCTGCCGTCGTATCTGGTACCGGCCAGCGTCGAGGTGCTCGACGCCATGCCGCTCAGCTCGAACGGAAAACTCGACCGCGCCGCCTTGCCGGCGCCTACCTTCGACGACGGCGAGGATTTCGTCCCGGCACGCACCGAAAGCGAAGCGGCACTCGTCGATATCGTCGCCGCGGTCACCGGTGCCGGGCAAGTGAGCGTGCGGGCGAACCTTTTCGAAATCGGTGTGGACTCCCTGTCGGCCGTTCGGATCGCCGCACGGTCCGAGACAGCGCTCGGCGTCGAAGTCGGCATCCGGGACATCTTCGCGGAACCGACGATCGCCGGTTTGGCGGCACGGCTGGCGCAGCGGCCGCGGGCGGCGCTGATTCCGCTCGCAGCGCGGCCACGCCCGGCGACTGTCCCGCTGGCAACGGCGCAACGCCGGTTGTGGTTCATCAACCAGTTCGACACCGCCTCGGCGGCCTACAACATCAGTTTCACGGCCCGGTTGACCGGCGCGCTCGACGTCGAGGCGCTGCGCGCGGCATTCGGCGATGTGGTGGCTCGGCACGAACCGTTGCGGACGGTGTATCCCCCAATCGGCGGCGAGCCATGTCAGGTCGTGCGGGATGTGGCGCAGGTGGTCGACGGCTCGGCGCTGGACCCGGAGCCGGTCGCCGACGAGACCGTGCTGGCCGAGCGGATACGGCAGACCGTCGAGATGGGCTTCGACGTCGCGCACATGGTGCCCCTGCGAGCACGGCTGTATCGGACAGGCCCCGACGCGCATGTCCTCGTGCTGGTCGTCCATCACATCGCCGCCGACGGCGCGTCGATGGCGCCGTTGGCGCGCGATATCTTCGCCGCCTACCACGCGCGCGTGCAAGGCTCTGCGCCGCACTGGAAACCCCTGCCGGTTCAGTACGCCGACTACGCGTTGTGGCAGCGGGAGATCCTCGGCGCCGAGGACGATCCCGCATCGATGATCGCGCGGCAGATCCCCTATTGGATCGATACTCTCGGCGACGCCCCCGAGTTGCTCGACCTGCCGACCGACCACCCTCGGCCCGCGACCATGTCGATGGTCGGCGGCAGTGTCCGCTTCGACATCCCGCAGCGGCTGCACGAGGAGGTCGTGCGGCTGGCCCGTCGCGAGGGCGTGACCGTCTTCATGGTTCTGCACGCCGCGCTCGCGATCGTGCTGGCGCGCACCGCGCATACCGACGACGTGTCGGTCGGCACACCGGTCGCGGGCCGTGGCATCCCGGCGCTCGAGGACCTGGTCGGCATGTTCGTCAACACGGTGGTGCTGCGCACGCCGGTCCGCGACGACCGGTCGTTCCGGCAATTCGTGGCCGAGTTGCGCGACATCGACCTCGAGGCGCTCGCGCACGCGGATCTCCCCTACGAGCGATTGGTCGATGTGCTCGACCGGCCACGGTCGACGGCTTACACGCCGCTGTATCAGGTGCTGTTCGGGTTGCAGAACACCGCGGCTGCCGGTTTCCAGCTGTCCGACGTCGATGTCGAAGTGCTCGATCCCCATGTCGCCCAAGCCAAGACCGACCTCACGGTGTTGCTGAACGAACGCCTCGACGGTACCAGACCGGCCGGTCTCGATGGTGAAATCGTCTATGCGACAGATCTTTTCGTGGAACCTTCGGCAGCAGCGCTGGCCGAGCGGTTCGTGTCTGTCTTGGACGCGGTCGTCGCCGATCCGGCCCGCCCGATAGGCGAGGTGTCACTGATCGATGACGAGGAGGCCGAACGGCTGCTCCCCGCGCGCGGCGGTGACGCCCCAGCGCCGCGTCTGCTACCCGATCTGCTCGCCTCGGCCGTGGCGACGACTCCCGGGGCGATCGCCCTGATCGACGGCACCCGCACGCTCAGCTACGGCGAGCTCGACCACTGCGCCAACCAGCTCGCGGCGCAGCTGCTTTCCTGGGGCGTGGGTCCGGGGACGTGCGCCGCACTGGTCGTGCCGCGCTCGGCCGACTACCACGTCGCGATGTGGGCGATCACGAAGACCGGCGCCACGTTCGTGCCGGTGGACCTGCGTTATCCGCCGGAGCGGATCGCATATCTGCTGGATGATTCCGGTGCCGAGGTCGGCGTCACCGTCGCGGCCGCGCGGCCGTCCCTGCCGGATGGCGTCCGCTGGTTGATACTCGACGACCTGGGCACCGCCTCCGAGATCACCGCGCGGCCCGGCCATGCCGTGTCGGACGCGAATCGCCCTCGCCCTCTTCGGATCAGGGATACGGCATACGTGATCTACACGTCGGGGTCGACCGGGACACCGAAGGGTGTGATGGTCACCCACGAGGGGCTGGCGGCCTTCGCGGCCGAGCAACGTGAGCGTTATCAGGTAGCGGCCACCTCGCGCGTGCTGCAAGCCGCGGCGCCCGCGTTCGACGCGGTACTGCTCGAAGCCTTGATGGCGCATGCGGCCGGTGCGGCGTTGGTGGTGTCGCCGCCGGAGGTGCTCGGCGGCCCGGCCATGGCCGAACTGATCCGGGCCCATCAGGTGACGCATGCGTTCCTGACACCGAGTGTGCTGGCGACGATGTCGCCCGGCGAGGTGGATTCGGTGCGGATGCTTGCGGTCGGCGGCGAGAAGGTGGCACGGGATCTGATCGCCGCCTGGGCGGCCGGGCGGCGGCTGCACCACATCTACGGCCCGACCGAGACGACGATCGTGATCACGATCAGCGACCCGGTGCAGCCGGGAGAGGTGCTCACCATCGGCGGACCGATTCGCGGTGCCGAGGCGGTGGTACTGGACGCGAGGCTGCGGCCGGTGCCGATCGGAGTGCCCGGGGAACTGTACTTCTCCGGAGCCGCACTGGCTCGCGGTTATCTGAATCGGCCGGGGACAACGGCAGGTTCGTTCGTGGCGAACCCGCACGGTGCGCCGGGTTCGCGGATGTACCGGACCGGCGACATCGTCCGCTGGACCGCGCAGGGCACGCTACAGTACGTCGGCCGCCTCGATTTCCAGATCAAGATTCGCGGCCAGCGCGTGGAGCTGGGCGAGATCGACGCCGCGCTGCTGACCCATCCGGCGGTCGCCACCGCGGTCACCGTGAGTCGAGAAGGCCCCGGTGGGCGCCCGGTGCTGGCCGCGTACGTCACGGCCGAACCCGCGACGGTCGTCGAACCGAGCGCGGTGCTCGATCACTTGGCCGCCGCCCTGCCCGCACACATGGTGCCGGCGACGATCGCCGTGCTCGACCACCTGCCGCTCACCTCGTCCGGCAAGGTGGATCGGGAAGCATTGCCCGAGCCGGTTTTCCAGACCACCGAAGACGTCGCCGTCGCCGCGTCGAACCCTCTGGAACACACCATCGCCGAGGCCTTCGCCGACGTCACCGGTGTGTCCACGGTGGGGGCGACGACCTCCTTCTTCGCGCTCGGCGGCGACTCCATCATGTCGATTCAGCTGGCCGCGCGCCTGAAGGCGGCGGGGATCACCGTGACGGCCCGGGATATTCTCGAGCACAAGACGGTTCGTGGGCTGGCGCGGGTCGCGCAGACCGCCGAACGGGCGAGCCTTGTCGAGCTGCCCGGCGGTGCGGTGGGCGATCTTCCGTGGACGCCGATCGTGTCCTGGTTCGTCGAGTGCCTAGGGGCGCCGGCTCGGTTCGCGCAGTCGATGCTGGTACGTCTGCCGCGTGACGCGCGTATCGATGACGTGGTCTCGACCGTACGGGTGATCATCGAACACCATGACGTGCTGCGGTCGCGGGTCGATGGGCAACGCTGGGAGGTGCCGCCACCGAGCGCCGCCGAGGCCGCCGATTCGGTCTCGATGGGAACCTTCGGCGCCGACGAGGCTCCGGGCAGCGCCGGTTTCACCGCCGTGGTGGAAGCGGCGGCCGCCGCGGCGTACGACCGGCTCGATGTGGTGGCGGGCAGGCTGGTACACGTCGTGTGCCTGCTGCCCGAGTCCGGTGTGGACGCCGAGGGCCGGGCACTGATCGTCATCCATCACTTGGCCGTCGACGCGGTGTCGTGGCGAATCCTGCTGCCCGACTTCGTGTCCGCCTGGCAGCAAGTCGTTCAGGGCCGGGCGGTCGAACTGGCGGCTCCGGGGACCTCCATGCGTCGGTGGGCGCACGCCTTGACCGCCGCGGCGGCCGAGCGAACCGGGGAAGTCGAACTCTGGCAGCGGATCGCTTCGGCATCGGATCCGCTCCTCGGGCGTGCGGAGCTGGATCCCACGCGAGATACGCAGGCGACCGTGCGTGGGCTGACGGTGTCGCTCCCGGTCGAGGTGAGCTCGCCGTTGCTCGACGAGGTGCCCCGCGCCGTGCGCGGCAGCGTCGAAGAGGTGATACTGGCCGCGCTCACCGTGGCGCTGACTCGCTGGCGTAGCCGTCGCGGCGACGCGCACGCGGGCATGAAGGTCCTGCTGGAAGGCCACGGTCGCGAAGAGCAGCTCGCCGCGGGCGCCGACCTCTCGCGAACCGTCGGCTGGTTCACCACCCGCTATCCGGTCGCGTTCGACCTGAGCGACACCGATCCAGCGGACCTGCGCGCGGCGGTGAAATCGGTCAAGGACCAGCTGCGCGCCATCCCGGACAAGGGCATCGGCTACGGCCTGCTGCGCTATTCGAATCCCGGCACGGCCGACCGGCTCGCCGCGCTGCCCGAACCGCAGATCAGTCTCAACTATCTCGGCCGGGTCGGCGTCGACCTCGCGACACTGTCGGATCTGCCGTGGGTACCCACCGACGAGTCCTTCGACCGCCGAGCCGCCTTCGATCCGGATATGCCGGCGGCGGCGGTGCTCACGTTCGATGTGAACGTCATCGACGGCGCTGCCGGGCCGCGGCTTTCGGCCTACGTCGGCTACGCCTCGCGGCTGCTCGACCACGACGACGTCGCCGAACTCACCGGCGAATGGGTCGATGCCATGACCGCGATCGCGGCGCTGGCGACCGAGGATTGGGGGCTGTCGCGGACCGATGTTCCGCTCGTGGACCTCACCCAGCGCGAACTGGACGAGTTCGCCGACCGGTACGGACCGCTGAGCGAGGTGTGGCCATTGGCGCCGCTGCAGGCGGGGCTGCTGTTCCACGCCGAGATCGCCGCGGGCGGGATCGACGTCTACCTCGCGCAATCGGCGCTCACCCTGACCGGCGCGGTCGACGAGAACCGGCTCGAGCGCGCCGCGCGAGCCCTGCTCGCCCGCCACCCCAACCTACGGGCCGCCTTCACTCGCACCGCGGAAGGCGTTGCGGTGCAGGTGATTCCTACCGATACGGCGGTGTCGTGGCGCAGCATCACGCTGTCCGGGGACGCGGTGGGCCTGAACGAGGTGATCGACGCGGAGCGGGCCACCGGATTCGATCCGGCCGATCCCCCACTGCTGCGGTTCCTGCTGATCACGGTGCGCCCGAACGAGTTCCGGCTGCTGGTGACCGCGCATCACCTGTTGCTCGACGGCTGGTCGCTGCCACTGCTGTGGCGTGAGCTCATCGGGTTGTACGCCGCGGACGCCCAGCAGCAGTCGCTGCCCGCTGCCGCGTCCTACCGCGACTACCTGGAATGGCTCGGGCGCCGTGATCGCACCGCGAGCATCGAGGTCTGGCGAGACGCGCTACGCCACGTCACCGAGCCGACATTGATCGCCGGTGCGCACACCGAGACGTCCGCGACCATCCCGATCGATCTGACGATCGATCTCGATCACGATACGACAGCGGAGTTGGCGGACTTCGCCCGCGCACACTCGGTCACGATGGCGACGATCGTGCAGTTCGCGTGGGCAGTGGTGGTGGGCGACTTGCTCGGCACCGACACCGTGGTGTTCGGCAGCACGGTGTCCGGCCGCCCCGCCGACGTGCCCGGGATCGAGTCGATGATCGGTCTTTTCATCAACACGATTCCGGTCGCCGCCGACGTCCGCCGGGACCGGACCATCGCCGAAACGCTGACCCGACTGCAGGCCGACAACACCCGACTGCTCGACCACCACTATCTCGAACTGCCGCAGATCCTGGCGGCTGCGGATGCCGTCGCCCTGTTCGACACCCTCGTCGTGTTCGAGTCCTACCCGGTCGACAGCAGCGGACTCGGCGATGCCGACGTCGACGGGATGCGAGTGATCGCGGCGGACGGCCGCGACGCCGCGCACTATCCGATCACCGTGCAGGCACACCACACCGACCTCCTGCGGGTTCGCCTGCGTTATCAGCCGGATCACATCGACGACGAGACGGCGTCCGGTCTCGCCGCCCGGTTCGACATCGTGCTGCGCGCGATCGCGACCGATCCGTTCGCGCGGCTGGATTCGGTGGATCTGCTGTCGGCAGCCGAGCGACGCGAGCTGGTGCCCGCGACGGGCGGCAGTCCGGAAACGCCGCAGCTCGCTGCCGAGTTGTTCGCCGCGGGCGTGCGAGTGAATCCCGATGCGGCGGCGCTGCTTTCGGGTCCGCGCACGATGTCCTACGCCGAATTGGACGCCCGCTCGAACCAGCTGGCGCGGCAATTGATCGAGTGGGGCGTCGGCCCTGGCGATCAGGTCGCGCTGGCGCTGGGGCGGTCGATCGAGTTCGTCACCAGCCTGTGGGCGGTGACCAAAACCGGTGCGGCGTTCCTGCCGATCGATCCGCGCAATCCGGCAGAGCGTGTCGCGCATCTGATCACGGATTCCCGCGTGCGGGTCGCGCTCACCGCCACGGCGTCCCGGGATCTGCTTCCCGACGTGGTGCGCCCGCTGGTCCTCGACGATCCGGACACCGAGGCCGCCATCGCGGCGAAGTCCGCGGCGGCCGTCACCGACACCGAGCGCTTGCGGACGCCACGAATCCAGGACACGGCGTATGTCATCTACACCTCGGGATCCACCGGGATTCCGAAGGGCGTCGAACTCCCCCACGCGGGGCTGGCGAATTTCGCCGCCGTCCTGCGTGATCGCTTCGGTGTGGATACCCGGTCGCGTGTGCTGCACGCCGCGAGCGTCGGTTTCGACGCGATGTTCCTGGAAGTTCTGCTCGCGCACACCAGCGGCGCAGTGCTGGTAGTCGCGGAGCCGGACGCGTTCGCCGGGAACGAGTTGGCCGAACTCATTCGCACGCAACAGGTTTCGCACGCGTTCCTCACTCCGAGCGTGCTGGCCACCATGACGCCGGCCGGGATGGATTCGTTGCGTGTGCTGATGGCGGGCGGCGAGGCGGTGACACCGGAGTTGATCTCGGTGTGGGCGCCGGGCAGGCGGTTGTCGAACGGATACGGACCGACCGAGACCACGATGCTGGCCGGGATCAACGACGCGTTGCTTCCCGGTGATGTGGTGACGATCGGCGGGCCGATTCGCGGCGTCGAGGCCGTCGTCCTCGATCGGTGGCTGCGGCCGGTGCCCGTCGGGGTGGTGGGCGAGTTGTATCTCGCGGGCATCCAGTTGGCCCGCGGGTATCTGAACCGCCCCGGCGCCACCGCCGGGTCGTTCGTGGCGAATCCGTTCGGCGCGCCGGGCTCGCGCATGTACCGCACCGGCGATCTGGCCCGCTGGCGCACCGACCGCACCGTGGAGTATCTCGGCCGCCGCGATTTCCAGGTCAAGATCCGCGGTCAACGCATCGAACTCGGCGAAATCGAAACCGTGCTGTCCGACTATCCCGGCATCGAGCACGCGGCGGTCGTGCCGCGCGCCGATGTGAGCGGCACCGATCGGCTCGTCGGCTATCTGGTCGGCGACAGCCACATCGATGTGAACGCCGTCAAGGCCGCGGCCCGGCGGCGCCTGCCTGCGCACATGGTGCCCGACCTGCTCGTGCCCTTGACCGAACTCCCGCTCACCGCGACCGGCAAGCTCGACCGGGCGGGACTACCGGCACCGCGGTTCCCCGACGAACGGGAACGGATCGCCCCGCGCACCGAGACCGAACAGCGCATCGCGGATGTCTTCGGCGAAGTCCTCGGTATCGGCGCGGTCGGCGCGACGGACAGCTTCTTCGACCTCGGTGGCAATTCGCTCTCCGCGACGCGGGCGGTCGCGCGATTGCGCACGGCACTCGAGGTGAACCTCGGTATCCGAGACCTCTTCGACGCACCGACCGTCGCCGAGCTGGCCGCGCGGCTCGGCGAAGCCGAGCGCCGGCTCGCCGTGCCGCTGACACCGCGCCCTCGCCCGGCGCGGGTGCCGCTGTCCCCGGCCCAGCAGCGCATGTGGTTCCTCAACCAGTTCGACACCTCGGTCGGCGGCTACAACATTCCGCTGGTGATCCGGTTGCGCGGCGAACTCGACATCGATGCGTTGCGGCAGGCGTGCGCGCTGGTCATCGACCGGCACGAGTCGCTGCGCACCAAGTTCCCACTGATCGACGGAATGCCCGGGCAGGTCATGGTCGACACCGCCGAGGTGGCGCCGGCGCTGAGCCCGATCCAGGTCGACGAACGGCAGGTGCTCGAACGAGCGGCGGCCGTGGTTTCGGCGGGCTTCGATGTGACCAAGGCGCCACCGGTGCGAGCCGAATTGTTCGCCCTCGACGAACGCGATCACGTGCTGGTGATCTGCGTGCACCACATCTGCTCCGACGGTCAGTCGATGATGCCGCTGGCACGGGATGTGGCAGTGGCCTACGAGGCGAGTCGGCAAGGGAGGCAACCGGACTGGCCGCCCTTGCGGATCCAGTACGCCGACTACGCGTTGTGGCAGCGCGAGGTGCTCGGTGCCGAGACCGATCCGGATTCGCTGGTCTCCCGGCAGCTGCGATTCTGGACCGACAACCTCGCCGGTGTGCCCGAGCTGCTCGAGCTGCCGACCGATCTGCCGCGGCCGCCGGTCGCGTCCATGCGCGCCAGCACGGTCGACTTCGAGCTGTCCGCCGAGTTGCATGTCCGCATCGAGGCACTCGCACGCGCGGCCAACGCCACGGTGTTCATGGTCCTGCACACCGCGTTGAACGTACTGCTGGCACGGCTGGCCGGTGTGGACGATGTGGCGATCGGCACCCCGGTGGCCGGTCGTGGCGATCGCGAACTCGACGAGCTGATCGGCATGTTCGTCAACACGCTGGTGTTGCGGTCACGGGTGTCGGCCCGGCAGCCGTTCGAGGAGTTGCTCGCCGCCACTCGCGAGACGGACCTGGCCGCGTTCGCGCACGCCGATGTGCCGTTCGAGCAGGTCGTGGAGGTGGTGAATCCGCGCAGGTCGACCGCGCACATGCCGCTGTATCAGGTGACCCTCGACGTCCAGGATCTCAGCGCGGCCACGTTGGAACTGCCGGGGCTCACCGTCGAGCCGATCGAAGCAGGCTTCGACCAGGCCCGCGCGGATCTGAACGTGAAACTCGTCGAACAGTTCGACGCCGGGGGCGCACCGAGCGGCATGGCCTGCCGCTTGACCTTCGCCGCCGATCTGTTCGTCGAGCAGACGATGTCTCGTTTCGCGCGCGCGTTCAGCCGAATCCTCGAGCAGGCGACCGCGAATCCCGCTGTCGCGGTGGGCGATATCGACATCGTGGACCCCGACCAGCGACACGAAGTGCTCGCGGCCGCCGGAGTCGACGGCGGTCCGGTCGCGGAAGTGACTCTGGCCGAGCTGTTCACCGCCCAGGTCGCGGCCCAGCCCGATGCGATCGCGGTCACCGACGGCGTGTCGCAGCTGAGTTATGCGGAGTTGGACCGGCGCGCGGCCCGGCTCGCGGTTCGGCTCGCCGAACACGGTGTGGGCCCGGAAACCCTGGTGGCGGTGGCATTGCCGCGCTCCCTCGACCTGGTCGTCGGGCTGCTCGCGGTGGTGCGCGCGGGGGCGGGATACCTGCCGCTGGATATGGCCAACCCTCCGCAGCGTTTGCGGTTCATCCTCGATGACGCGCGTCCCGCCGCGGTATTGACATCGGCCGAGTCGGCGACGGACATACCGGAATACGCGGCGCCGACGGTCCTGATCGAAGCGGCCCCGGACCTGGTCGCGGACCGCCCGCTACCCGCGGCCGCGCGGCCGGACAACCTCGCCTATGTGATCTACACCTCGGGGTCGACCGGTACGCCGAAGGGAGTGGCCGTCAGCCATCGCGAAGCTGTCACGCTCTTCACCCACGCCGCCGAGCGATTCGACCTGCGCACCGACGACGTGTGGACGCTGTTCCATTCCTACGCCTTCGATTTCGCGGTGTGGGAGATGTGGGGCGCGCTGCTGAGCGGGGGCCGCGTGGTCGTCGTCGACTACGCCACCTCCCGGTCGCCGGAGGCATTCGTGGAACTGGTTGCGCGGGAGCGCGTCACGGTGTTGAGCCAAACACCGTCGGCGTTCTACGGATTCGTCGACGCCGAGCGTCGATACCGCGAATCCGGATGCGGCTGCGGCGATCTCGCGCTGCGGTATGTGGTCTTCGGAGGCGAGGCGCTGGATGCGGCGCGGTTGACCGGATGGTTGGCCGCACACCAGCCCGGATCGCCGCGATTGGTCAACATGTACGGGATCACCGAGACGACCGTGCACGTGACCTTCGCCGAGGTCGACAGTCCGGACGCCGCCGGGATCGGCACGCCGCTACCGGGGCTGCGGGTTTACGTGCTCGACGACCGGCTGCAAGCGGTGCCGGTCGGTGTACGTGGCGAAATCTATGTCGCCGGAGGGCAACTCGCGCGCGGCTACCTGCGAGCGCCCGCGTCGACGGCGAGCCGCTTCGTGGCGAACCCGTTCGATCCACACGGCGGGCGGTTGTATCGCACCGGCGATGTCGGGCGCTGGCACGAGACCACCGAGGGGCTCGAATTGACCTACCTCGGCCGAGCCGACGCGCAGGTGCAGTTACGCGGGTACCGGATCGAACTGGGCGAGGTGGAGTCGGCGCTGCTGCGCCATCCTGCGGTGTCGCGGGCCGCCGTGGCGGTGCACCGCCACGAGCGCGACGTGGACCAGCTGGTCGGCTACGTCGTCAGCAGCAATGGGCAGCGGCTCGATCCGGGGCAGGTCCGCGCGGGCGCCGCCGAAGTGCTGACCAGTTACATGGTGCCCTCGGTGGTCATGGTCCTGCCCGATCTGCCGCTGACGGTCAACGGCAAGCTGGATCGGAAAGCGTTGCCCGCGCCCGATTTCGAGGGATCGGTCCAGCGGTACGTCGCGCCGCGCACGCACACCGAGAAGGTGCTCACCGAGGTGTACGCGCGGGTCCTGGGCGTGCCGCGGGTCGGGGCGACCGATGGGTTCTTCGACTTGGGCGGCAATTCCCTGCTGGCCACCATGGCGGTGACCGAGTCGAGTGCTCGCGGAGTGACCATCGAGTTGCCCTGGATGTTCGAGGATGCCACGCCGAGAACCTTGGCGCGCCGGGCCGACGACGCGGACGGCCACTCCGGGCTGAAGGTGCTGCTCGCGCTGCGTGGGAGCGGAACAGAACCTGCGGTCTTCGCCGTGCACCCGGCGGGCGGTCTGGCGTGGTTCTACGGCGGCCTCGTCGAACATTTGCATCCGGATCGGCCGGTGTTCGGGTTGCAGGATCCCCACGTCGTATCCGGCGAGCCGGATGCGCGGTCGGTCGACGAGTTGGCCGACCGGTATGTGGCCGAGATTCGCCGCGTGCAACCGACGGGTCCGTACCACCTGCTCGGCTGGTCGTTGGGTGGTCAGATCGCGCACGCCATGGCGGTCCGGCTACGACGCGACGGCGACCTGGTCGGCATGCTGGCCCTGCTCGACTGCGCGGCCGACGCGCCGCCGCAATCGGCGCCGACCGACCAACCCGCACCGGGACAGCTGATGGCCGATCTGCTCGGTGGCTGGCGAGAGCTGTTCGGCCTCGACGACGACGTGCAGGCGGGCAGTCATGAACAGGCTTGGCACATCATCCGCGATCAGGTGGTCGCGACCGGCTTGTTCAGCGCCGAGCAGACCGATCGGGTGATGGAGAGCTTCCGGACAGCGAGCCAGATATCCGCCGCGCACCGGCCCGAGGTGTTCGACGGCGATGTGGTGTTCTTCACCGCCGGGAAAGACCACCCGGATCACGACGGGCTCGTCCACACGTGGCGGCCCTACGTCAGCGGAGAGGTGCACAACGTCGTCGTGGACGCCCGTCACCTCGAGCTGAGCCATCCGCATGCCCTGGCCGTGATCGGCCCCGTCCTGGAGAGGTTCATGGAACAATGCTGACCACAGCTTTGCAGCAACTGCGGCTCGACGACGGCAGAACGGTGACCTGCACCAGTCCGGCCGAGGCCCGCATGTTGTGGGGTGAGACGACCTCGGCACACGGGTTCTACCGGCGGGCAGCCGAACACCTTCGACCCGGCGATATCGCCCTGGACATCGGCGCGAACATCGGCCTGACCGCGATGATGTTCGCCGATATCTGCCCCGGAATCCAGGTCATCGCCGTCGAGCCCGCGCCGATGACCTATCGCTGCCTGGACCGCAACATCGCGGCGCATGTCCCGGCCGGGCTCTCCCTGGAACTCGCGGTCGGCGCCAGCCCGGGTACCCAAGCATTCACCTGGTACCCGCGCGCTTCGGCGAACTCCGGTTTCTTCGCCGACCGCGAGGCGGACGATCAAGCCACACGGATCTATTTGCGCAACTGTGGCCTGGACGACAAAGCCATCGGGCTCATCACCCACGGGCTGCACGAAGGCGTGCCTTTGCAGGTCGAGGTCACCACCGTCTCGGCGATCCTCGACGAACACTGCCGCGACCGGGAGATCGGCTTGCTCAAAGTCGATGTCGAGCGCGCGGAGTTGGATGTCTTGCGCGGCATCACCGACACGGACTGGCGACGTATTCACGCCGTCGTCGCCGAGATCCACGACATCGAAGATCGCCTCCGAGAAGTCCGCGAACTGTTCGATCAGCACGGCATGTCGGTGCAAGCCCAGCAGGATCCACGCTTGGTCGGAACCGAAATACACGAGGTATTCGCGACCAGACCGCGCGCCGCCTGATACCAATCACGTGCCACGCCACTACTCGAAGGAACGGTAGGCTGCTCGAGGTGACCGGACGATAGGTGGCATGAACGCGAGCCACCGCGTCGTCGCCGCCTTCCCCGATGTCGAACGATCCGGCATTCATCGAGGTCGTTCGACGGCGACGGCGTTGTAGGGCGTGGCGGGGGAAGGCGGTGTCGTGAAGCGAGCGTTCGGCAGGTAGAGACGCCCGCCGTACGCCGCGACGGTGGTGGGTACGTCGAAGCGCGGGTCGGTGACGCGTCGCTCGACGGCGCCCGTCGCGCCCGCGGGGTCGAGCGCGACGACAGCGATCGTATGCAGCCGGTTCTGCACGACCACCAATGTGTTGCCGTGCAGCAGGAGTCCGTCACCGTTCGGCACCGCTTCGCCGCCGAGTTCGATCTGCCGGGTCGCGCCGGTCGCCGGGTCGACGCGGAAGAGCTTGCCGGTCACTGACTGCACGATGATCAACCCCGTGCCGTCCGGGGTGCGCACGATGCCGTTGGCGTTGATCGCTCCTGGCACCTGAACGATGTCGCCGGTCAGCGGGCGGCGCACCACGGCGGCGGGCGACGGCAAACTGCCGTCGTCGCCGACGGGCAGGTGGTAGAGCACGGGCGTGCGCGAGTCGGTGAACCACGCGCCGGCGGGCGTGAGGACCACGTCGTTGACGAACGTGTCCGGCGGCGTCGCGAGCCGGTAGCCGGCCAGCAGCGAGCCAGTCCGGGTGTCGACGACGCGGGCGTCACCCCCGGTGCCGCCCGCGACGAACAACCGATCGTGGTCGTCGACCGCGAGTCCCAGCGACGGCGTCCCAGGGCCGGGGCTCAGGATGGCACCCCGGCCGGTCAGCAGGCTCGCGGCGTAGACGGAACCGTCTGCGCGAGAACCGAAGTAGGCCACCGGCAACGTCCCGATCGCGATGCCCTCCGGCTGGAATCCGGCGGGCAGGTCGATCGTGACGGGATACGCCAAATGGTGGTCCGCCCGGTCCGCGGGCACCAGCGCTGTCACGCCGAAGCACGCCAGCGCGACCGAGATACCGAGGACTCGCCTCATCGCACCCTTTCCTCCGTCGCCGATCTTGCTAGTAGCCGACTGTGAAATGTTCGCTGCCGACGGGGTTTTCGAGCTCGTCCAGGACCGCGACGGCGAGGTCTTCGGCCGAGATCCGGGATGTGCCGTCGGCGCCGACGAGGAGCGTGGTGGCACCGCGCCGGTATTTCCCGGTGCGAGAACCGGGTTCGAGGAGGGCGGGCGGACTGAGGTAGACCCAATCGGCCGGGTGCGCTCGGCAGGCTTCCAGTTGCGCCGCGCTCGCGGCCGCGATGGCGCGAATCGCTTCCGGTACGTACTCCGGACTGTCGATGACGAGCCGATCGGGGTGCCGTGGGAGCCGCAACGGAGCGGCGCCGCCGACGAAGAGGATGCGGGTCCCGGCTGTCGCGGCCGCGTCGAGCAGTGCGGTCGTGGTCGTCGCCGCCGTGTGCTCGTTGCCCTCGGCGGGACGGGTCGCGGCGACGATCGCGTCGGCGCCGTGGAACAGTCCGCTCATGCGGTCGGGGTCGTTCGCGTCGCCCTCGACGGCCGGCACGCCAGGCGGCAGGGCGGTGGGCCGCCGGGACCGGAATACCGCGATCAGGTCGTGGCCCCGGCGCGCGGCTTCGGCGACGACGCGCGAGCCGACCATGCCGGTGGCTCCGACGACGGCGATCTTCATTCGGGTGTCCTATAGGTTGTTGGTTCGGGCAGCTGTCCAGCGACGATCGCGGCGAGCGCGAGCCCGAACCCCACGAGTTGAATCGGACCGAGTGTCTGGCCGAGCAGGACCGCGTCGAGCACTGCGGCGACAAGCGGCGAGAGCAGGACGAGAACCGCGACCGAGGAGACGGGCAAGGTGCCGAGGCCGCGGAACCACAGCACGTAGGCGATCAGACCGCCGACCAGACCCAGCCAGAGGTAGCCGAGCGCGGCGGTCGGGTCGATCGCCGAAGGCGGGCCCTCGACGAGAAGGGTGACGGGAAGCAGGAAGAGGCCACCCGCGGTGAGCTGCCACGCGGCGAACGCGGTGGCGCCGACTTCGGCGGGGCGTCCCCAGCGCTTGGTGAGGGTCAGCCCGAACGCCATCGAGGCCGCGCTGCCCAAACCCGCCACGATCCCGGTGAAGTCGAGTGCCGCACTCGGACCGAGCACCACCAAGCTGACGCCGACCACGCCGGTCACTCCCCACGCGAGGCGCCAAGCGGACGGACGCTCGTGCAGCACAGCCACGGCCAGTAGGGCGACGATGAGCGGCTGGGCCGCGGCCAAGGTGGCGGCAACGCCGCCCGGCAGGCGTTCGGCCGAGACGAACAGCAGCGCGGTGAGCAGGCCGATGTTCAGCACGCCGAGTGCCGCGGCTTTCCACCACCACGCGCCGCGCGGCAGCGTCCGGGTGATGGCCAGCGCGATCACACCGGCGGGCAACGCGCGAAGGAGACCCGCGAACAGCGGGTGTCCCGGTGGCAGAAGCTCGGTGATGACGACATACGTCGTGCCCCATGCCGCGGGGGCGAGCGCCGTCAGGGCGGTCCGCCGCAGATTTCCCCGCGGTGCACCTCCCAGGGAAACCTCCTGTACTGCTGGACTTTTCACGTTCGCAGTCTCACCCGGCGGCAATCAATGAGTCCAACACATGTTTGTCACTTCATCGATCGTGATCCACGATTGATTCATGGAGCTTCAGCAGATGCGCTACGTGGTCGCCGTCGCCGAGACGACCAGCTTCACCCGCGCCGCCGAACGGTGTCTGGTCGTCCAGTCCGCGCTCAGTCACCAAATCGCCCGTCTGGAAAGGGAACTCGGTGCGCGGCTGTTCGAGCGCACCAGCCGCCGGGTGCGGCTGACACCGGCGGGCGCTGCGTTCCTCCCGGCCGCGCGTCAGTGTCTGGACGCCGCCGAACGCGCGGCCGCCGAAGTCGCCGCCGCCGTCGGCGAGGTGCGCGGACGACTCGCCGTAGGGCTGATTCCGACTGTCGCCGCGGTCGATCTCCCCGCGGCGCTGCGCGAATTTCGCGGGCGGTACCCGCACGTGCGCGTCAACCTGCGGGTCGGTGCGAGCGAGGAGCTGACCGAGCAGGTCGAGCGGGGAGCTATCGATGTGGCCTTCCTAGGACTGCCGACCACGACGCAACCGCGGGGTGTCGCCGCCCACGAACTCGCCCGCGACCGGCTCGTCGCCGTGGTCGCGCCAGACCATCCGCTCGCGGGCGAACCCGCGGTCGACCTACGCAGGCTGTCTTCCGAAGTGTTCGTGGACCTGCCGGCCGGGACAGCAGGACGCGCCCAGTCCGACCAAGCCTTCGCCGCGGCCGGTCTCGCCCGGGACGTCGCCTTCGAAGTGAGCACCGCGGACTCGCTGATGTCGCGGCTCGTCGAGCAGGGGCTCGGCATCGCCCTGCTCGCCTCGTCCTACGCGCCACGGCTCACCGGCGTCGTCACCCTCGAGATCACCGACGCTCCCGCCCGCGTCGAGTACGCCATCTGGGGCCAGTCCACCCGCACCCCGGCGGCGACCGCGTTCCTCTCGGTTCTCGACATCCCAACCTGAGCGAGTTCACCAGCCGGGCACGCGAAGCCGCCGGTTGGCCAATCGAACCGCGCGGCGCAAGACGGGGCGCTCTCGAGAGCGAGGCTCGAACGGGTCGTCGTCGGCAGACTTCGAGCCACGCCACTACTCGAAGGAACGGTAGGCTGCTCGAGGTGACCGGATATCCGCTTTCGGCCGAGGAGGCCGCTGAACTGTGGGCGGCGTGGACTCCCACCGAAGTCGCGGAACGTATGGCGGGCGTCTCGGCGCCGTGGTACGTGGCCGCCGGGTGGGCGCTCGATCTGTTCACCGGAGGCGATGCTCGCGAACACAGCGATCTCGAAATCGGTATTCCGCGAGAACGATTCGGCGAGGTTGTCGCCGCTTGTCCCGGTTTCGAGTGGGATGTCGTCGGCGACGGACGGGTGTGGCCGTTTCCCGCGGAAGCCGAGAATCAGCATCAGACCTGGCTGCGGAATCCGGCGACCGGGCGCTATCACCTCGACGTGTTTCGCGAACCGCATATCGGTGATCGCTGGGCTGTCGCGGATTCATCCCGGGCACCCGTGGCTCGAAAGACTCAGCGCGACATAGCCCGAGGCCTGCGCAGCATCAGAACCAACACCGAACCGGCACCGACCAGCAGTGCCGCGACCGCGAAAGTCCAGTGCGTTCCCCGCGCTATCTCCGCCGGTGTACCCGTCGTGATGTCCCGCGTTCCGGCGGCGCGCGCGAAGACCGCGCCCATGACCGACGCACCGGTCATCAGACCGAGGTTGCGGGAGAGGTTCAGCATCCCGGACACCAAGCCACGCTGTTGCGCGGCAACATCTTTCATCACCGCGGTGTTGTTGGCCGCTTGGAACGTCGCGTAACTCGCGGTGCAGACGACCAACGGCAGCACGTAGCCGAGGACGCCCGCCGCCACGGGCATCACCGACAGCGTCAGTGTGGCGACGATGATGCCGACGAGACCGACGATCACCATCGTTCCCGACCCGAAGCGGTCGGTGGCGCGCCCGGCAGGCACGCCGGTGAGCGCTGAGACCGCCGGCCCCGCCGACATCACGAGCCCCACCGCGGCGGTGCCGAGACCGAGCGCACCGCCCAGGTGGAACGGGCCGACGACCAGGGTCGTCATCATGACGGCCGAGACCAGTGCACTCGTCGTCAACCCGACGGCGAGCGCCGGATCGCGCAACATCCCGAGGGTCAGCAGCGGGAACGACACCTTGCTCTCGACGACCGCGAACAGCACGAGACCCGCACCGGCGACGCCGAGCAAGCCGAGCGAGAGCGGCCCGAACGACCCGGCGGTCACGGCGAGCGCATAAGCCCCCAGCGTCACGGCCAGCAGTACGGTGCCCATGGTGTCGAAACCCCGGGCCGAGGTTCCGGACGCACTGTCCGCAGGCAACCGGAGGGTGAGCGCCAACGCGAGCGCCCCGACCGGCACGACAGCCAAAAAGATCGCTCGCCAACCGAATACATCGATCAGCGCACCGCCGAGGGACGGCCCGAGCGCCGTACCGACGGCCGACATCGTGCCAAGCAGCCCCATCGCGCTACCCGTGCGATGTTCGGGCACGACGGCGCCGACCGAGGCCATCGTCAGCGCCATCATGCACGCCGCACCAATCCCTTGCAGCGCCCGCGCGGCGATCAGGAGCGCCAGATTCGGAGCGAGACCGCACGCCAGCGTCGCGACGGTGAACACCGCGATACCGAGCACCAGGAACCGACGGCGGCCGACCAGGTCGCCGAGCCGACCGACCCCGACGATCAGCGTCGTGATGGCCAGCAGGTAGGCGATCACGATCCACTGGACCTCGTGGAAGGACGCGTCCAGCGCCACCGCCATCGACGGCAGGCCCACGTTGGCGATGCTGATGCTCAGCGACGGCAGCAGCATCGACAGCGAGAGTGCGGTGAGCACCCAGCTCGGTGCGCGACGGCCCACCGGCTCGTGCCCGACGCCGGGAGGTGTTGCTGATCTGGACATGAAGGTCTTCCTCCTGGCTTCGACGGTGTGCCTCGAACGTAGGTTCCATTCCGACCTGGCGGAAGACGCAAAGAAGTAAAGCCAACTGTGCACCGGACGCCAGGTGTGCGATCCTGTCCGCATGGCGCGGCCCGATCTGAACTTGCTCGTCACCCTGGACGTTCTGCTCGAGGAGGGCAGCGTGACGGGGGCGGGCGAACGGCTCGCACTGAGTCCGTCCGCGATGAGCCGTGCGCTCGCCCGGCTCCGGCGCGCCACCGGAGACCCGTTGCTGGTGCGGGCGGGACGCGGCCTGGTCCCCACTCCCCGTGCCGTCGAGTTGCGCGAACGGGTGCGCGGGCTCGTCCAGGAAGCCGAAGCGGTGTTGCGGCCGGTCGAAACTCTCGATTTGGCCACGCTGCGAAGGACTTTCGCGCTGCGCGGCAGCGATGGGTTCGTCGAGCGATTCGGGCCCGCGCTGGTTGCCGAGGTCGCCGAGGCGGCGCCGGGCGTGCGCTTGCGGTTCCTTCAGAAGACCAAGAAAGACACCGCGCCCTTACGCGAGGGCGTCGTCGACCTGGAAACCGGCGTCGTCGAGAACGCGCTGCCGCCGGATGTGCTCAGCAAACCACTGTTCACCGACCGCTTCATCGGCGTGGTCCGCGCCGAGCATCCCCTCGGCACCGGGAAGGTGACCGCCGCACGGTACGCCGCGGCGCGCCACGTGCACGTCTCCCGTCGCGGACTGACCGCCGGACTCGTGGACGAGGCGCTGGAACCGACCGGCCACCGCCGCGACGTCGTGACCGTCGTGGACGGCTTCGGCGCGGCACTGGCGCTCGCCCGAGCCACCGACCTCGTCGCCACGGTGCCGCGGCGGCACACGGCGAACCTGCGTGCGGGACTGCGCTCGTTCGAATTGCCTTTCCGTGCCCCGGAAGTGACGATCTCTCTGCTGTGGCACGTCCGGCTCGACGCGGACCCGGCGCACCGGTGGTTGCGCGATCGCGTCTCGGCGGTGTGCCACTTCGAGGACGACTGACCCACCGATGTCGGCGCGACCTGCTACCTTCCGCGGCATGGTGATCGACGGAAGCTCCGCGCACGGAGCGCCTCTGGTGGAGCGCGTGATCGAGGCGGTGCGGCAAGACCCGGGAGCTTCCATGCTCCCGCACCAGCACGTGCCGTGGGTGACGGGAGCCCCGCGGCCGATGGCGGCGGATGTGTTGGCCGAGACGGTCTTTCCCTCCGGGCATCCGTTGTCGCCGAGTCTGCGGGCGTGGCTGGCGTTCGACATCGGCCTGCTGGAGCGCTACGACTGGTTCGGAACGGACGGCGGCTTCGCACCCCGGCGGCTCGACGAGCTGGTCCGCGACGAGCTCGGCGAGCCATGGGCCGAGTGTTACGCCCCGCTCGCCGAGCGTTTCGAGGAGTGCTTCCTTCTCCCGGGCGGCTCGGACTCGCGCCGGATCCTCGCCGTCGGCGAAACGGATTCGGAGGGCGAGTATCCCGTCCTCGCCCTGGACGTCGACGACCTGCCGTTCGTCGGTTTGATGTATCCCGGCATCGATGTCTACCTGGCCGACCGGGCGGGACTCATCCGTACCGAATTTCCTACTTACACAGCGCTTTTCGATCACGCTGCCTACAGCAGGCGGTTGCTTCAGCACGCCAGGTCGTGGTTCGCGGGAGAAGCCTACGCCGAGTTTCCATTCTGATCCGAAGCTGGACGAGGGTACCGCGACGGCGGCGCAGCCCACCGCCGCTACATCGAGGCGGGTCCACCAAAAGAAGCCCGGCAGACCAGCGCGGTACTACGGACGCAAAAGATGTTCTCCGGCAAGCTGAATCGCTTCGAGTTTGGTGTACCCGGGATGGTCCGCGACGATGAAGTGGCGGCCGATGGCCAGCGCGAAGGTCAGCATGCATCGCGCCTCGATCTCGTCGGGATCGTCGAGGAAGGCGCCGAACATCTTGCGCAGGAAGTCCATTCGCTTGTTGTCGATGCGCCGCAGCCGCGCCGCGACGGATTCGTCGCGGTTGGCCCAGGCCCGGATCGCGAGATCGATCCGGTGCAGGTCCTCGGAGAAGGTCAGTTGGCCGACGCGCCGGATGCGCTCGGCGGCGTCGCCGCCCTCGGCGTCGGCTTGGGCGATGACCTCTGTGGTGCAGCGGCATTCCCACTCGTCGAGCATCTCCGCCAGAAACGCGGCGCGGCCGTCGAAGTGCCCGTAGAACCCGCCCTTCGTCACTCCGAGTGCGGCGGCGAGCGTTTCGACACGGACCGCGTCGGGGCCTCCCCCGGCGAGCGCGTCGAGACCCGCCGCTATCCAGCGGGCGCGTGTCGTGCGGGCCACAGCGGGAATCGGGGTCACCTCCATTGATCGCCTCTCGTTTATACGGTACCGTACAAACGAACTGTACGGTACCGTATAAAAGGGAAGGCGAACCGATGAACGCCGGAAAGTCGTTGCTACGCTGGGCGAGCGGGATCATGATCGTCCTCGGCACCGGCCATCTCATCCTGTTGGCACTCTTCGCGTGGAGCGACATCACCGACTGGGTGGATCGCGGAGTGTGGGCGGCCGTCCCGCTCGGTCTCACCGACGAGGAGGAGACGGTCGCGTCCACGCAGAACGCGCTGACCTTCTGGAGCGGTCCCGGCAGCTTCGCCGTGCCGTTGATTCTGTTGGGCTGTCTCACTTGGCATCTCGCGCGGCGCGGCGTGCCAGTGCCCGCCTGGGTCGGCTGGGCTTTGGCAGTGTGGTGTGCCGTGGGCGGCGTGCTTCTCGTGCCCTCCCCGTACTTCGCCGGCACAGTCGCCGGAGTCCTGGTCGTCTTGGCGGCGCGACAGGGCGATCGGTCGGTCACGGCACGAGAGCGGGCGATGGACCCGGCCTGACGTCGCCCGGTAGCGTCACGGCCGGGCGGTGGCGAGGAGGCTATCGACCGTCCCGAGACCCCGGGTCGAGCGAGAAGTACTCCGACTGCCGCGGGCGGGCGGCTAAGGCGAGGGCGGCGGCGACCTCGTCGATGCCGCCCGACAGCGGCGCGATGGTCACGCGCACCGCTTCCGGATGACCGCGATCGGCCACGAAAAAGGGGCCGCCGGGTGCTACGCGGATTCCGTTGGCCGCCAAGTGGATCAGGGCGGTGCGCTCGTCGGCGACCGGCAGCCAGGCGTTGAGGCCCTGCCCTTCGGCGAGCCGGGCGCCGTGATGCCGAAGCGCGTCGGCGAGGGCGCGGCGGCGGACCTGATATTGCTCGCGCGCGTGGTCGACGGTGCGGGTGACGGTGTCGTCGCGAAGCATCTCGTGCAGCAGGCGCTGCAGGATGCGCGGCGTCCAACCCGGCCCGAGGACCCGAGTGGCGACAATCCGGTCGATGATCTCCTCGGGACCGGACAGGGCCGCGATCCGCAGGTCGGGACCGTGCGATTTGGAGTAGCTGCGCACGTGCAGCACCCGGTCGGGCAGCCAGCGGCCGAGGCTGATGTCCTCGGCGGGGACGACGGCTCCGGAGTGATCGTCCTCGACGATCATGCAGCGGTGATCGCCGCGGCGCAGGATCGCGACGAGTTCCTCGGCGCGCTCGGTGCTCATCGACGCGCCGGTGGGATTCTGCGCGCGCGGTTGCAGAACCGCCGCGGTCGCGCCGGTGGCCACCGCCCGCGCGAACTCGTCGGGCAGCACCCCTTCCGCGTCCATGCGCACCGGAACGATCTGCGCGCCAATGGATTCCAGGTAGTCGAGAATGTGCGGGAAGGTGGGATCCTCGACGATCACCCGATCACCGAATCGAACGACGGCCTGCAGGCTGCGGGCGACCGCGTCCATGGCGCCGTCGACGACGGTCAGCGCGCCGGACCCGGTGGGCCAGTCCGCCTGCAACAACCGCCCGAGCTCGGGAACCACCGGCGCCTGGTGGTAGTCGGTGGTCTCGGCGTTCAGGGCCAGCCGGGACAGGATCGATCCGATCTCGGGCAGCAGCGCCGGATCGGGCGTGCCGAGCGAGAGGTCCAGCCGAGCGGAGCTCGCGCCGCGGGTCATGCTGTCGGTCCGGGAGGACCCCGCCCTGGTCCCGCCGTCGGCGACGAACGTCCCGCTCCGACCGCGGGACACCACCAGCCCGGCCTGCGCCAGTGCCCGCCAGCCGTGACTCACGGTCGCCGGACTGACCCCGAGGCGATTCGACAGCTCCCGCACCGTGGGCAGCCGGTCACCGGCGCGTAGCTCGCCGCTGGTGATCAGCCGGGCGATGGCGCCCGCGATACCCGCGGGAGTGGGGTCATCGATCTGGATTCGGTCGTTCGTTTCCATGCCTCGATCACCTCGCGAGATTTACACTTTCGGCACCGACTGAAATATTCAGGAAATGTTTACCTTCGAAGATAACATAACCAACTTCGGCAGGGAGATCGACAGGTGACGACAATCAAAGCCGCCATCACCCAGGCGACGTGGACCGGCGACAAGAAGTCGATGCTGGCCAAGCACGAAGGTTTCGTCGAGCAGGCCGCCGCCGCGGGCGTGCAGGTCATCTGCTTCCAAGAACTGTTCTACGGACCGTATTTCGGCAACGTGCAGGACAAGAAGTACTACGAGTACGCCGAATCCGTGCCGGGTCCGACGACGGAGCGGTTCGCGGAACTGGCCAGGGAGCACCGGATGGTGATGGTGCTTCCGGTGTACGAGGAAGACCAGCCCGGCGTGCTCTACAACACCGCCGCGGTGATCGACGCCGACGGCACCTACCTGGGCAAGTACCGCAAGCACCACATTCCGCAGCTGTCCGGCTTCTGGGAGAAGTTCTATTTCCGGCCGGGCAACCTGGGCTACCCCGTCTTCGACACCGCCGTGGGCAAGGTCGGTGTCTACATCTGCTACGACCGCCACTTCCCGGAGGGCTGGCGCGCCTACGGATTGGCGGGCGCGGAACTCGTTTTCAATCCGTCCGCGACCAAACCCGGTTTGTCCGAACGACTGTGGGAGCTGGAGCAACCCGCCGCGGCGGCCGCCAACCAGTACTTCATCGGCGCGAACAACCGCATCGGTACGGAGACGGAGGAGTTCGGCGACGACGCCGTGACCTTCTACGGCACTTCGTATTTCGTCGACCCGCGCGGCTGCTACGTCGGCGAGCGGGCCTCCACCGACACCGACGAACTGGTGGTACGCGAACTCGATCTGGACCTGGTGCGCGAAGTCCGCGGCGACTGGCAGTTCTATCGCGACCGGAGACCGGATACCTACGACGCCATCGTGGCGCCCTGAACCAGGAGGGACCATGGGTACCACACTGATCACCGGAGGAACGGTCGTCTCGGCGACCGGGCGCGGCGCGGCCGACGTCCTGGTCGACGGCGAACGCATCGTCGCGCTGCTGGAGCCGGGCACGACGGCGCTCGGCGCGAACCTGGCCGAAACGGTGGACACCGTCATCGACGCGACCGGCAAGTACGTCGTCCCGGGCGGCATCGACGCGCACACCCACATGTCGATGCCGTTCGGCGGCACAACGGCTTCCGACGATTTCGAGAGCGGCACCAGGGCCGCCGCCTGGGGCGGAACCACCACGATCATCGACTTCGCGGTGCAGAAGTTCGGCGAGCGCGTGCAGGATTCCTTGGACACCTGGCACAAGATGGCGTCGGGCCAGTGCGCGATCGACTATTCGTTCCACCAGATCATCGGCGACGTCGACAACGAATCCCTGGCCGCGCTGCGCAGGCTGCCGGACGAGGGCATCACCAGCTTCAAGCTCTTCATGGCCTACCCGGGAGTCTTCTACAGCGACGACGCGCAGATCCTGCGCGCCATGCAGATCGGCGCGAACACCGGTTTGCTCACCATGATGCACGCCGAGAACGGCCCCGCCATCGACGTTCTCGTCGAGCAACTGCTGGCCGAGGGCAAGACCGACCCCTATTACCACGGCATCGCACGCGCCTGGCAGCTGGAGGAGGAGGCGACGCACCGCGCGATCATGCTCGCCGATCTCACCGGCGCACCGCTGTACGTGGTGCACGTGTCGGCGAAGCAGGCCGTGGCCCAGTTGGCCGCGGCTCGGGACCGGGGCAGCAACGTCTTCGGTGAGACCTGCCCGCAGTACCTGTACCTGTCCTTGGAGGACAACCTCGGCGCGCCCGGTTTCGAAGGCGCGAAGTGGGTGTGCTCGACCCCGCTGCGCTCGCGGCGCGAAGAGCATCAGGACCAGGTGTGGCAGGCGTTGCGCACCAACGACCTTCAGATGGTGTCCACCGACCACTGCCCCTTCTGCATGAAGGGACAGAAGGACATGGGGATCGGCGATTTCTCCAAGATTCCCAACGGCATCGGCACCGTCGAGCACCGTATGGACCTGATGTACCAGGGCGTCGTCGAGGGCCGCATCACCCTGGAGCGCTGGGTGGAGATCACCTCGACCACCCCGGCCCGGATGTTCGGCCTCTACGGGCGCAAGGGCGTGCTCGCACCGGGCGCGGACGCCGACATCCTGGTCTACGACCCGGACGGCCACACCTCCATCGGCCTCGGCAAGACCCATCACATGAACATGGACCACTCGGCGTGGGAGGGCTACGAGATCGACGGCCGCGTCGACACCGTGCTCTCGCGCGGCAAGGTCGTGGTCGCGGACGGCGAGTATCGCGGCCGCAAGGGTGACGGGCAGTTCGTGCGCCGCGATCCGTGCCAGTACTTGATCTGAGGAGACGCCATGCAATTCGGAGCGGTACTACAGTGCGATCCCCCGGCGGCGCGCACCGTCCAATTGGCGAAACTGGCCGAGGCGCATGGGTTCAGCCATCTGTGGACCTTCGACTCGCACCTGCTGTGGCAGGAGCCCTATGTGCTCTACAGCCAGATCCTGCACGAGACGAAGCGAATCATGGTGGGGCCCATGGTGACCAACCCGGCGACCCGGGACTGGACGGTCACGGCGTCGCTGTACGCCACACTCAACGAGGCCTACGGCAACCGGACCATCTGCGGCATCGGGCGCGGCGATTCGGCGGTACGCGTCGGCGGCGGCAAGCCCACCACACTGAACACGCTGCGCGAATCCATCCACGTGATCAGGGAACTTGCCAACTCGCGACCCGTCGAATACGGCGGCAGCACCGTGCAGTTCCCCTGGAGCGTCGGCTCGACGCTGGACGTCTGGGTGGCCGCCTACGGGCCGAAAGCGCTGGCGTTGACCGGCGAGGTGGCCGACGGCTACATCCTGCAACTCGCCGACCTCGACATCGCCGAGTGGATGATCGGCGCCGTGCGGAAGGCGGCGGAGGCGGCGGGCCGCGACCCCGGCTCGCTCGAGATCTGCGTGGCCGCACCGATGTACATCGGCACCGACCGCAAGCACATGCGCGACCAGTGCCGCTGGTTCGGCGGGATGGTCGGCAACCACGTCGCCGACATCGTCGCGCGCTACGGCGCCAGCGGTGCGGTGCCGCCCGCGTTCACCGAATACATCGCGGACCGAACGGGTTACGACTACAACCAGCACGGCCGGGCGGGAAACGTGCACGCCGACTTCGTCTCCGACGACATCGTCGAACGGTTCTGCCTGCTCGGCACCGCCGACGAGCACATCGCCAAACTTCGGCGGCTCGCCGACCTCGGCGTCGATCAGTTCGCGGGCTACCTGCAACACGACAACAAAGAGGAAACCATGCGCGTCTACGGCGAGACCATCATTCCGCAACTGCGGCAGACTATTACGGCAACGAAGGTGACGGCATGACCGCCGTGCGCGTCGACTTGGACGCGCGCGCCTACGAACTCGACCGCAGCCATGTGTTCCACTCGTGGTCGGCGCAGGCCGCGCTGCAGCCGGTGGTGCTCGCGGGCGGTCGCGGCTGCCGGGTGTGGGACCACGCGGGCCGCGAATACCTCGATTTCGCCAGTCAGATGGTCAATGTGAACATCGGCCACCAGCATCCGGTGGTCACGGCCGCGATCGCCGACCAGGCCGCGCGCCTGGCCACCATCGGACCGGCCACCGCCAACCTGCGACGCGGCGAAGCGGCCCAGCGGATCACGGCCCTCGCGCCGGACGGTCTGGACAAGGTGTTCTTCACCAACGGCGGCGCGGACGCCAACGAGAACGCCATCCGGATGGCGCGCCTGCACACCGGCCGCGACAAGGTGCTCTCCACCTACCGCTCCTACCACGGCAATACCGGCGCCGCCATCGTCGCGACCGGCGATTGGCGGCGGATGCCGAACGAATACGCGCGCGGCCACGTGCATTTCTTCGGCCCCTACCTGTATCGCAGCGAGTTCTGGGCGAGCACCCCCGAGGAGGAGAGCGAACGCGCGCTGCGGCACCTGGAGCGGGTCGTGCAGTGCGAAGGACCCGCGACCATCGCCGCGATCCTGCTGGAGACCGTGCCGGGCACCGCGGGCATCCTGGTGCCGCCGCCCGGCTACCTCGCCGGCGTCCGTGCCATCGCCGACCGGTACGGCATTGTGCTGATCCTCGACGAGGTGATGTGCGGATTCGGCCGCACCGGACGGTGGTTCGCGTTCGACGGCTACGACGTGGCGCCCGATCTGATCACCTTCGCCAAGGGCGTCAACTCCGGTTACGTCCCCGTGGGCGGCGTCGTCATCTCCGACGCGATCGCTCGCACCTTCGACGACACCGTCTTCCCCGGCGGCCTCACCTACAGCGGGCATCCGCTGGCCGCGGCGTCGATCGTGGCCGCACTGGACGTGATGGCCGACGAGGGCATCGTCGCCCATGCCGAACGCATCGGCCGCACCGTGCTCGGCCCCGCGCTCGCGCGACTGGCCGACGACTGCCCGGTGATCGGCGAGGTACGCGGCGAAGGTGTGTTCTGGGCCGTCGAACTCGTCGCCGATCGCGCCACCCGCGAACCCGTGTCGGCCGCCACCATGGCGCGGGTGAAATCCGACCTGATCGCCAGGGGCTACCTGCCGTTCCTGGCCGACAACCGCATTCACGTCACGCCGCCCTGCGTGGTGACCGAGGCCGAGATCGCCGAGGGCGCCGCCATCCTGCGTGACGTACTGACCGCCCTGCCAGCCGAGGAGATCCGATGACGAATCCCGCGACCACCGACATCGTCGACCACTGGGTCGACGGCAAGCCGTGGACCGGCGAATCCGAACGCACCGCACCGGTTTTCGATCCGGCGCTCGGCGTCGCGCAGCGCAGCGTCCGGATGGCCACCGCCGAGGACGTGGGCGCCGCCGTCGCCGCCGCCGCGGCGGCGCTGCCCGGCTGGGCCGACTCCTCCATCGCCACCCGGCACCGGTTCCTGCTGAACTTCCGGGAACTGCTCAACTCACGCAAGGACGAACTGGCGAGCATCCTGACCGCCGAGCACGGCAAGGTGCTCGCCGACGCGGCGGGCGAGGTCGCCCGCGGGCTCGAGGTCGTCGAGTTCGCGCTGTCCATGCCGCATCTGCTCAAAGGCGAGTTCAGCCAGAACGCCTCGACCGGGATCGACGTGTACTCGGTGCGCGAACCGGTCGGCATCGTCGGCATCATCAGCCCGTTCAACTTCCCGGCCATGGTGCCGCTGTGGTTCTTCCCGATCGCGATCGCGGCGGGAAACACGGTGGTGCTCAAGCCCAGCGAGAAGGATCCGTCGGCGGCGAACTGGCTCGCCGAACTCGCGGCCGACGCCGGTCTGCCCGCGGGCGTGCTGAATGTCGTGCACGGGGACAAGGAGGCCGTCGACGCGCTGCTCACCCATCCGCGGGTCGCGGCGATCTCGTTCGTCGGCTCCACCCCGATCGCCGACTACGTCTACCGGACCGCGGGCGCGCACGGCAAACGGGTGCAAGCGCTCGGCGGCGCCAAGAACCACATGCTCGTCCTGCCGGACGCCGACCTGGACCTGGCCGCCGACGCGGCGGTCAACGCGGGCTTCGGATCGGCGGGCGAACGGTGCATGGCGGTGAGCGTGGTGCTCGCGGTCGACACCATCGCCGACGACCTGGTGGAACGCGTCGCGGCACGGATGACCGGCCTGCGCACTGGAGACGGCCGCCGCGGCTGCGACATGGGGCCGCTGATCACCCGCGAGCACCGCGACCGTGTCGCCGCCTACCTCGACACCGCCGTCGCCGACCAGGCGCGGGTCGTGGTCGACGGCCGCGACAGCGCCGTCGACGGCGACCCCAACGGGTTCTGGCTCGGACCGAGCCTGATAGATCGGGTGCCGGTGACCTCGGCGGTCTATCGCGACGAGATCTTCGGACCCGTGCTCTCGGTGGTGCGGGTCGAGGGCTTCGAGCAGGGCGTCGAGATCGTCAACGCCTCGCCCTACGGCAACGGCGTCGCGATCTTCACCAACGACGGCGGCGCGGCGCGGCGCTTCCAGCGGCAGGTGCACGTCGGCATGATCGGAGTGAACGTGCCGATCCCGGTCCCGGTGGCCTACCACAGTTTCGGCGGCTGGAAGGCGTCGCTCTTCGGCGACGCGAAAGCATACGGCCCCAACGGATTCGCGTTCTTCACCAGGGAGAAGGCGATCACCTCCCGCTGGCTCGACCCCAGCCACGGCGGCATAGACCTCGGTTTTCCGCGGAACAGTTAGCACCACCGAAGCACGAAGGACATCCGATGACAGACACTCGGGTACGGCCGCTGGACGGCGCGCCGGGCAGTTCCACGCTGGTCAACGACGACTTGGCCCCCACCACCGAGGCGACGGCGACCTGGCGTACCTGGGACATCTTCTGTCTCTGGATGACCTCGGCGCACAGCATCGCCAGCTACGGGTTCGCCGTCGGCATGCTCGCGCTCGGCATGACCGGGTGGCAGACCATGCTCGCCCTGTTCACCGGCGTGCTCGTGCTGTGGTTGGGCAGCAATCTGGTCGGCGTCGCGGGACAGAAGGTCGGGGTGCCGTTCCCGGTCTTCGCCCGCGCCGCGTTCGGCGTGTTCGGCGCCAACGTTCCCGCGCTGCTGCGGGCGATCGTCGCGGTGTTCTGGTACGGGATCCAGACCTATTTGGCGTCCACCGCGCTGATGGTGCTGCTGCTGCGGGTGTCGCCGGGGTTGGCGTCGTGGACCGAATCCAGTTTCCTCGGCTTGTCGACGCTGGGCTGGATCGCGTTCCTCGTGCTGTGGACGGTGCAGCTGGCGATCATCAACTACGGCATGGAAGTGGTGCGCAAGGCCTCGGACTTCGCGGGTCCCGCGGTGTGGATCGGCATGATCGCGCTGGCGATCTGGATTCTCGGCAAAGCCGAGTGGAGCATCGACTTCAACGCCCGTGCCGGTGCGCCGCTGTCGGGCGGTGCGACGGTGGCCGCGTTCGTGGGCGTCGCCTTCCTGATGGTGTCGTTCATGGCGGGTCCGCTCGTCAACTACGCCGACTTCGCGCGGTTCTCGCCCAGCAGGAAGGCGGTGCTGCGCGGCAACGCCTGGGGCATCCCGTTCAACGAGACCGCGTTCGTCGTGCTGTCGATCGTCATCTCGCTGGCCACGCTGAAGGTGTACGGGAAGGTGCTGACCGACCCGGTGCAGCTGGTAGCCGACATCGACAGCGATATCGTGGTGGTCGTGGCCGCGGTGTTGTTCGCGACGGCGACCGTCGGCATCAACGTGGTTCTCAACTTCGTGTCCCCGGCCTACGACATCTCCAATGCCGCACCGCGATACATCTCGTTCCGCACCGGCGGCATCGTCACCGCCGTGCTGTCCATCCTGGTGATGCCGTGGAAGCTCTGGGAGAACCAGGATTTCATCATCTACTTCCTCGGCGGCGTCGGCGCGCTGATGGGCCCGGTGTTCGGCATCCTGATCGTCGACTACTACCTGGTGCGGCGGCAGCGCACGGCGGTCGCCGAGCTGTACTCCGACACCGCGGAGGGGCGCTACTACTTCTCCCGCGGGTTCAACCCGAAAGCCCTGGCGGCGCTGGGTATTTCGGGGACGGTGGCGGTGATCGTCGCGCTGGCTCCGGATTCCCAGGAGGTGACGGCGCTGTCGTGGCCCGTCGGCGCGGCGCTGGGCGCGGTATTGATGTACGCGTTCGACGCCGTCCGCCCGTCCGTGCCCGCTGATGCGCACGCGGAGTGATCATGAGTCGGGTCGGTTGGCGCGGCGGGAGCGGTCGGAAATCGACGTGACAAAGCGGGCGGCGACGATGATGCTGGCCGCATGTCGATCAGGAGCGGCGGCGCCGGGGACGTGGAGGCGATCGCGGAGCTGCACACCGCGAGCTGGCGGACGGCCTATGCGGGCATCATGCCGGACGAGTACCTGAGCGGGCCGCTCGAGACGGATCGGGCCGAGCTCTGGAGTCGACGCCTGACCGAGGCGGTGACGCCGGGACTGTTCGTCGCCGAGGATGCCGCGGCGTTGCTCGGCTTCGCTTATCTCGTTCCCACGGCGGACGGCCGGGTGCTGCTGGACAACCTGCACGCCGGGCCCGACAGTCGTGGCCGCGGGATCGGCAGCCGCCTGCTCGAGCACGGTCTGAAGTGGGCGGCGACCGAATTCCCCCGCCGCGCTGTGTATCTGGAGGTGTTGCGCGACAACACCGCCGCGATCGCCTTCTACGAACGGCGCGGCGGACGACGGACGGGCGCGCGGATCGGGCGGTTCGAGGCCGGGTTCGAGTTGCCGGAGTACGAATACACCTGGGATCCGGCCGTCCCGGCGTGAAGATCCAGATCGCCCGCTGGAATACACTCCAACTCAGTCGTTAGCCAAAATTTAGCTGAGTGAGCGAGGAGTTGCCATGAGCGAGCGTCCGCGGTGGTATCGCGATCAACAGGCGTGGCGCGACCTACAGCAGTTCCTGCCCGAACGCCTCCGACTGACCGGCGACAACGAGCCCGCCGAGGAGTACTGGGACTGGCGTGGCCATCACGTGCACCTGGACCGGTATCCCCTGCCCGACGCTCCCGCCAAGGTCGTGCTGCACCACGGGGTCGGCACCAACGGCAGGCAGATGAGCTTGGTCGCGGGCGCGACGCTGGCCCAGCGCGGCTTCGAGACCGTCGCGCTCGACAACCTCGGCTACGGCCTGACCCAGGTCGCCGACGGCGCCGCGCCCGGCTATCACGACTGGATCCAGCTCACCACCGACTTCCTCGCCTACGAAAGCACCCGCGACGACCGTCCGATCGTGCTGTACGGCCTCAGCGCGGGCGGCATGCTCACCTACCACGTGGCGGCGCACGCACCGCGCGGCACGCTGCGCGGCATCATCGGCACGACCTTCCTCGACCCGCGCGACAAGACCGTCTGGCGGGCGGTCTCCCACGACCCCTTCCATGCCACTTTCGGCACCGCGGTCTTCAACTTCCTGGCCCGCACTCCGCTACGTGGCGTCCGCTACCCGATGTCGGCGGCATCGAAGATGAGCGCGCTGTGCAACAACACGGACGCGATGAAAGTCTTTCTGCGCGACAAGACTTCGGCGGGGAGCTGGGTCTCGGCCAGGTTCTTCAGCGAGTTCGGCGCCTACTCTCCCGATATCGAGCCCGCCGATTTCGACGTGTGCCCCGTCCTGCACACCCAGCCCGCCGAAGACCACTGGACTCCGCTCGAGCTCAGCAAGCCGGTCACCAGCGCGATCACCAAGGCGCCTGTCACCACCGTCGTGCTCGACAACGCCGGGCACTACCCGCTCGAAGAACCCGGTTTGCGCCAAATGCACGACGCCATCACGGAATTCGTCACCCAGAACACGCGGTGAGGTCGGGCGGTGGGACAGTCGGGCGGCGGAACGCGTCGGCGCGATGCGGGCCGGTCGCCGCACGTGGCGCGCATTCACGGACAATCGCCACCGTTCCCCGATCCAAGTGGCAGCATCGATGAGGCAGGTCCCGGCCTCTTGGGTCGGCCAGCACCGGACCGCCGCGACGAGGCCGTCGCCGCGGACCAGAACCACGCGAAAGAGGTATTCCCGTGCCGGTCGATCCCGTCAACCCGGTACCCGCCGCGCCGCCGGCCACGCGGATGGCCGCGGCGGCGGTTCGCGGTTTGCTCCGATTGCCGCGTCGCACCAAGCGCGCACTCGCCGGTCCGGCGGTTCACCGCGACGGCAACGAGCTCGACCTCGACGCGCAGCTGCTCCTGCGAATCACCCGGACGCTGCCGAGGCCCGAGCCGAACCCGGTGACCCTGCGGACCCAAGCGCGCCGGATGGCGGCGATCGGCGCGGGGCGACGCGCGCCCGTCCGCGTCGACGACTGCACCGTCGCCGGCGCCGCGGGACCGCTGCGGGCGCGGCTGTACGACCCCGGCGCGGCGAACGCCCTGCTGGTCTACTTTCACGGCGGCGGCTGGGTCATCGGCGATCTCGACACCCACGACGCGCTGTGCCGGACATTGGCATACACGGCCGGAATACGAGTCGTCGCGGTCGACTACCGGCTGGCGCCCGAGCATCCCTATCCCGCGGCGATCGACGACGCGGCGGCCGCGTTCCGCGACATCGTCGGTCGCGCGGACGAATTCGGCGTCGCGCCGGAACGCGTCGCGGTGGGCGGCGACAGTGCGGGCGGCCATCTGGCGGCGGTGCTGTGTCAGCGGATGCGTCGCGACAGCGGACCCGCTCCCCTGCTCCAGCTGCTGATCTACCCGCCCACCGACTTGACCGGAAAAGCCGAGTCCCGCAGGACATTCGCCGAAGGGTTCGCGCTCACTCGCACCGACATCGATTTCTTCGACCGCTGCTTCCTGCCACCCGACCTCGACCGCACCCGACCGGATGTGTCTCCCCTGCGCGCCGAGACCACGGCCGGACTTCCCCGAGCCGTCGTGATCACGGCGGGTTTCGATCCGCTGCGCGACGAAGGCGAAGCGTACGCGAACCGGCTGCGAACCGACGGTGTGCCCGTCGCACTGCGCCGATTCGACGGCTACATGCACGGTTTCGTCAACAACGCGCTCGCCTTCGGCCCCGCGGTGCACGAGGTCGCCACGCTGCTCGCCGACGCCCTGTCCGCGTCAGGCGGCTCCTCGACCGACCCCGGAACGGACAGCGGACGAGACCGGGCGGCCACTGGCCCATCCAACTCCCCATAGACGGCCATTTCGGGCGCACCGCCCCGCGCCGGGTGGGGTGCGAGATAGACTCCGGCACAACGCTGTACGGGAGGTTCGGCCCTGGACGCACTGTGGACGTTCGTCGTCGATCGGCGACACCAGCTGCTCGTCGACTCGTATCTGCATGTCTCGGCGGTGATCCAGTCGTTGCTGGTCGCGGCGCTGATCGCCGTGATCGTCGGCGTGCTCGTCTACCGCAGTCCGTTCGGTTCGGCGGCGGCGACGGCCGCGGCGAGCGCGATCCTCACGGTGCCCTCGTTCGCGCTGCTCGGCTTGCTGATCCCGGTGCTCGGACTCGGCGTCGGTCCGACGATCACCGCGCTCGTGCTCTACGCGCTGCTGCCCATCTTGCGCAACACCATCGTCGGCCTGGCCGCGGTGGATCCGTCGGTGGTCGACGCGGCGCGCGGAGTCGGGATGAACCGGATGCGCGTTCTCGCCGCCATCGAGCTGCCGCTGGCCTGGCCTTCCATCCTGACCGGGATGCGGGTCAGCACGCAGCTGATCATGGGCATCCTCGCGCTCGCCGCGTACGCCAAAGGGCCCGGGCTCGGCAATCTGATCTTCTCCGGGCTGTCCCGGCTCGGCAGCCCCAACGCCGTGCCGCAAGCGTTGAGCGGCACGGTGCTGATCATCGTGCTCGCGCTGCTGCTGGACGGTCTCTTCGTCGTCGTGGGACGACTGACCACCCCGAGGGGGATTCGTGACTGACACCGAGACCGGCGCGGTATCCGGCGTGCAGATCGTGCTCGACACGGTCACCAAACAGTATCCGGGACAGCGTGATCCGGCCGTGGACGCGGTGTCGCTGACCATTCCGGCCGGTGAGATCGTCGTCCTCGTCGGACCGTCGGGCTGCGGCAAGACCACGACCATGCGGATGATCAACCGACTGATCGAGCCGACCTCCGGCACCATCACCATCGGCGGACGCGATGCCGCGGACATGAATCCCGATCAGCTGCGCCGAGGCATCGGGTACTCGATCCAGCAGGCCGGGCTCTTCCCGCACATGACGGTGGCCAAGAACATCGCGACCGTGCCCGGCCTGCTCGGCTGGGACCGCGCGCGGATCGCCGCGCGGGTCGACGCGATGCTCGACCTCGTCGGCTTGGACCCGGACACCTTCCGCGGGCGTTACCCGCGCCAGCTCTCCGGCGGACAGCAGCAGCGCGTCGGGGTGGCGCGCGCGCTGGCCGCCGATCCGCCGGTGCTGCTCATGGACGAACCGTTCGGCGCGGTCGACCCGATCACCCGCGGGCTGCTGCAGGACGAATTGCTGCGTCTGCAGGCGGAACTCGGCAAGACCATCGTCTTCGTCACCCACGATTTCACCGAGGCGGTGAAGCTGGGCGACCGGATCGCGGTGCTCGGCGACCGGTCCCGGATTCTCCAGTACGACACCCCGGCCGCGATCCTCGCCGATCCCGCGGACGAGACCGTGGCGGGGTTCGTCGGCGCCGACGCCTCGCTCAAGCAGTTGACGTTGACCCGAGTCGGTGACGTGGAACTGGGCGACTGCCCGACGGCAGGACAGGACGAACCGGCGGAGACGCTGCGCGCGGCACTCGCCGACCGGGACTGGCCGTGGGCGCTGATTCTCGACGATCGCCGACGGCCCCTACGCTGGGTGTCGGCCGAGCACGTGACGAGCGCGCGGACGCTGGGCGAGGTGGGCAGCCCGATCGGTCAGACGCTGTCGCTGCGATCGACCCTGCAGGACGCGCTGGAGGCGCTGCTCGCCGAGCAGACCGCGACCGCAGTCGTCACCGATGCGCGCGGCGAGTACGCGGGATTGATCACGATCGACACACTGGTCGGGCACCTGTCCACGCTGCGGGCGCGCCACGGCGGGGATCGGTCCGCGGCCGAGGCGACGCCGTGACCGCGCCCCGCACCGCCGCGTCCGCCCCTGCCGCCGCACGCCGAGCTGAGAGTCTGCGGCTTCTCGTGCAGCCCGCTCTGGTCTCGGTGCTGACCGTCGGCGTGCTGGTGTGGGCATTCCGCCGGGATCTCACCGCCACTCAACGCGCGAGTATCAACGCGAGCAACATCGCCACCGTCACCTGGCAGCACGTGCTGCTCACCGCGACGGTGGTGCTGATCGTGGTGGTGGTGGCGGTGCCGCTCGGCACGCTGCTCACCAGGCCCGGATATCGCGGTCTCGCGCCGGTTTTCATCGGCATCGCCAATGTCGGCGCGGCCGCGCCCGCCATCGGTCTGATCGTGCTGTGCTACCTGGTGACGCGGACCACCGGGTTCTGGATCGGGGTCGCGCCGATCGCCTTCTACACCCTGCTTCCGGTGCTGCGCAATACGATCCTCGGCTATCAGCAGGTGGATCGCACGCTGGTCGACGCGGGACGCGGTCAGGGCATGTCGGCGGCGACGGTGTTGCGGCGCATCGAGTTTCCGCTGGCGGTGCCGTACATCCTTGCGGGACTGCGCACTTCGCTCGTGTTGGCGGTCGGCACCGTCACGCTGTCGTTCCTGGTCAGCGCGGGCGGGCTGGGGATTCTCATCGACACCGGGTACAAGTTGCGCGACAACGTCACCCTGGTGGTCGGCGCGGTGCTCGCGGTGGCGTTGGCCCTGCTCGTCGACTGGCTCGGGGCGTTGGCGGAACGCTTTCTCGGACCGAGGGGCCTGCGATGAGGTGGCTGATCGTGCTCGCGGTGGCGATACTGACGCTCGCCGGGTGCGGTTTGGAGTCGGGTGGCGCCGTGCCGCTGCGCGTCGGACCCGGCAGCATCCAGCCGGTGCCGGAACTCGACGGGGTCACGATCACCGTCGGCTCCAAGGACTTCACCGAGCAGAACATCCTCGGCTATCTCATCGAGTTCGCCATGACAGCGGCGGGCGCCAACGTCCGCGATCTGACCAACATCCAAGGCTCCAACAGCCTGCGCGACGCGCAATTGCACGGCCAGGTCGACGTGGCCTACGACTACACCGGCACCGGCTGGATCAACTACCTCGGCAACGAGACCCCGGTGCCGAGCGAACTCGGGCAGTTCGAGGCGGTCCGCGACGCCGACCGCGCGGAACACGGGATGGTGTGGACGGCGATGGCGCCGATGAACAACACCTACGCCCTGGTGACGAGCAGCCGCACCGCCGAGCAGACCGGCGTCCGGACGCTGTCGGACTACGCGCGGCTGATCGAGGCCGACCCCGCGGCCGCCGCCACCTGCGTCGGCACCGAATTCAACGTCCGGCAGGACGGTTATCCGGGAATGGCGCGCAAATACGACATCGACGTCGGCAAGGTGCGCAAGCAGATCATGCAGGACGCCCTCGTCTACCAGGCGACGGCCGACGCGGCGCAGTGCCGCTTCGGCTCGGTCGCCGCGACCGACGGACGCATACCCGCGCTGAATCTCGTGCTCCTGCAGGATGATCGGGCCTTCTTTCCGAAGTACAACGCGGCGTTGGTGCTGCGCGCCGACTTCCACGAAGCGCATCCGCGGATCGCCGAGATCATGACACCGATTTCCGCGTTGCTCACCAACGAGGTGATCACCGAGCTGAACCGGCAGGTCGACGTGGACGGTCGCGAACCCGCCGAGGTCGCTCGCGATTGGCTTGTCGGACAGGGGTTCGTCACCGCCGAGTAGATCGCACATGTGCGGGCAATCCGTCCTCGGCGAGCGAGCCGAATGCGACCGGACAGCGCTCCGCTAGCAAACTGGGCGGAGTTCGCTCGCTGGGCCGAAAACGCTGAGTACCAGCCATATCGGCGCGCTACGAGAGACGGCTGATCGGCCAGTCGCCCGGTAGGTCGAGCCAGGCGCCGATCATGCGGATGGCGGTGAGCAGCGCCTGGATTTCGTCGAGGCCGGACGCCACGGCGTGGCGGCTGCCGTCGATGCGGAACGGGCACACGTAGAACTGGTTGTCGGAGGAGGAGATCGGGCGGCCGATGGTGATGGTGTGCGGGCCGTCGGCGGCGATCAAGGTGCGGATCGCGAGCAGATCACCGAGCTCGTATTCCATTCCAGGGTCGTGCGCTATGTCGTCGCGGGTGGGTGGGGCGGGGAAGCCGAGCTCGGCGGGTCCCGCGACCGTGAATTGCGCGCCGGCCTCGTTCGCTTGGGTCAGCTGCGCGCCGATCTCCACCAGCGCGCGATACAGAGCCGCCAACGCGTCCACCCCGCTTGCCCTCGACTCGCCCCAGCCCTGAATTCGGAAGCCGCACACGTCACCTCCGGCGCCCGCCGCCGGTCGCGGCCTGCCGACTTCGATCAGAACCGACCGATCCCCGTCGGCGACCATTCGTTTGGCAATCACCTCACCCAGGCGATCGATCACCGGTACACCTCCCGCCTTCCGGCCGATCCGCCGGACATGTTGCGCCCGTTCGTTCCACAGCGACGGTCCTCGTGATACCCGCCCACCAACGGGCTTAACCGGCCGCCACCCTTGTGATACCGAACGAGAACTGCCAGTCACGTTTTGATCACGGACAGGACGGGTACCACAACCGGCATGACTCCGATGAACGAGCGACCTGCACAGATCGTCGGCATCGAACGCGGAACCGCCGTGCTCGGCGGCATCATCGCGCTGGCTCTCGGCTGCGGAGTAGCGGTCATCACCGGGTCCCTATCGGCCGCCCTCGGCTCTTTCGCCGCCGTCTGCATCGGCATGATCGTGCTGGTGCCCGCGATCGGCCGCCCACCCCGCCGACCCACCAACTCGATTCGCGTTTCCTGACTTTCGCCCGAGGTGCTGCGAGTTCACGTGACTCCGCAGAGCACGCTTCTACTCGACGGCACCCGCCGCCGCGCACCCACCGGCCGAAGCCGCGGCACGAACCCGAACCAACCACAAACCGCCTTATGACTACCGTCGATAGAGAAATGGTTTCGACGGTAGTCATAAGGCGGCTCTTCGCACTTCGACAACCGCCATTTCTCACCCGCCGATTGTCGACTACACGGATCCAGCCCAACGCAACTCGGCCGTCCGGCATCGATGGATCGCGCCCTGCCGGTGATCGGTCAACACCTGGAGCTTGGATCGGCCAGCATGGGAGCCCAAGAGCCCGCTCGGCACCGTCCAGCTCGGAGCCCGCTCGGCACCGTCCAGCTCGGCAGACCCGCTCGGCTCAGCACCGGCTGAGGGGCTCGGTGCCCCTTCGGCGAGGCAGACCAGGATCAGCGGGTGGCGTAGCCGCGGGGCCCGGGGGTGGGAGTGCGCTTGGAGGGGGGTTTGCCTTTGGATTTGGCGGGGGATTTGCGGTTCACGAGGGTCATGTCGCCGTTGTAGTGGGCGAGGACGCGGTGGTCCATGACGGCGCGCCAGAGTGGGGGGATGGCGGCGAGGACGACCATGGTGGCGTAGCCAGCAGGTAGCTGGGGGGCCTCCTGTGAACTACGCAGGGTTTGGTAGCGGCGACCCGGGTTCGCGTGGTGGTCGCTGTGGCGTTGCAAATGGAACAGGAAGATATTGGTGACCAGGCGGTCGCTGTTCCAGCTGTCGCGCGGCGAGCAGCGCACGTAGTTGCCGTTCGGGCGGCGGCCCCGCAGCAGGCCGTAGTGCTCGACGTAGTTCACCGTCTCCAGCAAGCCTGCGCCGATCAGCGCCTGCAGCGCCAGGAAGGGGATCACCTTCGGGCCGAAGAGCACGATCATCGAGCCGAACAGCGCGATGCTCATCGACCACGCCTGCAGCAGATGGTTCTCCAGGGTGAACCAGCGCTTGCCCTTGCGGGACAGGCGTTCCCGCTCCAAGGCCAGCGCCGAGCGGAACCCGCCGAACATGCTGCGCGGCAGGAACTCCCACAGCGTCTCGCCGTACCGGCCGCTCGCCGGGTCCTCCGGCGTCGCGACGCGCACGTGGTGGCCGCGGTTGTGCTCGACGAAGAAATGACCGTAACCGGATTGCGCGAGAGCGATCTTCGCCAGCCACCGTTCCAGGTGTTCGACCCGGTGACCGAGCTCGTGCGCGGCGTTGATGCCGATACCGGACACCACACCGAGGGTCACGGCAAGCCCGAGCTTGTCCGCGAGGCTCAATTCCGTTCTGGACCACAGGAATCCCGCGATCATCAGTCCGATGAACTGCATCGGCAGGAAAAGGTATGTGCACCAACGATAATAACGATCGTTGGACAATGCCTCGTAGTCCTCGTCGCGTGGATTGCTTCCGTCGTCACCCACCGCCCAGTCGAGCAGCGGGATGACCACGAACACGATGATCGGACCGATCCACCAAAACAGTTCCAGCCCAGTATGAGCCACCAGTTGTGAGGGAAGTAGTGCGCACCCCGGCGCGATCAATCCGAATACCCAGAGGTACCGCTTGGGGTCGCGTGCTTGCGTATTTTTCAAGACAGTCATAGCCATCCCGCTGATCCAACAGAACACAACCCGGACAGAGTGTGCCGCCGAAAACGGTTACGCTAAATCGGTCGCTTCAGGATAACTGTTTCTCGGCAGCATTCCAGCAAACCGCGAAAATAGTCTTCTGACCGGGCGACTTCGCCGTCGATATCGCACACCGGCGATCGGTCGCCGCGGGCGAGCCCGAGATCGGTGCGCCGGGACCAGTTCTCGCCCCGCGCACCTTCGACGTCGTGGAATATCGCCGTATACGGGCACACTCGGGTACGGAATCGGCGAACTCCACCGAGCTCGAGCCGCTGTCCATGGCCACCGGGAGATGCCGACCGCGCAATGGTCGCAATATCGCAACGAAATGGCGGCTTTCCGTCGAACGTCTCCCCCGCGCGAAAGTGCGGCAACCATGCCGCGAAGCGCGATTCGCGCCGAATCACAGCCCCCTCAGCCCCGGCCGAACACCCCCATCACGAACGAATGCGCGGCACAAACAGGACATCGTCCGCCCCATGGCGATACGTCCGGTGTCCGAATGTGCCGCGCATCCGCTGCTACGGCAGCGCCCCGCAGTTGGTGGGCGCCGGAGCATCCGAGAGCCGATCCATCATCCACTGCTGAGAGGCGATCAGCGCCGGGAAGAACGCCAGCACATGGGTGCCGACAACCCCGGACATGCTGGGAATCTGACCGTTCGCCTCCAGCTGAACCGGCACGCCGCGGCTGCACCAGCTGGCCGCCATGGCGTGGATGGGCGGGAACGGCGCGCCCTCGTCGTTCGGCGCCGAGGCGACGAGCACGGGCACATTCGGAGTGAGTCCGCCGACGATCTGCTCGTCGAATGCTTGCTTCAACGCCGGGGACTGGTCGATCACGGCGGTCAGCGGCTGCCCACTCGTGGTCCACTGGGACGTGTGCCCATGCATCTGGGCCAGACCCATGGGGACGGCGCACTTGCCGAGCGATTCGTTCAGAATCGCCTTGCCGGTGTCGTTGAGTTCGGCGTCGAGCACCGGACCGACCGACGGGTAGTTGGCGGCCATGCCGTTGAGGATCCAGGCGTAGGTGGCCCCCATGCTGGCCCGGCCGTCGTTGTACCCGATGAAGAACTGGTCGTCCACGACCGGGCCGCCGACGTAGGCGCCGCGGACGTTCAGCTCAGGCGCGTAGCTCGGCTGGAGTTCGGCCGCGCCCGCGGAAGCCATGCCGCCCTGGGAGTATCCGTACAGGATGACCGGCGCGTTCGGGCCGAGGCCGCTGCCCGGCAGCTGCAACGCCGCGCGCGCGGAGTCCAGCAACGCGTGCGCTTGCGACTTGCGGTTGAGGTAGTCGTGCACCGCGGGCGTGCCGAGGCCGTGGTAATCGGTGATCACCACCGACATGCCGCGCGACAGCAGCGTGGTGAGTGCGAGCAGGTCGTATTCGAAGATCACGTCGCCGGGTGGCTGGTAGGAGACGACCTGCGACAGCAGCTTCGAAGGCGCGCACTGATCGCCCTGCCCCTTGGTACCGCCCGCGTACGCGACCAGCGGACGCTCGCCGGGACCGATCCACGGCATGGCGGGCTCGAGGTACGTGCCGACCACGGCGGTCGGCGCGTCTTGGGCATCGTTGCTGACGTACATCAATCGGGTCGCGCGCGCCGGGACCATTCCGGGTTGTCCGGGAGCCGACAGCGCCACCACCGACGGTTCCGCGCGCAGGATGTTGCCCGGTGCACCGCCCACGGGCGGCGGAACGTAGAAATCGGCGACGGCTTCGGCCGCCGGATCCGTCCATGCTGGTGCTGCGGAAATCGCCCCGCCGCCGACCACGGTGAGGGTTCCCGTCAAAACTGCGGCCAAGCTGAGTAATCGACTCCTCACGATCCGATCCTTCCTTCGATTGGGAAGAGCCATGACATCGAGAATCGGATATCGAGATTATCCGTACTGCGGCGATTAGGCAGCCACAACGCGCATCGTATTTCCGTGAAAGGCGGTTCCGAGCGCCGATTTCCCCGTCCCGGCGCCGACAATCGCGCCGAGAGCACATGTTTGGCGCATCGTCCGGATACCCCGCTTTCGGCGCTGCTGTGAGCAGATCTGCCGAGGGCAGCATCGGCACATTTCCACCGTCCGGCTGGGGCACGGTGGACGCATGGCTCACGACGACAAGACCCCACTGTTCAGCTGGCGCGCCAGAGAGCAACTGCTCGGCCGCCGCGTCCTGGTGCTCGACGGCCCCCTCGACGACGACAACGGCACGCTGCTTGCTACACAGTTGCTAACCCTCGCCGCCGAGAACGACGAAGCGGGCATCTCGCTCTGGATCCACTCGCCGGGCGGCTCTGTTCCCGCCATGCTCGCGATCCGCGACGTCATGCGGCTCGTGCCGTGCGAGGTGTCCACGCTCGCTCTCGGATTGGCGTGCAGTGCAGGGCAATTCCTGCTCTCGGCGGGCAGCAGAGGCAAGCGCTTCGCGCTGCCGCACGCCAGGATCCTGATGCACCAGGGCTCGGCGGGCATCGCGGGTACGGCCGTCGACGTGGAGGTCCAGGCCGACGACCTGCGCCACACCGTGGAAACGGTGCTCGGGCTCATCGCCGCCGACACCGGCCAGCCCTTCGAACGGATCTACGAGGACTCCCTGCACGACCGGTGGTTCACCGCGACGCAGGCCAAGGAGTACGGATTCGTCGACCACATCGTCGAAAGCTTCGGACAGGTCGTCCCCCAACGCCAGCGAATCGGGATCTCGGCATGACTACCTACACCATCCCCAACGTCATCGCCCAGCATCCGCGCGGCGGCGAGCGCATCACCGACATCTACTCGCACCTGCTCGCGGAACGCATCGTCTATCTGGGCACACCGATCGACTCGGGCGTCGCCAACGCGCTGATCGCCCAGCTGCTGCACCTGGAATCGGAGAGTCCCGAACAGGAGATCCAGTTCTACATCAACTGCGAGGGCGGCGACCTGACCTCCATGCTCGCGATCTACGACACCATCCAGCACATCGGCGCGCCCGTGCACACCACCTGCGTCGGCCAGGCCATCGCCGTCGGCGCGGTGCTGCTCGCGGGCGGCGCGCCGGGGCACCGCGCGATGCTCCCGCACGCCAGGGTGGTGCTACATCAGCCCGCGGCGCGCGGCCAGGGCGCGATTCCGGACCTGATCCTGCAGGCCGACGAACTCGTGCGGATGCGGGCGGAGATCGAGTCGATTCTGGCCAGGCACACCGGCCAGTCGGTGGAGCGGCTGCGCCACGACACCGATCGGGACCGCGTCTTCACCGCGCAGGCGGCCATCGACTACGGACTGGTCGACACCGTGTTGCAGCCGCGGGGATGACCGGCTCAGGCCGCGCGGACCAGCAGGGTCGGCGCGGCCCCGGACCGCCGCTGGTAGGCGTGCCGCCGCCCGCGCAACTCCTCGGCGACCTGCTCGGTCAGCCCGCCGAGGGTGGTGCCGAGCGCACCGGCCAACGCCGCGATCATCTCGCTGGACGGCTCCTTGCGCCCGCGCTCGACCTCCGAGAGGTACTGCGGCGAGATGCCCGCCCGGCCCGCGGTTTCCACGAGCGTCTCGCGCTGTTCCCGCCGCAGCGCGCGCAACCGTTCGCCGAGCGCCTCCCGCCACAGCGGTTCCGGAGCGGACGGCTCGGGTCGGCGCGTTCGGTCGTCACGGCCACCGGGGATCGAGTGCAGTCTCGGATGCTCGGTCATGGAGGAAGCGTACGTTTCGCCCCGCGGTGTTCGGCTAGTCATTACGCTGTGGGCGTACGGGTCCGACGCGGTAGCCGCCACCGCACCGGACCCTTGACCTGAACCCAGGTTCAGGGTGCACGCTGGAAGCATGACTCAGGCTCCGGAATTCTGGAACACCGTCTACGACAACGACACCGCCCCCTGGGTGATCGGGGAACCGCAACCGGCGATCCTCGCCCTCGAACGGGACGGCTGGATCAGCGGCCGGGTGCTCGATCCCGGCACCGGCGCGGGTGAGCACACCATCGCGCTGACGAAACTGGGCTACGACGTGCTCGGCGTGGATCTGTCACCGAGCGCGATCGCCTACGCCCGGCGCAACGCCGCGGACAAGGGCGTCCCGAACGCCCGGTTCGAGGTGGCCGACGTGCTCACGCTCGCCGACGCGGACGACGACCGGCTCGGTGTCTTCGACACCGTGGTCGACAGCGCCCTTTTCCATGTCTTCGGCACCGAGCCCGACGCGCGGGCCGCCTATGTGCGCGGATTGCTCCGGGTGTGCACGCCCGGCGGACTCGTGCACGTCCTCGCGCTGTCGGACACCGAGGAGGGTTTCGGGCCGCGCATCAGCGATTCGCTGATCCGGGAATCGTTCGCGGGCGAGGGCTGGGAACTCGAAGAACTCGTCCCCTCCACCTATCGCGGGCGGGTCACCGAAGTGGTGGCCGAGGACGCGGCCCGCCTCGACCTGCCCACCGAGGGCCCGGTCGACGTGGTGGCCTGGCTGGCGCGTATCCGGCGGGTCTGAGCGGGCGTCGGTCCGGGGCGGTGGCGGGGTCGGCTCTCGGAGTTATCCTCGGGAAGCAGGAACCGACCCGTAGGGCCGGGTCACCACGAGCTCGCCCGGAATCGAGGCCACGATGGCCGACATGCTGCCGACACAGCGCAGTTCCTCCTCCGGCGTGGTCGGGGACTTGAACGCCGAAGGGTTCGAGGAGGCGGAGGAGATCGGACGCGGCGGCTTCGGCGTCGTGTACCGCTGCAAGCAACCCGACCTGGACCGGATCGTGGCCGTCAAGGTCCTGACCTCGGATCTCGACGCGGAGAGCATGCAGCGGTTCATCCGGGAGCAGCAGGCCATGGGACGGCTGTCCGGCCACCCGCACATCGCTGATGTCTTCCAGGTCGGCACCACCGGCGGCGGGCACCCGTATCTGGTCATGCCGTACCACGCGCGCGGCTCGCTGGAGCAGCGGATCAGGAACTTCGGTCCGCTCGATTGGACCGCGACGCTACGACTCGGCGTCAAGATGGCCGGGGCACTGGAGGCCGCGCACCGGGTCGGCACCCTGCATCGCGACGTGAAACCCGGCAACATCCTGATCACCGACTACGGCGAGCCGCAGCTGACCGACTTCGGCATCGCGCGCACCGTGGGCGGTTTTCGGACGACAACCGGAATCATCACGGGCTCACCGGCTTTCACCGCGCCGGAAGTGCTGCGCGGTGAGCCGTCGACACCCGCGTCCGACGTGTACAGCCTTGGCGCCACGTTGTTCTGCGCGCTCACAGGGCACGTCGCCTACGAGCGCCACACCGGCGAACAGGTGCTCGCCCATTTCCTCCGGGTCGCCGCGCAACCGATCCCCGACCTGCGCGCCGAGGGCATGCCCGACGATGTCTGCGCCGTCATCGAGCACGCCATGGCGGGCGACTCGGCGCAGCGGCCGGAATCGGCGCTCGCCCTGGGCGACGAGTTGCGCGCGGTGCAGCAGCATCGCGGAGTGCCGGTCGACGTCATGGTGTTGCCGATCCCGCCCGGCCCGCGGAAGACGCCGCCCGCCGCGACGGTTCACCAGCGCGAACGCCCGACCGCTCCCCCGACCCCAGCGACGAAGTACCGCCCGCCGACCCCGTCCCGGACGCCCGTCACCAGGAAGCGCCTGCTCGATCTGCTTCGCTCGGGCGCGCGCAAGCGGTTGACGTTCATTCACGCGCCCAGCGGCTTCGGCAAGACCACGCTCGCCGCACAATGGCGCGACGAACTCGCGAACGCGGGCACGCCGGTCGCCTGGCTGACCGTCGACGAGGACGACAACAACCTCGCCTGGTTCCTCGCGCACCTGGTGGAGGCCATTCGCGGTCCGCGCCCTCACCTCGCCGACGAACTCGACCGCGTTCTCGAGGTCCATCCCGCCAAGGCCGAGCGGTACGTGCTCACCGCGCTGGTCGATGATCTGCACTCGCACGACGACCGGGTCACCATCGTGCTGGACGACTGGCAGCGGGTGACCGACGAATCCTCGCTGGCGGCCGTCCGTTTCCTGGTCGAGCACGGCTGCCACCACCTGCCGATCATCGTGACGAGCACGTCTCGCTCGGGACTTCCGCTGAGCCGGCTGCGCATCGACGGCGAGCTGGAGGAGATCGATGCGGGCGCACTGCGTTTCGATGTCGACGAGGTGCGGCACTTCTTGGCGGAGGCGGGCGGGCTGCACTTGCCGGACGCCGATGTCGAAGCCCTGACGGAGGCCACGGACGGCTGGGCCGCGGCGCTGCAATTGGCGGTGTTGTCGCTGCGCAAGGGCGATGACCCGGCGCACCTGGTCGACAGCCTGTCCGCACACGCCGACATCGGTGAGTTCCTGGCGGAAAACGTGCTCGACGCGCTGGAGCCGGACATCCTCGAATTCCTCACCAGGACTTCGATATGCGGGCGAATCTGCGGTGCGCTCGCGACCGCCGTCACCGGCGACGAGCATGGGCGCGCGATGCTGGAGGACGTCGAGGACCGCGGGTTGTTCTTGCAACGCATCGACCCGAATCGCGAATGGTTCCGCTATCACCAGCTTTTCGCGGGATATCTGCGGCGCCGACTGGAGCGGGATCGTCCCGAGGAGATCGAAGCGCTGCACTATCGGGCATCGGAGTGGTTCGCACGGCACGAGTTGCTCAATGAAGCGGTCGATCACGCGTTGGCCGCCCAAAACCCGGACCGCGCCGTCGATCTCATCGAGCAAGGCGGCGGATACCTGCTGGAGCGGTCCAAGATGACGACAATGCTGGGCATCGTGGCCAAGCTGCCGCCGCGGTCGATCCAGTCGCGGCCCCGTATCCAACTGTTCCTTTCCTGGGTGTATCTCGTCCTGCGCAGGCCGGAACCCGCCGCCGCCGCGCTGGCTCGCTTCACGGCCGCGCTCGACGAGGCCGAGCTGACCGACGCCGAACGAGCGGACCTACGCGCCGAGGCCGATGTGCTCGCGGGCACCAGAGAGATGTTCGCCGATCGAATCGACCAGGGAGACAGGTTGATCCGCGCCGTGCTGTCGCGTCCCGGCGACTTCTCCGCGCGGGTCGCCGGAGTGGCGACCAACATCGCCGCGATCGCCGCGATCCACCGCTTCGATTTCGACGCCGCGCGCCGGTGGCAGCAGCGGGCCGTGCCCTATCACGATGCCACGGGGCCCTTCCTCAGGGTGTACGGCCGCTGCTTCGCGGGCATCGCCGAGCGAGAGCAACTTCTGATCCCGGCGGCCGACGAGGCCTTCCGCGACGCGGTGGAGTTCGCGACGGCGACCATGGGCCCGCACTCGCACGCGGCGCGGCTCGCGAGCGCACTGCTCGGCGAATTGCGTTACGAGACAGGCGATGTGGACACCGCGGCGGAACTGCTGCTGGAGAGTCTCGGATTGGCGGACGAAGGCGGGGGCGGCGTCGATTTCATGATCGCCACCTATGCGGCGGGAGCGCGTGTCGAAGCCGTCAGGGGCGATCTCCGGGCCGCCGCGAAGCGGTTGAACGACGGCATGGCGAGCGCCGAGCGGATGGCGCTGCCGCGCCTGGCGGCCCGGTTGCGCAACGAGCGAATCCGGTTGGGACTCGACCTCGCGCCCGCCGAGATCGAGCGCCTCGTCGGTCGGCGAGAACTCCGGCACGACGACGGGATCGCCACGCTCATCGCCGAAATCGACGAGGACTCGGCGATTCGGCTGCTGCTCACCGCGTACCCGCCGGACCGGTACGACGAGGCGTGCGAGCGGGCGCGCGCCCTGCTGACGAGCATCGAGTCCGCGCCTCGCCCGCTCGCCGCGGTGCGCGCCCGCTTGCTGCTCGGCACGGCGCTGCGCCGCGCGGGCCGGGCGGAGGAGGCGGAACGGGAGCTGGCCGCCGCGGCGGCGAGGTGCGACGAAGCGGGGCTCGTTCGTCTGCCGATCGATGCGATGCGCGACCTGCCCGGCCCCGGCGCTCGCTGATCAGGCAGCGGTTTCGGTCAACCGCCTGAAGTCCTTGCGAACGCCGAAGGCGGTGATGATCTCCATGATGCCGAGCACGATCAGCCAGATGCCCGCGACGAGGGTCAGGGTGGCCACCGAGCTGACCGGCCAGATGATCAGGACGACACCCGCGATCGCGGTGATCACGCCGAAGAAGCCCTGCCAGCCGCGTCCGGGCAGGCCGGGATCGGAGGCGGCGGCCACGAGCACGGCCACGCCGCGGAACAGCCAGCCGATACCGATCCACAGCCCGAGCAGCAGGATCGAGGCGAGCTCGTCACGGAAGCAGAACACGCCGATGATGATCGACAGCACGCCGCTGAGGAAGTACAGCACCCGCATGCCCGCGCTCTTGGTCGCGCCGAACGCGGCCACCAGCTGCAGCACACCGGCGATCACCAGGTAGATGCCGAACAGGATGCCCGCGACCACCAGGGTCTTGCCCGGCCACACCAGAATCACCACACCGAGGATCACCGAGAGGACGCCGGTGACCAGAACGGTTTGCCAGGCGCTCCTCGCGAGCGCCTGAACAGGTCCCTCGACCACACTGTTTGTCGTCATGACCAGATGTTATGCCGCGCGACATAAGTTTTCTGGACATTTGCTATACAGCGTGGGTCACTCCTCGGGCCCGACGATGTTCACCATCCACGCGATGCCGAACTTGTCGCGACACATGCCGAATTCGTCGCCCCACATCTGCTTCTCCAGCGGCACAGTGACCACGCCGCCCGCGATCAGCTTGTCCCAGTAGCCGCGCAGCTCGTCCGCGTCGTCGCCGCTGAGGCTGATCGAGATGCTGCTGCCCGGCTGATATTCCATGCCGGGCGGGGTGTCCGCCGCCATCAGCGTGAACCCGCTCGGCGTCTCCAGCTGGCCGTGCATGACCAGTTCGGCGCCGGGCGATTCCTTGTCGCCGAACTCGCCGAAGGTGTTCACGGCCAGGGTGCCGCCGAATACGTCGCGATAGAACTCGAGTGCCGGGCGCGCGTTGTCGCCGAAGCCGAGGTACGGGTTGAGCTTGGAGACCATGGAATGCTCCTTAGCTGTAGTTGCCGCCAGGTGCGAGGGTACTGCCGCGCCGCGGAGAGTGGCGTGGATAACGCTCGACGGGCTCCACGTTTACCGCCCGAGCGCCATGGGAAGTCATCCGTAAGTGGCTCTCGTCGTTTGAACACCTGCGGGGTGGGGGTCGCATTTCGTGAGTCTCGGGTTGCTAGGAGAAGAGGGTGGCGGTTGTACTCGTGCTACAGGCACGCGGACTCGGTGATCTGCTCACCGCGGTCCCGGCGCTCCGTGCGCTGCGACGAGCCAAGCCGAGCGACCAGATCGTCCTCGCCGCGCCGCACCGGCTCAAGCCGATCGTCGACCTGATCACCTCGGTGGACACCATGGTCCCCACCGCCGACGTGAGCGCGCTGCGCTGGGACGGACCGTCGCCGAAGCTGGCGGTGAACCTGCACGGGCCGAGCGCCGAGAGCGTCGTCGAGCTGGTGAAGACCGATCCGGCACGGATCCTGACCTACCGCAACCCGGCATTCCCCGAGCTGGCGGGCCCGATCTGGCAGCCGGACATGCACGACGTGGAGCGGTGGTGTCACCTGCTCGAGTCCGACGGCATCGTGGCCGACCGCCGCAACCTGGGCTTGGTGCCGCCCGTCTCCACCAACAGCCGCCGCGACTGCGTCGTCGTGCACGTCGGGGCGGGCGCTCCCGCGCGGCGCTGGCCGCCGGACCGGTTCGCCGCGGTCGTCCGGCACCTGCTGGTGCTCGGCCGCGAGGTGGTGCTCACCGGCGACGAGTTCGAGCGGGACATCGCGCTGAACGTCGCCGCGCGCGCCGGACTTCCCCAGGCGAACGTGCTCGCGGGCGAGCAGAACCTCATCGACCTCGCCGCCACGGTCGCCGAGGCCGCGTTGGTGATCAGCGGTGATACGGGCGTCGCGCGGCTGGCCACGGCTTTCGGCACCCGCACCGTTCTGTTGTTCGGCCCGACGCCGCCGCGTTGGGGCGGACCGCCACCGCATCTGCTTGCCAGGCACATCGTGCTGTGGGCGGGTCAGACGGGTGATCGGCATGCCGATACGCCCGATCCCGGGTTGCTGCGTATCGGAGTGGGCGAGGTCGTCGGCGCGGTCGAGAAGCAACTCGACCAGCGAAACTCCGCCGCGGCGCGGCGCCCGACCTACCGCAGGGTGGGCTGACTCCTCATTGCTCGGCGCGCGCCTCGCTCAGCGCGGCCGCGTAGGCCGCCAGCGCGCTCGGCCAGAACTGTTCGAGGTAGTCGCGCGCGTCGCCGAGTCCGCGCGGATCGAGCGTGTACACCCGCCGGGTGCCTTCCGCGCGCACCATGACCAGCCGCGCCGCCCGCAGCACTTTCAGGTGCTGGGAGACCGCCGAGCTGCTCACGCCGACCAGGTCGGCCAGCTCCCCGACCGATCTCGGCGCATGCGGCAGCGCCTCGAAAATCGCCCGCCTGGTCGGCTCGGCCAGCGCCTCGAGTGCCCGAACTCCGTTAGTCGCCACTTAAACATTGTGATCAACTAGCAATTAGCTGGTCAAGATCGCGTACTACCCAATTTCCCCAGGTAGGTAACACGGACGCGCTCTTCCGTTATCCGTTCGTGATACTCGAGCTGGGCTTTTACCGTTCTGTGACGGTAGCCACAAGGTAACAATTCGACTATCACGGTCCGTTAGCTTCGAGTCATGCCCGTGACCGATCTGTTATCAGCCCTTCGGCCCGGCGCGACTCGCTCTCGCCGGCACCGTGTCGCCACCCGTGCGGTGGCCGTCTCCGCCGCCGTTGGCGCCTCCCTCGGCGTCCTGGCTTTCGCCAACCCCGACAACCCGGCGCCCGCGGCCGCCGAAACCGCCGCGAACTCCAGCGCCATCCAGTACGCGGCGTTCGACCCGACCCAGCCGTCCGCTCCCGAGGCCTGGGACGAGCACCGCGCCGCTCAGGAAGCCGCCCCGGCGCCCGTCGCGGAACCCGTCGCGGAACCCGCCCGTCCGCACACCGTGCGTCCCGTCGCGGGCCGACTCACCTCCAACTTCGGTTCCCGGTGGGGCTCGCAGCACAACGGCCTCGACTTCGGCGACCCGATCGGCGCTCCGATCTTCGCCGTCACCGACGGCGTCGTGATCGAGGCAGGCCCCGCTTCCGGCTTCGGCCTGTGGGTGCGAGTCCAGCAGGACGACGGCACCGTCGGAGTCTACGGACACGTCAACGATATCCTCGCGGAGGTCGGCCAGCCGGTCCTGGCAGGCGACGTGATCGCGACCGTCGGTAACCGTGGCCAGTCCACCGGTCCGCACCTGCACTACGAAGTGCACGATCCCACCTACGGCCCGATCGACCCGATGCCGTGGCTCGCCGCCCGTGGCGTCCACGTAGGTTTCGCCGGGGAGTGATCCGCACCCGGGTTCGCGAGCCCGATGAGGGGCTCGCGAATCCCCGCCGGTCGTCACTCCCGGCAGCCATGCCCGCGAACAGCGCCGTTCGCGGGCATGTGCGTTCTTCCGCCGCTCCCCCGCCCCAGGGTGAGCGGCGGAGTCGTCTGATACTCCGGTACGGGGCGCGAATAGTGCTGTGGCGGGACGTGTTCCGGCGTCCGCGATTCCTACGTTCGGGACATGTCGACGACCGAACTCGCCACCGTCAGCGGACACGACCAGCCCGATCTCCCGCGCGATACCCGGCGCCTGCACCGTCCCCTGCTCTGGTCATCGGTCGCTATGGCCGCGCTCGTCCTGTTCTCGCTGGGCGGGATGATCGTCGACGACCGCACGCTGCTCGGGGAGTCCGTGTGGTTGAAGACCTTCAAGTTCGGGGTGGCGTTCGCGGTATACGAGATCACGCTCGCATGGCTGTTGTCCGTGCCGCACAAGGGATCTCGCGCCACCTGGTGGCTCGGCACGACGTTCGCGGTGACCGGGGCGCTCGACGTGGGCTTCATCGTGGTCCAGGCCGCGCGCGGCACCTTCAGCCATTTCAACTCGTCCGACGACCCGGTCAACTCCATCGGCCAGATGGTGTTCGCCACCGGCGTGCCGGGCCTGTTCTTCGCGAACCTGCTCATCGTGCTGATCCTGTCCTGGCAGCGGCTGGTCGACCGGCCCACCGCCCGGGCCATCCACTCCGGACTGGCGCTGGCCGTGGCGGGCATGGCGCTCGGGTACCTGATGGGCTTCACCGGCGAACAGCTCGTCCGTGACGCCAACGGACAAGTCGTGGAGCTGGTCGCTGGCCACACCGTGTTGCCGGAAGACGCGCCCGCCGCCGAACTCGCGATCCGCGACACCGCCGAAGGCATGCCGTTCACCCACTGGAGCACCATCGGCGGCGACCTCCGCGTCCCCCACTTCATCGGCCTGCACGGCATCCAAGCCCTGCTCCTGGCCACCTTCCTGCTCACCCACCTGGCCCGCCGCCACCGCTGGCTGGGCCCCGAACCCACCCGCGCCGCCCTCATGGCCGTCCTCGCCCTCACCTACACCGGCGTACTCGCCATCACCTTCTGGCAAGCCATGCGCGCCCAATCCCTCCTCCACCCCGACCCCCACACCCTCACCGCCTACGCCGCCCTCCTCACCTTCACCACAACCGCAACCTTCGTCCTCTACTACCGCGCCCGCCGTCTCGCGGCGTAGGTAGTGCCTCACCATCCGGTGCTGGACTACAGGAGCTGCCATAAGACGCGGAATCGGGCGTCGGGGCTAGCGCAGGCGTTCGGCTTCTCTGGCCAAGGTGACGAGGGTGGCGCTGAGGGAGGCGAGTTCGGTGGCGTCGGCGCCTTCGCCGATCGCGGTGGCGATGTCCTCGGCGGCGCAGCGGGCCGCGAACCAGCGGTCGGCGAGGTCGGCGGCCTCCTGGGCGCTGAGCACCACGGAGTCTTCCGGGATACCGGTGCCTTTGAGGCTGTTGCGGTGTTCGTAGGCCCGTTGGCGGCAGGACTGGCGGCAGTACCGGCGACGACGTCCGGCCTCCGACTCCACGATCTCCCGCCCACACCACAGGCAGGACAGCAAGCGGCGCGACATGAGGCAGAACACTAGTGTGTCGCCCGGCGAGTTCGCCCGCAGACCCCCCGCCGTCGCCGGACCGCAACATGGGAAACCGCAGGACGCCCGCGTCGCGAAGCACGACATCGCCACCGACTACAATGGAACGGTTCACCGTCGCCGTGTCGGGAACTATTGACGCAGGCCCGTTCGTTGCACTAGAGGTCCAGCGAGCGCAGGACGCGTTCGCCGGGCACGGTCGCAGCGCAACAAGACTCGAGCACACAGGGAGAGGCACACCATGGCAGATCGCGTACTCCGGGGCAGTCGGCTCGGAGCGGTGAGCTACGAGACCGATCGCGACCACGACCTGGCCCCGCGTCGGATCGCCCGGTACCGCACCGACAACGGCGAAGAGTTCGACGTGCCCTTCGCCGACGACGCCGAGATCCCCCCGACGTGGCTGTGTCGCAACGGCCAGGAGGGCATCCTGGTCGAGGGCACCACGCAGGAGACCAAGAAGGTCAAGCCGCCGCGCACCCACTGGGACATGCTGCTGGAGCGTCGCAGCAAGGAAGAGCTCGAGGAGCTGCTCAAGGAGCGCCTCGAACTGCTCAAGACCCGCCGCCGCGCCTGACGCAGCCGACTGAAAAGGCCGCCTCCCGATCGGGAGGCGGCCTTTTGTCGTGTCCGCGACTCAGTGGCTGGCGACCTTGCGGTAGCGCAGCAGCGCCAACGGCATCGCCACGGCCAGGATCGCGACCGAGCAGATGATGGCGTACTCGACACAGTGCTCGGCGGCCCAGCCCGAGGGCGGCACGAACGAGGGCGGGGAATCGTTCTCGAACAACTTGCGTCCGGACGCCGAGACCGCGGTGATCGGATTCCACTCCGCCATGGTGCGCAGCGGCCCCGGCAGCGTCTCGGCGGAAATGAACGCCGACGAGATGAAGCTGAGCGGGAACAACCAGATCAGGCCCGCGGACTGGGCGACCTCGACGGTCGGCGAGAACAGACCGGTGACCGCGCCGACCCACGACATCGCGAACGCGAACAGCAGGATGATCCCGAAGGCCAGGACGGCGTCGGCGATTCCGCCGTTGATCCGCCAGCCGACGATGTAGCCGCAGACCACCATGACCACCAAGCTCAGGATGTTCACGGCCAGGTCCGAGAGCGTGCGGCCCATGAGCACCGCGAGCCGAGACATGGGCAGCGTGCGCATCCGATCGATGATGCCCTTGTGCAGGTCGCCCGCCAGGCCGACGGTGGTGAACGCCGCATTGAAAGCGACCGTCTGGGCGAAGATTCCGGCCAGCAGGAACTCGCGGTACTGGCTGCCGCCCAGCGAGGCGCCGAAGATGTAGGCGAAGAGGAACACGAACATCAACGGCTGGATGGTCGCGGTCACCAGCAGCGTCGGCACCCGCAGGATGGTCAGCAGATTGCGCCAGGCGACGATCGCGCTGTCCCGGAAGATCCGCAGCTTCGGTGGCGTGATCTCTTGAGGCACCGGCTCTTTCGGTTTCGTCTGCGCGGTCTCCTCGGCCTTGTCGAGCTCGTCGCGTACCACGGTGGAGGCACTCGTCACGGGGCCACCTCGCTCGCGCGGGGCGATGCCGCTGTCGTAGTTGTCGGTTCGAGTCGCTGACTCACGACATGATCTCCTCGGGTACGTCGTCGGTTTCCGATTCGGCGCTCGGCGTCGCCGCCGATGTGCCGGTGAGGGACAGGAATACGTCGTCGAGACTGGGTCGGTGCACGCTCGCGTCGACCACGCACACCCCGGCGTCGTCGAGCCTGCGCAACGCCTCGACCATGGTGCGCGAGCCGTCGCCGACCACCACCGTCACCTCGTCGGTGCCGGTCTCGTGGCTCGGCTCGCCGACGCCGATCTGGGCGAGCACCGTCATCGCGGGCTTGGCCTCCTGGCCGGGCGCCAGGGTGACGGTGAGCCGGTCGCCGCCGATGGAGGTCTTCAGCTCGTCGGCCGAACCGCGCGCGATGACCCGCCCGCGGTCGATGACGGTGATGCGGTCGGCGAGCAGATCGGCCTCTTCCAGGTACTGGGTGGTGAGCAGCACGGTGGTGCCGTCGTCGACGAGATCGCCGATGACCCGCCACATGTCGAGCCTGCCGCGCGGATCCAGACCGGTGGTCGGCTCGTCGAGCACCACCACCGCGGGCCGGGCGACGAGCGCGCCCGCCAGGTCGAGGCGGCGCGCCATGCCGCCTGAGTAGGTGCCCGCGCGGCGGTGCGCGGCGTGGTCGAGGCCGAGCGCGCCGAGCAGTTCGGCGGCGCGGGTGGTGGCTTGGCGCGGTGTCATGCCGTAGAGCCGGGCCACCATGCGGAGGTTCTCGTAGCCCGAGAGGTTGGCGTCGACCGCCGCGTACTGACCGGAGAGACCGATCCGCCGCCGCGCGTCCGCCGGGTCGCGGAGCACGTCGATGCCGGCCACCCGCACCGAACCCGCGCACGGCTTCAGCAGGGTCGTGACGATCCGGACGGTGGTGGTCTTGCCCGCGCCGTTGGGCCCGAGCAGTCCCATCACCGTGCCCGCCGGAATCTCCAGGTCGATGTCGTCGAGCACTCGAATCTTGCCGTAGTTCTTGACGAGACCGCGCACCTCCACCGCGAGAGTCATGACCGCACCTCACTCACTAGGCATCCTCCTTCGTTGTGCCCGCGCCGCCGTCGAGCTGCCGGTTCAGCACCGGTCCGATCACGGCGAGCGACTCGGGTGCGGTCATGGCCGAATGGCGGCAGAGCAGTTCGTGGTCGTGGACGGTTCCGGTGACGAACGGCTCCCACGCCGCCGCGCACCGTGCCGGATCGGCCTGGTTGATCTCGTCGGCCGCGGCGGTGAAGAACAGCACGTCGCCATCGAAGGTGCGCGGCTGGAAGCCGTGCGCCAGCTCCGTGCCGTTGGTGTAGCCGGTGTACAGCCGTTCCAGGTGCTCGACGGTGAGCGCCGCGAACGCGCCGGGGCGCGAGCGCAGCAGTTCCGCCGCGTCGAGCAGGCTCATCGTGGGATCGAGTTCGACGTCGTCGCCGAGGTCGCTGCCGAACTCCGCGATGATGTCGGCGACGCCCGGGATGGCGTGTTCGAGCAATTCGTCGGAGAGCTGGTAGCTGTCCATCATCGCCAGCAGCGCCACCTCGTCGCCGGACTCCTGCAGCCGCACCGCGATCTCGTGCGCGATGAGACCGCCGAGCGACCAGCCGAGCAGGTGGTACGGACCTTCGGCCTGCACCGACTTGATGTGCGCCACGTAGTAATCCGCGGCCTCGCCGATGGTGGCGAAACCCTCCTCCCCCGCGACGTGCGGTGATTGCAGCCCGTACAGCGGCCGGTCCGGCGACAGGTGCGCGAGCAGACCCGAATAGCACCAGGACAGCCCGATCGCCGGGTGGACGCAGAACAGCGGAGCCCGGCGTCCCGGAGCGGTCGGCCGGATCGGCAGCACCGCGCCGAGCGCACCGGCCATCGCGGTGGCCGCGCCGTCGGAACCTGCCAGCCGCGCGGCGATAGCCGCGGGTGTCGCCTCGCCGAACATCACCTGCACCGGCAGGTCGATGCCCTCGGCCCGCACCTGGGCGACAACCTTCGTGGCCAGCAGCGAGTTGCCGCCGAGTTCGAAGAAAGCGTCGTCGGCGCCGACCCTTTCCACCCCGAGCACCGATTCGAAGGCCGCGCACAGCACCGCCTCGACCGGGTTGCTCGGCGCCCGGTAGCCGCCGGACGCGCTGAACACCGGTTCCGGCAGCGCCTTGCGGTCGAGTTTGCCGACCGGGCTCAGCGGGACCTCATCGATGAGCATGATCGATTGCGGCACCATGTAATTCGGCACCAGCCCGGCCACGTGCTCGGTCAACTCGGCGGCGCCGACCTCGGTTCCGTTGCGCGGCTTCACATACGACACCAGCGCCGTGCTGCCCGCGGGCGTGCGATAGCCGATGGTGGTGGCGAACTCGACCGCGCGGTGGCGAGTCAGCGCGGTGTCGATCTCGCCGAGCTCGATACGGAAGCCGCGGATCTTGACCTGGTGGTCGGTGCGGCCGACGTACTCGATCTCGTGTTCGCCCTCCGCCGCGCCGGACCACCAGCGCACCAGGTCGCCGGTGCGGTACATGCGCTCACCCGGCTTGCCGTACGGGTTCGCGACGAACCGCAGCGCGGTCAGTCCCGGCCGATTCAGGTAGCCGCGGGCCAGCGCGCTGCCCGCCAGGTGCAGCTCACCGGTGACGCCGACCGGCGCCGGATGCAGCCTGGCGTCCAGCACGGTGGCGGCGACGCCGCGGATCGGACCGCCGATGGTGATCGGCCCGTCGGGCTCCATGGGCTGGGAGATCACCGTGACGATGGTGGTCTCGGTGGGCCCGTACGCGTTGTACAGGTTGCGACCGGGCGCCCACCGGGCGACCAGATCGGGCGGCAGCGCCTCGCCGCCGACCAGTACATGCGCCAGATCGGTGACACCGGTCGGGTCGACCGTGCCGAGCGCGGAGGTCGTGATGAACGCGTGGGTGATCCGTTCCTCGATGAACACCTGTGCCAGCTCCGCGCCGCCGACCACTCCGGGCGGGGTGATCACCAGCGTCGCCGCGCCGCCCAGGGCGAGCAGCAGGTCCAGCATCGCGGCGTCGAAGCTCGGCGTCGCGAAATGCAGCACGCGGCAACCGGGTTGGACGTCGAAGCGCTCCGCGGTCTCGGCGGCGAAGTTGGACAAGCCGCCGTGGGTGACCATCACGCCCTTCGGGGTGCCCGTCGAACCGGAGGTGTAGATCACGTACGCCGGGTTGTCGACCCGCAGCGGGCGCACCCGCTCCCGTTGCACGATCGCCTTGTCCGACGCCGCGAGCACGCCCGCGCGGAACTCCGCGTCGTCCAGCACGATCCACTCGACGCCGTCGGGCAGCTCGTCGCGGTACTCGGCGAGCGTGATACCCAGCGCCGCACCGGAATCGGTGAGCATGTGGGAGATGCGCCCGGCCGGGTACAGCGGGTCGACCGGCACGAACGCCGCACCCGCCTTGGCGACCGCGAGCACCGAGGCGACCGACTCGACCGAACGCGGAATACCCAGCGCCACCAGGGTTTCCGGGCCGACGCCGTGGCCGATGAGCACCCGGGCCAGCCGGTTGGTCCAGCGATCCAGCGCGTCGTAGGTCACCTGCGTGCCGTCCGAGATCAGCGCCACCGCGGTGCGGTCGACATTCGCCGCGGCCTCGAACACGTCGGAGAAGACGATCGGGCGGTCGGCCTCGATGCCGCGCACCGGGGCCAGCCCGGTCCACTCCTCGGGGTCGAGCAGTTCCAGATCGCCGACGGCGGCGGTCGGCGTCGCCGCGATCGCCCCGAGCAGGCGCACCAGGCGCTTGCCGAGTCCGTGCGCGGTCCGCTCGTCGAACAGATCGCTCGCGTAGTTCACCGCGAGGGAGATACCGCCTGGCTCGCGCTGCGCGGTCTGCTCCTCGGTGAGGGTGAACTGCAGGTCGAACTTGGCGATCCCGGTGTCGCCGTCCTCGGCCTCGATGCGCAGACCCGGCAGTTCCAGGCTCCGCAGCGGACGATTTCGCACCGAGAGCATCACCTGGAACAGCGGATGGTGCGCCTGCGAGCGGGCCGGGTTGAGCACCTCGACGAGGCGTTCGAACGGCAGGTCGGCGTGCGCGAACGCGTCCAGATCGGTGTCCCGCACGCTGTGCAGCAGGTCGGTGAACCGCGCGTCCGGATCGAGCCGGGTGCGCAGTACCAGCGTGTTGACGAACATGCCGATCATCCGGTCCAGCGCCGGGTGGCCGCGGCCCGCGATCGCGGTGCCGACCGCGATGTCGTCGGTCGCGGTCATCCGGTGCAGCAGCACCGCGAGCGCGGCGTGCAGCACCATGAACATGCTGACGTTGTTGCTGGTGGCCACCGCCTGCAGCTCCCGGTGGGTGACCGCGTCGATCGCGCATTCCACCGTGCCGCCACGATAGGAGGGCACGGGCGGCCGCGGCCGGTCCGCGGGCACGTTCAGCAGTTCGGGAACACCGTCGAGGGTGGCTCGCCAGTAGTCGAGCTGGCGGCGAAGCACCGAGTCGGGATCGTCTTCGGCGCCGAGCGTATCCCGCTGCCACAGCGTGTAATCCGCGTACTGCAGGGTCAGCTCGTCCCATTCCGGCCGCTGTCCGGCGCAGGCGGCGCGGTAGGCCACGGCCACGTCGACGGCCAGCGGCTCCAGCGACCAGCCGTCCATCGCGATGTGGTGCACGACGAGCACGAGGACGTTGTCGGTCGAGGCGGCGGGCCGGGCCGTGCCGTCCGGATCGGGTTCGTCGGACACGGTGATCAGCGCCGCGCGCAGCGGCACGGACTCGCCGAGGTCGAAGCCCGGTTCGGCGAAACTCCGGACCGCGTCGGCGACGCCGTCGGGGGTGACCGTCGCGACGAACAGCGTCACCGCCGCGTCGGCGGGATCCAGGACCACCTGGGCAGGTTCGCCGTCCAGCTCCGGGAACACCGTGCGCAGCGACTCGTGCCTGGCCTGCACCTCGTGCAGCGCCCACACCAGCGCGTCGACATCCAGTTCGCCGCGCATCCGCAGCACGACCGGAATGTTGTAGGCGCCCGCGCTGCGGTCCGCCGCGTCGGCGACCGGGCCGACTTCGTTGAACCGGTTGAGGAACCACAGCCGGTGCTGCGCGGCGGACAACGGAATCCGGTCGGGCCGCTCGCGCGGCACCGGCCCGGGGCGCGCCTCCGCGCCGGACGGCCCGGACTCGAGCATGGCGGCCAGCTCGGCGACGGTCGGCGCGGTGAAGACGCTGCGCACCTCGAGCCGGGTGTTGGTCGCCGCCTCCAGTCGCGCGACGAGCTGGGTGGCCAGCAGCGAGTTTCCGCCGATGTCGAAGAAGCTGTCGCTGGCGCCGACCGTCTCCGCGCCGACCAGATCGGCCATCACGGAGGCGACCAGCTTCTCCAGTTCGGTCTCCGGCGCCCGGCCGACGGATACGGCCGCGAACTGCGGCTCTGGCAGCGCCGCGGTATCCAGCTTGCCCACCGGGGTGAGCGGGATCCGGTCCAGCACCGTGATGCTCACCGGAACCATGTGCGCCGGAAGCTGTTCCGCGATGTGCGCGCGCAAGGCCTCGGTGTTCACGCCCGCGCGCACATCGATCGGCTGGACGAAGGCGACGATCCGATCGGCGCCCGCGATGTGGCGGACGTCGGTGTGCGCGAACCGCACGCTCGGGTGCCCGCCGAGCGCGGCGGTGATCTCGCCGAGCTCGATGCGGAACCCGCGCACCTTCACCTGGTGGTCGCTGCGGCCGAGGTAGACCAGCTCGTTCGCGGCGTTCCAGCGCACCACGTCGCCCGTGCGGTACATGCGGGCGCCCGCCGGTCCGAACGGGTCGGCGACGAACCGCGCGGCGGTGAGGCCGAGTCGGTCGAAATAGCCACGCGCCACACCGAATCCGCCCAGATACAGGTCGCCGGGCACGCCGATGGGCACCGGCCGCAGCCGGTCGTCGAGCACCATGGCCCGCGCACCGCGCACCAGCGTGCCGATGGTGATCGGCGCGCCGACGGTCACCTCGGCCGCCGTGACGACGACCGTCGTCTCGGTCGGGCCGTACCCGTTCAACATCAGCCGCCCCGGCGCCCAGCGGGCCACCAGCTCCGGCCCCCACGCCTCGCCGCCGATCATTAGCGAACGCAGGTGCGGCAGCGGCCAGCGTTCGTTGTCGATGGTGGACAGCGCCGCGGGCGTCATGAACGTGTGGGTGACCCGCTCGCGGTCCATCAGCGCGGCCAGCTCGTCGCCGCCGTAGATGTCCGGCGGGCAGATCACCATGGTCCCGCCCGCACCCACCGCGAGCAGCAGGTCGAACACGGCGGCGTCGAAGCTCGGCGAGGAGAAGTGCAGCGTCCGCGCGTCCGCGTCGACGCGCATCCGGTCGCGGATCTCGTCGGCGAAGTTCGACAGTCCGCTGTGGGTGACCGCGACGCCCTTCGGCCTACCGGTCGAGCCCGAGGTGTAGATGATGTAGGCCAGGTCGGCGATCCGCACGGGCCGCGACAGCTCCGCGTCATCGATCGGTCCGTCGTCCAGCCCGTCGAGCTCCGCCGTCATGGCCGGCTCGTCGAGCAGCAGCCAGTCGGTCGACGCTTCGTCGCCCGCGGCGCGCAGCCGCCCGGCGTGCCCGGACACGCTGACGCCGAACCGGCAGCCGGAGTCGGTCAGCATGTGGCGGACGCGATCGGCCGGGTAGTTCGGGTCCACCGGCACGAAGGCCGCACCGGATTTGGCGACCGCGAGCACGGTCAGCACCGAGTCGATGGAGCGGGTCAGGCCGAGCGCGACCCGATCGCCGACGCCGATGCCGCGCCCGACGAGGGCACGGGCCAAGCGGTTCGAACGCCGGTCGAGTTCGGCGTAGGTCATCGAGACGCCGCCGGACCGCACCGCGTCACGCCGCGCGTGCCGCCGCGCCGTGGCGGTGAAGTACGCCGCCAAGCTGAGCTGCGGCGTGGTGTGCCCGCCGGTCGCCGGGCTGAGCAGCCTGCGCTCGTTCTCGGTGCGGGCATCGATCTCACGGACCAGCGCACGCGGGTCGGCGGTGACCGCGGTCAGCACGCGCAGGAACCGATCGGCCAGCGTCTCGACCGTCTCGGCATCGAAGAGCTCGGCCGCATAGACGAATTCGAAGTCACGCGCGCCGGCGTCACGGGCCGCGACCCGCAGTTCCAGGTCGAACTTGGCGCGCGCGATGTCGAGTTCCTCGGCGCTCAGTGCCAGCTCCGGCAGTTCGAGGGTCGGCGTGGGCCCGTCCTGAACGGTCAGCGCCACCTGGAACAGCGGTCGGTTCGCCCCGGCGCCCGCGACCCGGCCCAGCTCCTCGACGACGCGCTCGAACGGCACGTCGGCGTTGGCCATGGCGGTCAGCTCGGTGTCGCGGTCGGCGCGCAACTGGTCGCTGAACGGCCGGTCCGGATCCACGTCGGAGCGCAGCATCATGGTGTTCACGAACATGCCGACCAGTTCGTCGAGCTTGGTGTCCGTGCGGCCCGCGACCGGCGTGCCGATCACGATGTCGCGCCCGCCGGTGACGAACCGCAGCAGCACGGCCAGCGCCGAGCGCAGCACCATGAACAGGCTGACGCCCTGCTCACGCGCGAGTTCGGCGAGCGCCCGCTGGACCGGCTCCGGCACGGCGAACCGCACGGTGCCCGCCTGCTGGGTCGGGTCGAGCGGCCGCGGGCGGTCGTACGGCAGTGGCAGCTCGGTGGGCAGGTTGGCCAGTTCGGTGCGCCAGTAGGCGAGCTGCGCGCCCGCGACGCTCTCCGGATCGCTCTCGTCGCCGAGGCAGGCCCGCTGCCAGAGCCCGAAGTCGGCGTACTGCACCGGAAGTGGCGTCCACACCGGTGCGCGACCTTCGCGGCGCGCCGCGTAGGCCACCGCGAGGTCGCGGGTCAGCGGGCCGAGCGACCAGCCGTCGGCCGCGATGTGGTGCACCACGATACCGAGTTGGTAGCGCTGAGTAGCGGTGCGCAGCAACGCGATTCGCAGCGGCGTGTCCCTGGTCAGGTCGAAGCCGCCGCGCGCGAGTACGCGCAGCGCGTCCGTCGCCCCCGCCTCGTCGACCATGATCGGCTCCACCGAGGGCAGCGCCCGGCCGATCGGCAGGACCAACTGCTGGGCGCCCGCGCTGTCCTCCGGGTACACGGTGCGCAGCACCTCGTGCCGCTCCACCAGATCGGTGAGCGCGGCGCGCAGCGCGGGCACATCCAGATCGCCGTCGATTCGAATGACGAAAGCGATGTTGTAGGCGCTGGATTCGGGCGAGAATCGATTGAGGAACCACAGTCGCTGCTGCGGCAGCGACAGCGGGATGCGTCCCGGACGCGGAGTGTGCACAGCCAGCGCCACCCGTCGCGTCCGGGGCGCTTCCGCCAATCGCTCGGCGACGGCGGCGACCGTCGGCTCCTCGAACAGCGTCCGCACCGGCAGATCCACACCGAACTCGGCGTGCAGCGCGGCCGCCAACCTGGTGGCGAGCAGCGAGGTGCCGCCGATGTCGAAGAAGCTGTCCTCGGCGCCCTCGACCGGGTGTCCGAGCACGGCGCCGAACACGCCCGCCACCCGGATCTCGGTCTCGGTGCGCGGCGCGCGCGACGGACCTGCGGCCGCGAACACCGGCTGCGGCAAGGCCTTTCGGTCCAGCTTGCCGGACGGGGCGACGGGCAGCCGATCGAGCATCATCACCGAGGCGGGCACCATGTAGCCGGGCAGCTGCTGTCGCGCTGTCTCCAGGATCGCGGCGGGCGTCACGCCCTCCGCGTCCTTCTCCGCCGTCACGTAGGACACCAGCCGCGGGTCGCCGTGGTTGCCGGCGTGCACGATCGTCAGCGCGGAACGCACGCCGGGGTGCGTGCGCAGCGCGTGGTCGATCTCGCTGAGTTCGACGCGGAAGCCGCGGATCTTGATCTGGTCGTCGGCCCTGCCGAGGAAGCGCAGCCGCCCGGCCGGATCGGCGACCACCAGATCGCCGGTGCGGTACATCCTTTCGCCTCGCCTGCCGTGCGGATTCGCCGGGAAGCGTTGCGCCGTCAGGCTGTAACGGCCGAGGTAGCCGCGGGCCAGGCCGGGGCCGGACAGGTACAGCTCGCCCGGCGTGCCCGGCGGCACCGGGTGCAGGCGCCGGTCGAGCACGAACAGGCGCATGCCGCGCACCGGCATGCCGAGCGGCACCGGATGTCCCGCCGCCATCGGTCCCGACGCCGTCGCGGCGACGGTGGCCTCGGACGGCCCGTACATGTTGTGCATGCGGTGCCGCGCCGACCAGGTCGCCACGAGCTCCTCGGAGCACGCCTCGCCGCCGACGATCACGGCCTCGAGCTCGTCGAGACCCTCGTCCGGCACGGTGGCCAGCGCGGCGGGGGTGATGAACGCGTGCGTGACGTGCTCGTCGCGCAACAGTTCCGCCAGCTCCGCGCCGCCGTACGTCCCGGCCGGAGCGATCACGATGGTCGCGCCCGCCGCGAAACCGAGCAGCAGTTCGAGTACCGACGCGTCGAAGCTCGGCGACGAGAAGTGCAGCGTGCGTGCGGAATCCGTGACGCCGAACTTGTGCATCTGCTCGCTGGCCAGCGACGCGATGCCGGCGTGGGTCACCACGACGGCCTTCGGAATTCCGGTCGAGCCCGAGGTGTAGATCAGGTAGGCGGGGTGGCTGGTCCGCAGCGGGTGGTGCCGGTCGGCGTCGGTGATCGGCGCGGTGGAGTGGTGGTCGCACTCGGCCGCCAGTTCGGTCGACCCGAGCACCAGCCAGTCCACGTAGGACTTGCGGTGCCGCCCACGCGGCGCGGGCCATTCGGGTATGGCGGCCAAGCACTCCGGAATGGTCAGGCCGAGAAACGCGCCGGAGTCGGCGATCATGTGCCCGATCCGCTCGGCCGGATAGCCGGGATCGATCGGCACATACGCCGCACCGGTTTTCGCGACGGCCCAGACCGCGGCGATCGAGTCGAGGCTGCGCGGCAGCGCGATGGCCACCACCACCTCGGGCCCCGCGCCGTGCTCGATCAGCACGCGCGCCAGGCGGTTCGACATCTCGTCGAGTTCGCGATAGGTGGTGGCCTGTCCGAGGTAGCGCACCGCGACGGCGTCGGGCAGCCGCTCGGCGGTGGCCGTGAGCAGGCGGGCCAGCGAGATCGAGGGCTCGGCGGGTGCGGCCGCGATGGGGACCAGGTTGTCGGCTTCCCTGCGGTCGAGGATGGCTATGTCGCCGACCGGCATCTCCGGCGCCGCGACCGCCGCGGTGAGCAGGGCGACGAAACGGCGTGCGAACGATTCGACGGTCCGCTCGTCGAAAACGTCCTTGGCGTAGCCGAATTCGGCGGTGAGCGGACCGTCGCCGAAGCTGTCGTGCACCTCGAGCTGCAGATCGAACTTGGCTACGTCGGCCGCGAGCGGCACCACCTGGGCCGTCACGTTCGGCAGTTCGACGCCGAGTTCCGGCGCGCGGTCGTAGGACAGCATCACCTGGAACAGCGGGTGTCGCGCGGCTGACCGCTCCGGGTTGACCACCTCGACCAGCCGCTCGAACGGCACGTCCGCGTTGGCGAACGCGTTCAGGTCGGTCTCGCGGGCAACGTCGAGCATCCGGTCGAAACCGGCCGCCGCGTCGACCTCGGTGCGCAGCACCAGCGTGTTGACGAACATGCCGACCAGGTCGTCGAGCGCCGGATCGGAGCGGCCGGCGATCGGGGTGCCGACCGCGATGTCGGAGCTCGCGCACAGCCGGGCCAGCAGGGTGGCCAGTGCCGCGTGCAGCACCATGAACATGCTGACACCGCGGCTGGCGGCGAGTTCGGCCGCGGCACGGCGAGTTTCGGCCGAGATGGTGAACGCGACCCGGCCGCCGGTGGTGGAGCGGCGCATCGGGCGCGGGCGATCCAGCGGCAGGTCGAGCTGGTCGGGCAGGCCGGCCAGCGCCGAACGCCAGTAGGTCAGCTGGCGGCTCAGCGCGCTGGCCGGATCGTTCTCGTCGCCGAGCAGTTCGCGCTGCCAGAGGGCGAAATCGGCGTACTGCACCGGCAGCGGCGTCCACCGCGGCGCGGCGCCCTCCGCGCGCGCGGCCACCGCCGCCATCAGGTCCTTGGCCAGCGGCGTCACCGACCAGCCGTCACCACAGATGTGGTGCAGCACGATCAGGAACACGTGCTGCTGCGGACCGGTCTGCCACAGGGCGACCCGGATCGGCGCCTGACCGCGCAGATCGAAGCCGTACCCGGCGAACTCGGTGGCCAGCGCGGCCACGTCGGCGCCGATGGCGTCGATCGGATCCAGGGTCAGCGGGATGTCGGCGGCCTGGTGGATCAGCTGGTAGGGGCCGTCGGCGGCTTCCGGGAAGGTGGTGCGCAGGCTCTCGTGGCGATCGATCACGTCGACGAGACCGGCGCGCAGCGCCGCATGGTCGAGCGGTCCGTCGAGGCGGACGGCCAGCGGCATGTTGTACGCGGCGGCATGCTCGGCGAAGCGGTTCAGGATCCACAACCGCTGCTGGGCCAGCGACAGCGGAATCCGTTCCGGCCGTTCGGCGGGCAGCAGCCGCGGCGAGGTGGTGTCGGGGATGTGCGAGGCGAAGCGCTGGGTGAGGGCGGCCACCGTGGACGCCTCGAACAGGTCGCGGATGGTCAGCGCGGTGCCCAGCGCGACGTTGATCCGCGCGACGGCGCGGGCGGCGATCAGCGAGTTGCCGCCGAGATCGAAGAAGCTGTCCTCGAGCCCGATCGCGTCGATGCCGAGCACTTCGCTGAATATCGCCGCGAGCGCGCGCTCCACCTCGGTGCGCGGCGCAGCGGTCACCGGCATCGTCCTCGCGACCAGCGTCGGCACCGGCAGCGCCTTGCGGTCGATCTTGCCGTTGGCGCTGAGCGGTAGTTCGTCGAGTTCGATGACCGCCGAGGGGACCATGTAGGCGGGCAGCGTGCGGCGCAGCGCGGCCAGCAGGGTCTGGGTGTCCATGCGCTCGTCGTCCGCGCCCGGTGCGGCGACCACGTAGGCCACCAGCTCGTCGCCGGTGCGCCCGGTGTGCGCCACACAGACCGCCCTGGTGACGCGCTCGTCGTCCAGCAGCGCGGCCTCGATCTCGCCGAGCTCGATGCGCAGGCCGCGGATCTTCACCTGGAAGTCGGTGCGGCCCAGATACTCCAGCACGCCACGGCCCTCGGCCGTCGGCTCGAGCTGCCAGCGGGCGAGATCACCGGTGCGGTACATGCGCGCGCCGGGAGTGAACGGGTTGGCCACGAATCGGTCGGCGGTCAGCCGCGGCTGGCCGAGATACCCGCGGGCCAGCTGCACACCGGCCAGGTACAACTCGCCGACGACGCCGGGTGGCACCGGTCGCAGCCGCTCGTCGAGCACGTAGGTCTGGGTGTTCCAGACCGGCGAGCCGATCGGCACGGTCTCCGGCGAACTCGGGCACGGCCAGTAGGTGACGTCGACGGCGGCCTCGGTGGGCCCGTACAAGTTGTGCAGCTCGGTGCCGCGCAGCACCGCGTGGAAATCGCGAACGGTGGCGGCGGGCAACGCCTCGCCGCTGCAGAACACCCTGCGCAGGCCGACGCACCCGCGCACATCGGTGTCGGTGACGAACACCGACAGCATGGACGGCACGAAATGCGCCGTGGTGATGCGCTTCTCGGCGATGACGCGCGCGAGGTAGGCGGGATCGCGGTGGCCGTCGGGCGCCGCGATCACCAGACGCGCGCCGATCTGCAAGGGCCAGAAGAACTCCCAGACCGAGACGTCGAAGGTGGCCGGGGTCTTCTGCAAAACCGCGTCGGTGCGGTCGAGCGGGTACTCGTGCTGCATCCAGTGCAGCCGGTTCACGATGGACTCGTGAGATACGCCGACGCCCTTGGGTTTTCCGGTGGAGCCCGAGGTGAAGATGACGTAGGCGAGGTGCTCGGGACGCAGCGGCGCCCACCGGTCGGCGTCGGTGATCGGCGCGGCGTCATAGCCGGACGTGTCCAAGGTGTCGAGCATCAGCACCGGGGTGCGCACCGGAAGCGCCAGCCCGTCGCGCTCGGCGCCGAGCAGGCACACCGGAGCGGCCTGGCCGAGGATGCCGTCGATGCGATCGGCCGGGTGATCGGGGTCCAGCGGCAGGTAGGCCGCGCCCGCCTTGACGATCGCGTACATGCCGACGACCAGTTCGATGCCGCGCCGCAGGCAGAGACCGACGACAGTGTCCGGGCCCGCGCCGCGCGCGATGAGCAAGCGCGCCAACCGATTGGCTTGCTCGTCGAGCTCGCGGTAGGTCAGCGCGCGTCCCTCGAACTCGAGCGCGGTCGCCTCCGGGCAGATCTCCACACGCTCGGCGAACAGCTCGGCCAGCGTGCTTTCCCGGACGGGCGTCTCGGTGTCGTTCCATTCGCGCAGCACCAGTTCGCGCTCGGCGTCGGTGATCGCGCACAGCGACGCCGCCGCGGTCTCCGGCTCGGATTCCAGGAACTCGCCGAGGAAGTCGAGGAAACGACCGTGGTGCATGGCGACCTCGCGGTCGGCGTACAACCTCGGGTTGGCCTCGAAGTCGACGTGGATGTGGCCGGCTTCGCCGTTGTAGAGGTTGATCGAGAGGTCTTCCACCGGTCCGGTGGCGAGCACGTGCAGCGAGCCGGTCGACTCGCCGAACTTCAGCTCGTTGTGGAACAGCATGATGTTGACCATCGGCCCGAAGAATCCGCGCGCGTCCCTGGAGTAGCCGCAATCGCGCCGGATGTCGTCGTGCCGGTAGCGCTGATGCCGCAGGGCGCCGGTGATCTGCAGTTCCGTAGAGCGCACCACGTCGCCCACGGTGGTGCCCGCGTCGAAGCGCAGGCGAATCGGCACCACGTTCGACAGCACGCCCGCCGAACGACGCAGCGCGACGGTGGTTCGCGCCGCGACGGGCAGGCTCAGCACCACATCCGAATCGCCGGTCACCGAGCGCACGTAGCAGGCGAGCGCCGCCACGAACAGCGTCGAGTTGTTCGTGTCGAACGCCGCCATCGCCGCGGTCATGGCGGCGTCGGCGCGGTCGTCGAGCATGCCCATGGCCAGATGCCTGCCCGGATCCGGGGTCGAGGAGGTGACCGCGACGGTGGACAGGCTGAGCGGTCCGCCCGCGCCCGAGAGCTGTTCGAGCCAGTACTCGCGGTCGGTGCGGAACCGGTTGGACTCGCGGTAGGCCGACTCGTCGGCGTAGATCTGCGCCAGCCCGGTCGCGCGCGAGACCGACGGCTCCGTCCGGTTCTGGACCGCGGTGTAGATCTCGGCCGTGCGGGTCAGCGCGTTCATCGCGCCGTAGCCGTCGATCACGATGTGGTGGCCGCGCGAGTACCAGAAATACTCGTAGTCACCGACGCGCAGCACCACGTTGGTTGTGAGTGGATCGTGTTCCAGATCGATGGGAGAGCTGGCGTGCTCGGTCATCCAGCGCAGCGCGGCGCCGCGCGGGTCGGGTTCGTCGCGCAGATCGAAGCGGCCCCAGCCGGGGCGGCGGGACCAGTCGACCATCTGATGGGGAATACCGTCGATCTCCGCCATTCGGACGTGCCCGACCTCGGTCTCGGCACCGAAACGCTCGATAGCGTAGAGCAGACACCCGACGTCCAGATCTCCGTGGATCTCGACGTATTGGGCGATCGTCAAGGGTACGTCGGGCCGAATCCGCTGGGCGTACCACAGGGCCGTCTGCGCTGGGGAGAGAGCGAAGGGTTGTGCCGAAAACTCACCCGAAGTGCATTGGTCGACGCGATCGGTGGCCAATGAACTCATTCATCACTCCGTTCTGCCGCAACTGACGCAACTCCCCGACCCCCCTACGGCGGCCACGCATGCGCGAGCCGTAGGACGTGTGATCCACGCCCTATGATTCGGAGCACCCCAGATGCCGGATGGCCGACGTATTGGATTTGTTTCACATCGAACGACGTTGGCAGAACGTCCTTTTGGCCAGCTACATTTCCGCAAACTTTCGCGTCGAGCGGCGTCGCGGACCACAAACACCGAGGTCCGACGGCTTACGCCGCGGACGGAATCAACCCCCGACGCCCATGTCAGCAAACACTTGGCAACATAACAAACAGGCTACGGAGGCCTCGCCCGTCCCGGAAGAGACCGGATGTTCGGTTGTCGAGGAGATCGTGATCCAGGTCAGCCGACCGATTGGTCGGCCGAAAAGCCCTGCCAGGTCGCGTGAACAGACCGCGACCTCCGCCGGTGGGACAACGCAACAACGACGGCGGCAGCGGTCAGGATAGCCGAGACCCATTCGGGTGCGGCGCCAATTCGAGTAGCCAAAGTGGTGCTGGTGCGCAACGGCAGGTCCGCGACGAGGGCCGCGGGCACGAACAACTCGGTCTGCTGCGGCACCGCTCCGTCGGCGGTGACGATCGCGCTGACGCCCGAAGTGGCCGCGACCACCAGTGCCCTGCCGTGCTCCACCGCGCGCACCCGCGACATCGCCAACTGCTGATAGGTCATCTCGCTGTCGCCGAAGGTCGCGTTGTTGGTCGGCACGGTGAGCAATTCCGCGCCGGCCCGCAGCGAATCGCGAAACGCCCGGTCGAACGCGACCTCGTAGCAGGTCGCCACGCCGATGTCCACGCCGGCGGCGCGTACTGTGCCGTCACCGTCACCCGGCACGAAATAGCCTGCGCGGTCGGCGTATTCGGAGAAGAGCCGGAAGAAGGAACGCATCGGCAAGTATTCGCCGAACGGTTGGATGATCTTCTTGTCGTGCCGGTCCGCCGGACCTTCCGCGCCGTTCCACACCATCACGGAATTCGTCGTGGTGCGATCGCCGTTCACGAGCACGGCGCCCACCAGGATCGGCGCCTGGATCGCCTCGGAGGCCCGCGTGATCAGCGCCGCCGCGTCGGCATTGCGCAGCGGATCGATGTCGGAGGAGTTCTCGGGCCAGATCACCACATCCGGCTTGCGCGCCCGGCCCGCGGCGACGTCCTCGGCCAGCTGCTCGGTGCGCCGGACGTGGTTGTCCAGCACCGCGCGTCGCTGCGCGTTGAAGTCGAGACCGAGGCGCGGCACGCTGCCCTGAATCGCGGCGACTGTGATCGTCCGGTCACCGTCGTCAGGGGCGGGCAGCGCGGTCCGGAGGATCACTCCGGCGAGCGGCATGACAGCCAGAGTCGCTGCCGCGGTGACGATCCCGGTCCGCGACGCGGTGCCGAGCCGGGGTTTCGTCGTGACGGCCGGGCCGCTCCCGGACAGCTCGTCCGCCGAGTTCGGTACGCCCGCAGCGTCCTTCGACTCCTCGGCGGCTGCGGCCTCGCCCGGCGCGGCGGGCGCGCGCAGCGTCGGCAGCCGTTCGATCAACGCCGCGAGTCCAGTGCCCGTCAACGCCACCGCGAAGCCGATCAGCGGCGCGCCGCCCACCGCGGCCAGCGACAGGAACCAGCCATCCGCCTGACCGAAAGCCAGCCGACCCCAAGGGAATCCGCCGAACGGGAAGCTCGATCGAACCCATTCGGTGGTCACCCAGGCCAGCGCCACCCACAGCGGCCATCCGGGCAGCCGCCCGATCAGGTTGGCCAGCAGGCCGAACAGCCCGATATACACCGCGCACGTGGTGGAGAGCGCCAGCCAAGGCAGCGGCCCCACGTAGATTCCGGTCCACGGCAGCAGCGGCACGAAAAAGCCCAAGCCCGCGAGCATTCCGTAGCCGAAGCCGCCGCGCAGGCCGCCCGCGCCGCGCACCGTCGCCGTGAGCACGGCGATGCCGACCGGCGCGAGGAACCAGAACGGGCGCGGCGGAAAGCTGCCGAACAGCAGCAGTCCCGCGATCAGCGCGGCCAGCGAACGCGCGGCCACGCCGCGCAGCCGCTCCGGTGCGCGGGAGGTGCGCGTCGGGCCGGGCATCGTCATGCCTCGAACAGGGTGACGCCGCGGTGCACGGTGCGCAGGCATCGCGGCGGCGCCGAATCCGGTTCCAGCGGCGGCAGTCCCGGCACGCGGGACCGCGGATCGGTGGACCAGCGCTGCACCGAGTCGGCGGCCGCCGCGACGACGAGATCGCCTGCCTCCCATACGGCGTACGAGGCGGGCGCGCCGGGCACGAGGGTGCCCGCGATGCCGTCGCGCACGCCGCCCGCGCGCCAGGCCCCGCGCGTGGCGGCCGCGAACGCCGCGCGCGGCGAGATGCCGTGGCCCGGCGTGCGGTGATTCGCCGCGGCGCGCACGGCCAGCCACGGATTCAGTTCGGTGACCGGCGCGTCCGAGCCGATGGCCAGCGACACACCCGCGGCGGCCATGGCCGCGAACGGATTCAGCGTGGCCGCGCGCTCGGCGCCGAGCCGGGCCGCGTACATGCCGTCCGTGCCGCCCCATGTCGCGTCGAAAACCGGTTGCACACTGGCGATCACGCCCCAGGCGGCGAGCTTGCCGATCTGCTCGGCGTCGAGCATCTCCGCGTGCTCGACGCGGTGCCCGCGCGCCGCGACGGCCGGGCCGCCGAACTCGTCCACGACCCGCTGGAAGCCCGCGACCACCGCGTCCATGGCGGCGTCGCCGATCACGTGGAAGCCCGCCTGAATGCCCGCCGCGGTGCACGCTCGCAGGTGCGCGGCGATGGCTTCGGCGTCCAGATATCCATTTCCCGTCCCGGGCGTGTCGGCATAGGGTTCGCGCAGCCACGCGGTGTGCGAACCGAGCGAGCCGTCCACGAACAGGTCGCCGCCGAGCGCGTGCACGCCGAGTTCGGTGACCAGGGCTTTGGCCTCCTCGGCGCTGGTCACGGCCTCGCCCCAGTAGGCGCGGACCTCCACACCGTGCTCGAATGCCAGCAGTTCGCGCACGTCGTCGCGGCCCGCGATGTCGGGTCCCGAGCATTCGTGGACGGCCACGATGCCCCGCGCCGCCGCCGCGTCCAACGCGGCGCGGCGGGCCTCGTCGCGCCTGGCGCGGTCCAGGCCGCCGAGCACCGCGGAACGCACGAGGTGGTGCGCCGCGCCGCGTAGCGGCTCGCCCCTGGTGAACCCGGCCGTCGAGGTCACCTCGGGGACGGTGTCCAGCAGGGCCGAGGACACCGCGGCCGAATGCGCGTCGACTCGGGTCAGGTACACCTGACGGCCGGGTCCCGCGGCGGCGTCGATCTCCTCGACCGTCGGCGGGCGGCCCTCCGGCCAGCGTGTCTCGTCCCAGCCGTCACCGAGGATCGCGCCGCCGGGCTGGGCCGCGGCATGGTCGCGCAGCGCCGCGAGACAGTCGGCGAGCGAGCGTGTTCCGGACAGGTCGAGTCCGGTGAGTTTCAGGCCGAGCGCCGTCACGTGCACGTGCGGCTCGACGAACGCGGGCGCCACGAAGGCGCCGGCCAAGTCGATGATCTCGGCGTCCGGATGCAGCGCCCGGCCGGGTTGTTCGGCGCCGAGCCACACCACTGTGCCGTCGGCGACCGCCATCGCGGTCGCGTCCGGTGAACTAGAGCTGTAGAAACGACCGCCGAGCAGCAACTGGGTACCCACGGGTCACCAGTCTGCCGTATCCCGGATTCGGTCGATCACCGTGGACGGGCGGGTCAGGCCGGGCCGACCGCGCGGCGGGCGTTGCCCTGACCGTCGTCGTACCACTGGGGGACGGCAGTCGGCGGAGCCGACGGGGTGGACGAATACTGCTGCACCACCACGCCGTCTACTACCTCGTCACCGTCGATGACGACGCCGCGGTACGGCGCGTTGCGCACCAAGCGGCCGAAGCGACGCGCGGCCACCGCGGCGACGACCGGACGCACCAGCGTCCTGGTCGGCGGCAGCAGCAACAGCAGGCCGAACAGCGAGGTCACCAGGCCGGGCACGAACATGAGGACGCCGCCCGTCGCGACCAGCGCGCCGTCGGCGACGGCGGTGCCCGGGGTGATCTCACCGCGTCCGGCGCGACGGAATTGTTCGATCACCCGCCGCCCCTGCGAGCCGATCAGCAGCATGCCCACGGCGGAGCCCGCGATGAGCAGCAGGATGGTGGGCACGACGCCGATCAGCTGACCGACGGCGAACAGCGCGGCGATCTCTACGACCACGTAGAGCACGAACAGCAGAGCGGGCATGGCGTTCCTTCCGGACGATCTACCCCTACCAACGCCCGCCCGCGGAGTTTTTCTCCCGGGCGCGGCTGATAGCTCGCTGAGATTCAGCCGCCGGGCCGCACCAGCCCGGTCTCGTAGGCGAGCACCACGGCCTGCACCCGGTCGCGCAGGCCGAGTTTGGTGAGCACCCGGCCGACGTGCGTCTTCACGGTGGCCTCGGAGAGGTAGAGCTGTTCGGCGATCTCGGCGTTGGAGCGGCCAGCGGCGATCTGCTCGAGCACCTCGCGCTCGCGCGCGGTGAGCACGTCGAGCACCGAGGGGTCGCGCATGCCCGCGGGATCGTCGGCGATGAGCCGGTCGAGCAGCCGCTTGGTGACCTTCGGCGAGACCACCGCGTCGCCCGCGGCCACGCTGCGGATGGCAGAGACCAGGTCCTCGGGCGGGGTGTCCTTGAGCAGGAAGCCGCTGGCGCCCGCGCGCAGCGCGCCGAGTGCGTGTTCGTCGAGGTCGAAGGTGGTCATCACCAGGACGCGGCAGCCGTCGCCCGCCTCCACGATGCGGCCGGTCGCCGTCACGCCGTCGACCACGGGCATCCGGACGTCCATCAGCACCACGTCGGGGCGCAGTTCCTTGGCCTTGCCGACGGCGGCGGCTCCGTTCTCGGCTTCCCCGATCACCTCGATGTCGGGATGCGCGCCGAGCACCATCTTCAGGCCCATGCGCATCAATTCTTGGTCGTCGACTACGAGAACGGTGATCGGCACGGCTCCAATCTAGCGGTGCCCGGCGACGATTCGGTTACCCTCCCGCGCGTCTCACGGGATTGTCGGCGCGCGTCGCTATTCTCTTGCGTTCCCTGTAATCGACTCTCGTGGTGGAGAGATGTGCGAACAGATTCAACTTCTGGAGCTCGCGATGATTCAGCAGCGCACGTGGACCGGCGGCCAGCACCGCGTCGCCGTCCTGGACCATCCGTCCCTGCGCCACCCGGCGCGACGGTTGGTGTGGCTGGGCTTCGACGAGCGGGCCAACCCGGAGATTTCCTTTCGAATCGGGGCGGACGGCGCCGCCACCGACCGTGACGGGCGAACGATCGGCGTCGACTCGGCGCGCATCGCCGTCGCCCATCCGCTACAGCTCGCCGAGGAGCTGCCGTACTGGGTCAGCCAGTTCACCGATCACGAACTGCGCCAACCCTTTCCGCAACTCGCGCGGGAGGTGCACGCACTGACCGAGCGGGAGCGCACGGCGACCTCGCTGGAACGTTTCGCGCACCGCATGGTGCCCACGCACGCGCTGCTGCGGCTGGAGGATTTCGGCTGGCGTCGCGGCGCTCCGGTCGACGGTGTGCACGATCACTTCTACCGGCCGGTCGAGGGCGATCTCCAGGTGCTCCTGCACCTGGACGACGGCATCGCCGTCGAGGACCCCGCACCGGAGGGCGAGCGGGTCATCGAGGCGGTCGAGCTGAGTTCGCCGCCGGTGTCGTCGTGGTGGCGCCGGTGCGGCGACACGGCCTTCGGCGCGCTGGATCCGATCACCGCGAGCGAGGTGCTTCGCGAACTCGCGGCGGTCTTCGACTAGGTCAGCAATCCGTCCCGTCGGGCTCGAGCGGGATGGTCGCGCGCACCCGCCAGGCGCCGTCGGCGGCGCGCCCGACGTCCAAGGTCCCGCCGAGCACCGCGATGCGTTCGCGCATGCCGACCAGCCCGAGACCGCTGCCCTTGATCGGGTTGGCCTCGGGCCCGTGCACCGGAACGCCGCCGGAATCGGTGACCTCGACAAGGACGTCGCTGTCGCGGCGCTGCACCCGCACCCACGCCTTCGGGTGGGCGCCCGCGTGGCGCAGCGTGTTCGTCAGCGACTCCTGCACTATGCGGTGCACGCCGAGGCTCACCTCGGGGGCGACGTCGTCGATGTCGCCGGTCAGCTCGAGCTCGACGGCGAGGCCGGTGCCGCGCATCATCTCCACCACCCGGGCGATGCCCGCCGTGCCGTGCTGCGGCAGCTGGTCCGGCGCGTGCTCGGTGCGCAGCAGCGCGACGGTGCGACGCAGCTCGCGCAGCGCCTCACGGCCGGTGCTGGCGATAGTGGTGACGGCCTGTTCGGCGCTGTCCGGGTCACGGCGCAGTGCGTACTTCGCGCCGTCGGCCTGCACGATGATGACGCTGACCGCGTGCGCGACGACATCGTGCAGTTCGCGCGCGATGCGGGTGCGTTCCAGCGCGACCGCCTCGTGGGTGCGCCGCTCCCTGTCGTAGTCGGCGACCGCGAGCCGGGCCGCGACCTCGGCGTCGTAGGCGTGCCGCGCGCCGTTGAACTCGGCCAGGGTCCAGCACAGCGCGTAGTACAGCGCGATGAACGCGAGCGTCGACCAGACCGGCTGATCGAGCAGCAGGGTGGACGACGCGGTGTCGAGCACCAGACCGGCGAGCAGCAGTAGTCCCTCGCGCCTGCCGACATAGGCGACCAGCGTGTACAGCATGATCCCGAGGGCGAGCAGCGCCGGGTGCACGGCCTTGTCGTCGAGCACGTAGCTCAGCAGTGTGGTGCACAGGGCGAGGCCGAGCAGGGTGGCGGCCATGGCCCTCGGGTAGACCCGGCGGAACGCGACCGGGATCGGCAGCAGCCCGCCGACCACCAGATATACGGCCTTCTGATCGGTGTCGCCGATGGCCGTGAGGTCCAGCAGCAGCAGCCCGAACGCCAGGATGGAATCCGCAACGAGGGGCTTGCCGCGAAGCCACAGACTGAACCGGCGCATGACGGCCAGACTAAGGCGTACCTCCGCGTTCGCCGCGGGCATGCGGCTGTCCGTGGCCGCACCGGCAATGCCGGACCGTCCCAGGCAGCGGGGAAACATGGGACGTCTGGTTGTCTTGCAGCGTGGATCTCGCAGATTGGGCGGCGCTGGTGGCGGCCGCGACCGCCGCAGGATGGGTCGACGCCGTGGTCGGCGGCGGCGGCCTGATCATCCTGCCGACGCTGTTCCTGGTAGCGCCGGGCATCGCGCCGCAGACCGCGTTGGGCACCAACAAGCTGGCGGCGGTCGCGGGGACCACCGCGTCGGTGCTGACGTTCGCCAGGAAGGTGCCGATGCAGTGGCGGGTGCTGCTGCCCGCGGCCTGCATCGCCGCCGTGGCCGCGGCGGTCGGCGCCGCGGCGGTCTCGCTGATCGACCGCGACCTGTTCATCCCGATCGTCATGGTGGTGCTGGTGTCGGTCGCGCTCTTCGTGACGCTGCGCCCATCCATCGGCGTCACCATGGCGACCCATCCGCCGACCCGCCGCAAGGTGGTGCTCGTGGTGGCGCTGGCCGCCGGACTGATCGGGCTCTACGACGGCTTGCTGGGTCCGGGTACCGGCACCTTCCTGATCATCACCTTCGCCACCCTGCTCGGCACCGAGTTCGTGCGGGCCGCGGCCATGGCGAAGGTGATCAACTGCGGGTCCAACGTCGGCGCGCTGATCTTCTTCGGTCTCACCGGGCACATCCTGTTCGCGCTCGGCGCGACCATGGCGGTGGCCAACGTCGCGGGCGCGATCGCCGGATCACGGATGGCGCTGAGCCGCGGCGCGGAATTCGTCCGCATCGTGCTGCTCGTCGTCGTGGTGGCGATGGTGATTCGCCTGGGCTGGCAGCAGTTCGGCTGAGCCGTGCTCAGCCGACCGGTTCGGCGTGGGCCGTGCAGGTGGAGGCGAGCCACGGCCGCAAGACTTTGGAGGTGGTCTCGTGGATCTTCCGGTGCAGCCGCTCGCCGTCCTCGGGTCCGGAATGGGGCTGCTGGAAGAGCACGGTGAGCGCGCCGGAGACCGCGCCGACCACCGCGCCGACCAGCGCCGCGGCGCCGACCTCGTCGAGTTCGTCCGGGAACGCGGCGTGCAGCTGCCTGCCGATCTCGCGCTGCGCCACCAGCTGGGCGTGCGCGGCGCGTCCGCTCACCGCGGGCACGGTCCGCGAGACCTGGGCGCGCACCGCGGCGATGCGGGCGCCCAGATCGTCGACGAGATGTTCGCCCGGGTTGTCGCCCGCCGCCCGTAGCGCGCGCAGCAGCACCTCGACCGGACGTTCGCCGACGCGGCGGCTGGCGATCGCGGCCACCGCGAGCCGGACCCGCTCGTCCGGCTCGGGGAAGAGCAGTTCTTCCTTGCTGGCGAAGTAGTTGAAGAAGGTGCGCGTGCCCACCTCCGCCGCGGCGGCGATGTCGGCCACCGTGGTGTCGTCGTAGCCTCTGGTCTCGAAGAGCTCGACGGCGGCCTCGAGCAGAGCGCGGCGGGTACGTTCACGTTTGCGGTCACGGAGGGCGGATGGCGGCACGCGGGCACAGTACGGCATTCCGCAGCGCCGATGCGGTAACCCGGGTCTCGCGCGCGCCGTTCGCGTCGGAACGATAGCGCACGTCAGGCCTGGCGTTGGACGGATCGTCGCTGTGCCGCTGGGCTTTTCGCGCGAGACGCGCACCGCCGCGGAACGGCGCGCGGACCGGTCGGCGAGAACCCGGTAGCGTTGCCGGGGTGAGCATCGCGACTTCCGAGGACACGTCGGGCTCGGCGATCGACGCCGAATTCCGCGCGCTACCACTGTCCGCGCTGACCGACGCCGCGCTCGCCGCGGCCACCGCGGCTGGCGCCGAACACGCCGACCTACGAGTGCACCGTTTGGTCACCCAGTCGATCCGGCTGCGGGACGGGCGGGTCGAGGCGATCAGCAACGCCACCGATCTCGGCTTCGCCGTCCGCGTGATCGTCGACGGCACCTGGGGTTTCGCCTCGCATGCCGCGCTCACCGCCGACACCGCCGCCGAGGTGGCGCGCCGCGCGGTCACCGTGGCGAAAGCGTTGCGCGAGCTGAACCGGGAGCGCGTCGAGCTGGCCGACGAGCCGCGCTACGACGGCGCGCACTGGGTCTCGGCCTACGATCTCGACCCGTTCACCGTGCCGACCGCCGAGAAGGTCGCGCTGCTGCAAGACTATTCGGGCAGGCTGGCCGCCGCCGACGGCGTCGACCACGTCACCGCCTCGGTGTTGCAGGTCAAGGAGCAGACGTATTACGCCGACACCGCGGGCTCGTCGATCGCCCAGCAGCGGGTCCGGCTGCACCCGCAGTTGGAGGCGATCACCGTCGACTCGGCCGCGGGCGTCTTCGAGACCATGCGCACCCTCGCCGCACCGGCGGGGCGCGGCTGGGAGTACGTCACCGGCGCGGACGGAATCTGGGACTGGGACGACGAACTCGCGCGGATCCCCGGCTGGCTCGCCGAGAAGGTGACGGCGCCGAGCGTCACCGCGGGCCCGACCGATCTGGTCATCGATCCCAGCAATTTGTGGCTGACCATCCACGAATCCATCGGGCACGCCACCGAATACGATCGCGCCATCGGCTACGAATCCGCTTACGCGGGCACCTCGTTCGCGACACCGGACAAGCTCGGCACGTTGCGCTACGGCACGCCTATCATGCACGTCACCGGCGACCGCACCGAGCGGCACGGCCTTGCCACCGTCGGCTACGACGACGAGGGCGTTGCGGGGCAGCGCTGGGATCTGGTGCGCGACGGCGTGCTCGTCGGCTACCAGCTGGACCGGGCGTTCGCACCGCGGCTCGGGCTGACGCGCTCCAACGGCTGCTCCTACGCCGATTCCGCGCACCACGTGCCGATCCAGCGGATGGCCAACGTCTCGCTGCGACCCGATCCGGAGCGCGACACCAGCACCGAGGAGCTGATCTCGCGGGTCGAGGACGGGCTGTACATCGTCGGCGACAAATCCTGGTCGATCGACATGCAGCGCTACAACTTCCAGTTCACCGGGCAGCGCTTCTTCCGTATCCGCAACGGCGCGCTGGACGGGCAGGTGCGCGACGTCGCCTACCAGGCCACCACCACCGACTTCTGGGGCGCGATGGAGGCCGTCGGCGGCCCAGCGACCTGGCAGCTGGGCGGCGCGTTCAACTGCGGTAAGGCACAGCCCGGTCAGGTGGCCGCGGTCAGCCACGGCTGTCCGTCGATCCTGGTGCGCGGCATCAACGTTCTCAACACCAGGACGGAGGCGGGTCAGTGAGCGAGCCGGGCATCGACACGGTGGACGCGCGCGGCGTGGCGCCTGCGGGCGAGGTCGTCGAGCGGGCGCTGGCCCTCTCCCGCGCCGACGAGGCGATGGTGATCGTCACCGACGCGCACGAGGCCTCGCTGCGCTGGGCGGGCAATTCCATGACGACCAACGGCTCCTCGGTGTCGCGGGGCTGGGCGGTGGTCTCGATCTTCCGCGACGGACCGCACGCGGCCCGGGTCGGCAGCGTCAGCTCGACGAGCGTCGATTCGTCCGAGATCGAGGCGATCGTGCGGGCCAGTGAGGCGGCGGCGCGCACCGCCGAACCCGCGAAAGACGCCATGCCACTGCTGGAATCGGACGCACGCGCCGCGGATTGGGCAGAGTCGCCCGGCAGCACGGGTATCGAGGTGTTCGCGGATCTGGCGCGTGACCTGTCGGCCGGTTTCGACGGCGCCGACCAGCTCTACGGCTTCGCCCACCACCAGATGCACACCACCTGGCTCGGCACCTCCACCGGCATCCGCCGCCGCTTCGTGCAGCCGACCGGTTCGGTGGAGATCAACGGAAAACGCGGCGCGGGCGCGGAGCTGGCGAGCGCCTGGGTCGGCGTCGGCACCGCCGATTTCACCGACGTCGACACACCGGGCTTGCTCGCCGAGCTGAACCGCCGCCTGGATTGGGCGGGCCGCCGCGTCGAGCTGCCCGCGGGCCGCTACGAGACGCTGCTGCCGCCCTCGGCGGTCGCCGACCTGATGATCTATCTGGCATGGTCGATGGAGGGCCGCGGCGCGCACGAGGGCCACAACGCCTTCGCCCGCGCGGGCGGTACTCGAATCGGCGAGCGGCTCACCGACATTCCGCTCACGCTGTACTCCGATCCCGTCGCCACGGGACTGGAGTATCGGCCCTTCGTCGCGACGCCCGCCTCGTCGGAAGCGCTGTCGGTCTTCGACAACGGCCTGTCCGCCGAGCGGGTGGACTGGTTGCGCGAGGGTGTCGTGGAATCGCTCGTCTATCCGCGCGCCACGGCGGCGGAATTCGACGCCACCGCGACCGTGCCCGGCGAGAATCTCTTGCTCACCGGCGGTTCCGGGGCGAGTGTGGACGAGATGATCGCGCGTACCGAACGCGGTCTGCTGCTCACGACGCTCTGGTACATCCGCGAGGTGGATCCGGCGAGCCTGCTGCTGACCGGTCTCACCAGGGATGGCGTGTATCTGGTGGAGAACGGAGCGGTCACCGCGGCGGTGAACAACTTCCGCTTCAACGAGAGCCCGATCGATCTGTTGCGCAGGACCACCGAGGCGGGCGCCACCCAGACCGCGCTGCCCAGGGAGTGGAAGGACTGGTTCACCCGAACCGCCATGCCGCCGTTGCGGATTCCGGACTTCCACATGTCCTCGGTCAGTCAGGCCACCTGAGACACGACGCCGGGCCGCTCGCGTTCTCGCGGCGGCCCGTGCGGGGTGGGATCGTTGCGGTGACCGGCCTCAGTACGGGCGGCCGACCTCGTAGGTGCCGTCGGTGTCGGTGATGGTGACCGACACGGACTTCTGTGTGCTGCCGACCTTCACGAGGCAGTCGAAGCTCGCGTCGACCGTCACGGTCTGGCCAGCGGGGCAGCGGACGTCGCGGACGTCGTCGATGCCGTAGGAGTCGATGAGGACGAGTTGCACGCCGCGCTGGAGGTCCACCTGGTCCAGCAGCTGGGGCGCGGGCTCGACGGCGCGGACCGGCGCGACGGGCGCCGGGGACTGCGCCATCGGCGCCGAGGCGGCCGGCGTCCGAACGGGGTTGTCGGCCACCGCGCTCTCGCGGATGTTGACCACCACCAGTCCGGCGATGACACCGGCGATCGCGATGGCGACGGCGGCGACCAAGCCGGCGACGAGCACGGGAAGCCAGCCGCTGTCGGTGAATTCGCCGGTGTCCGGATGTTCGGCGACCGGGTAGGGCTGTGAGGCCCGCGGCGGCCGAGTCGGTGCTGTCATGAACGATCCCTCCCCCCGGGGCAGGGTCGAGACATCGTGTCCGCCTGGGGACTACCCCGGTATGCCCGACGAACAATAGCCGAGCCGTGATCGCCGCACCGCCGGTCCCCCGGAAACTCCGTGTCCGCCTTGCCTATTCCGGACTTTCCGGGCGCTCGGCCCGGGCTACGCGTCCGGGGTGAACTCGATGCCGATCGTGCCCGCTTTGCCCCTGCGCAGGTTGCTGCCGAGGATGACGAGCGGCCCGAGCAGCCAGTACTTCCTGCGCAGCAACTTGCGCACGCGCTCGGTGCCCTCGGCGTTCAGCACCCGGCCCGTGCCCGCGACGACGGCGCCGTGCAGCCGCTTGCCGCTGTAGTCGCACGCCTGCACGGTGCAGGCGGGATTCCGGCGCAGCCGCTTGACTTTCCAGCTGTCGGTGACCGTCCAGACATACAGCTTGTCGCCCTCGGCGACCGCCCACACCGGCGTGGCGACGGGCGTGCCGTCCTTACGGTAGGTGGTCAGCTGCACGTAGTCGGCGGAGCCTGCGTCCCCGAGCGAGTTCGTCATGATCGCAGCGTATCCGCAACGCGGTCACTCGGGCATGCGGTACTCTCCCGAATCCAGACGGGCGAGCAGACCGTCGGTCCACCGGGTCAGGTTGTCGAAGACGCCGCTCCAGAGCTCCAGCAGGTCGGGCATGTGCGGCGACTCGTAGCGACCGGGGTAGGTCGGGATCATGGCGATCAGCTCGTCGCGAACAGCGGCCGCGTTGCGCCGCTGCTCCCCCAGCTTCGCGATGACGTGCGCGCGTGGCAGCGCGTCCATGAAGGCGATGGCGGCGCCGAGCTCTTCCATGTCGATGCTGACCAGCGCGGCGTCCATGAGCCTGCGGAACTCGGTCTCGCCCGCCTCGGTGAGCTCGTACAGCATCCGGCCGGGTCCCTGATCGCTGCTCTCGGTGCCGAGCGCGCGCAGTTTTCCTTCCTGCGTCAGCTGTTTGAGCGCGTGGTAGATCGAGCCGGGCTTGACGTTCGTCCAGGTTTCGGCGCGCCAGGACAGCAACTCGCGCCGCACGGCGTAACCGTGGGCGGGTTGCCGGGTGCGGATGACCCCGAGGACGAGCAGACGGACGGCCGCCACGCGTGACTCCTTTCTCCGTGCGACGAACGACTCATGCTACTCAAATTTGACTTCCGCGAACGAACGCCCCTAGCCTCCCAGTAATCAAGTTTGACTAGCGCCTTCGGAGGAACGACTCATGGACGACTTCCCGGTTCCGGTGCTGTGGACCGCGTCGCCGACCGCCACCCTCGACTTCTACCGGGCCATCGGATACACGGTGACGCACGAACAGACCCGCCCCTACGTCTATCTCGCGCTCGAAGCACATGGCTGCCCAGTGCATTTCAACTCGCCGCCCAAGGACTTCGCGATACCGGCCGAGCGGGTCGGCTGTCTGGTGATGGTCGACGACGTGGCCGCGCGTCACCGTGAACTCACCGCCGCGTTGCGCGCCGCCTTCGGCAAGGTGCCCGCCAAGGGCCGCCCGCGCATCACCCGCTTCCGGCCGGGACAGAGCCGTTTCACCCTCGTCGACCCCGACGGCAACACCCTGCTGTTCATCCAGCGCGACGAACCCAGCGAACTCGAGTACGGCGGTTCGTCCGAGCTGGCGGATCTGGCGAAGGTGCTCGACAACGCGCGGATTCTGCGCGATTTCAAGAACGACGACGAGGCCGCCGCGCGGGTGCTCGAAGTCGGCCTCGGCCGCTTCGCCGCCACGGCCGCACCGGTGGAGCGCGCGCGGGCGCTGGCCATGCTCGCCGAGATCGCCGTCGCCGCGGAAGACCCCGAGCGCGCCGCCCGGTACCGCGGCGAGGTGCGCGCGCTGAACCTTTCGGACGAGGATCGCGCGGCGGTGGCCGTGGATCTCGGTGCGGGCACCGATCTGGAGCGGTGGCTGACCGATACGCGCTGAGCCGGAAGGGGTCTCGTCAGGAGGCTCGGGTGAGCACCTGCGGTCCGTCGGCGGTGATCGCGACAGTGTGCTCGGAGTGCGCGGTGCGCGAGCCGTCGGCGGAGCGGATGGTCCAGCCGTCGGCGTCGGTGTAGATGCGGTCGGTGGTGCGGGCGAACCACGGCTCGATGGCGAGGGTGAGCCCGGGCCGCAGCCGATACCCGCGACCGGCGCGGCCCGCGTTCGGCACGTGCGGGTCCTCGTGCATGGTGCGCCCGAGACCGTGCCCGCCGAACTCGGTGTTGACCGGAAAGCCGTAGGAGCGGGCCACCTCTTCGATGGCCGCGGAGAGATCGCCGATGTGGTTGCCGGGCACCGCGACCGCGATGGCGGCGGCGAGCGCCTCCTCGGTGGCGCGCACCAGCTTCCGGTCCGCCTCCGCCGCCGTGCCGACGATGACGGTGATGGCCGAATCGGCCACCCAGCCGTCGACGCCGACCGCGAGGTCGATGCTCAGCACGTCACCGTCGCGCAGGGCGTAGTCGAACGGAAGGCCGTGCAGCACAGCGTCGTTCACCGACAGACACACCGTGTTGCGGAACGGACCGCGCCCGAAGGACGGCGCGTAATCCCAATAGCACGAGACCGCTCCGCGCTCCCGGATGCGGTCGCGCACATAGGCTTCCAGGTCGAGCAGGTTGACCCCGACCCGCGCCCTGGTGCGCAGCTCGGCGAGCACGTCCGCGACGAACTCCCCCGCCACCCGCATCCGAGCGATCTCCGCGGGCGACTTCAACTCCACCATTCCCGACCTCCACTGCGCCGAATCCCACCGGCGAGCACGCGCCCGGCCGGTATTTTTATACCAGACTAGCTACGGCGGTATTTAAATACCAGCCACACGCGAGAACTCGCCGCGCCCGGCGATCCCCGGACGCGGCGGAACTCAGGAGACGCACATGCCGGATCGCTCCGGCGGCAGCCCTACTCCGCGTCGTCCTCGCCTTGCTCCTTGGCGCGCAGGGCCTCCGCCAACTCGGCGCGCAGCCGTTCGGCCGCCTGCCGATCGTTGCAGTCCTCGGCCGTGGTGATGTCCTGACGAAGCTGGGCGATCGTGTCGCGGGAAACCATGAATCCTCCCTCTCGCTCTCGCGGCGTTGTCATTCCATCCATGGGGTGTCCGGTTTCGCCGGACGGAAACCCTTGCCCGGATGCGAGATTTCCGGGCACGACCGGGTAATCGTCCCGTGAGTGGCGCCACATCATGTGGGTGAACAGTCGTACTCTGACAGGGATGGACGGTGTCGCGCGCGCCACCTCTCCCAACGTGCGCGACGCTCCACTCCCGTACCGGACGCTCCACTCCCGCACCGACGGAAAGGGCTCCCAAGCTGCCCTTCATCGCGGTCGCGAAGCAATAACACCACCTGCTCGACAGTGTGTGCTACGTTTCGTAACATTAATAGGCGACGAGTGTAAACTCACTGGCGTTGGAGGTTTTCGTGTCCGGCACGATCCACGAAGCGATAGGAGAGATCGCCGCGCAGGGCACCGAGGGCGGCGGCGCGGCGTTGGACCAGGTGGCGATCATGACCGGCTCGGCGGGCCTGATCGCGCTGGTGCTGCTGTGGGTCGGTTATCTGCACCGGACGCGGCGCATCACGTGGCTCGGCGCCACGGCCGACCGGATCGGCGCCGTCTTCAACCGGCCCGGGTGGGTGGCACTGCCCATCGTGATGTTCCTGGCCACCATCCTGACCGCGCTGCTCGGCTTCATCTGGGACGTCAGCCTGCACGTGGGCAACGGCCGCGACGAAGGCCCGCTCGCCAATCCGGCGCACTACTTCATCCTGGCCGGACTGTTCTTCCTGTTCACGGCCGGAATGCTGGCGATCGTGCTACCACTGGACCAGAAGCCGGGCGAGGCGGCGGTGCGGATCACCCGCACCTGGTACGCGCCCGTCGGCGGCATTCTCATCGCCGGGGCGGGCCTCTACGCGCTCATCGGCTTTCCGCTCGACGACATCTGGCACCGGATGTTCGGCCAAGATGTGACGCTCTGGGGACCCACGCACCTGATGCTCATCGGCGGCGCCGGACTCTCCCTGGTCGGCGTGCTGCTGCTGGAATTCGAGGGCGGCCGCAACCGGCCCGATCCGGACCGGGAAGACGGCTGGCTGATCTGGACGCTGCGCGCGTTCGCCTTCGGCGGCCTGATCATCGGTCTGTCGGTGTTCCAAGTGGAATTCGATTTCGGCGTCGAGCAGTTCCGGCTCGTCCTGCAGCCGATGCTGATCGTCGCGGCGGCCACCGTCACGCTGGTCGCCGCGCGGGCGACGCTCGGCGCGTTCAGCACCTTCGTGGTGGTCGGCTTCGCGGCGGTGGTGCGCGGGATCGTGGCGTTCCTGGTCGGCGGGCCGATCATCGACGCGCCGCGCAACGTCTTCCCGCTCTACCTCGGCGCCGCCGTGGTCGTCGAACTGCTCGCCCTGCTCCCCTTGGCGCGCAAGCCGCTGTGGTGGGGCGCGGTGGCCGGTTTCGCGGTGGCGACCGTCGGTGTCTGGCTCGAATCCCTCTGGGTCGACGCGATGTTCGTCGATCCGTGGCCCGCTTCGATGTGGCCGGAACTGCTGGCGATGACGGTGCCGACGGGCATCGCGGGTGGTGTCGTCGGCGCGCTGCTCGGCATGGTGCTGCGCGGTGAGCCGTTGCCGCGCCCGCCCGTGCGCCGCACCATGGTCGTCGCCGCGGTGCTCGTCGTCGCCGCGACCACCACCAACGGCCTGCTCATTCGCCTCCCGGATCAGGCGAGCGCGACCGTCGCGCTGCGCGAGGCCGAGCCCGTCGACGGCGGCCGCATGGTGACCGCCGACGTGCGGCTCGAACCGGCCGACCTGGTCGGCTTCGATCCCGAATGGGTGCAGATCCTGGCCTGGCAGGGCGGCGTCGGATCGGACAGCCCCGGCCGCGGCCTGGTCGTCGACCAGCTGCGGCGCGTCGGCGACGGCCACTACGTCTCGACCAAACCCGTTCCGGCGCACGGCACCTGGAAGACCGTGCTGCGCCTGCAGGACGGCCGCATGCAGACCGCGCTGCCGATCTTCATGCCCGACGACCCGGGCATCGGCGCCGCGGAGGTCGCCGCGCCACCGGAGTTCACCCGCCCGTTCGTCGCCGAGATCACGGTGTTGCAGCGGGAGCGCTCGTTCGACCATCCGGCCTGGCTGTTCGGCGCCGCCTCGCTGGTCGTTCTGGTGTGCAGCCTGATCCTGATCGGCGCGCTGTCCTGGGGCGCGGCGCGGATCAACGACCGCTACCCCACCACCGCGCGGACGGACGCGACCGAGCCCGTCGCGGCCGGATGACCGGCGCCGCCGACGGCGTGGAGCTGCTCGCGGACCATTCCGTCCTGCTGGCCATCCCCGCCTTCCTTCCCGCGTTCGCCGTGGTGGGCATCATCGTGCTCATCGCGGTACGCGACCGCCGCGCCGAGCGGCGCGAGAGCGAGCGGAACGACCGAACCCCTTCGAACAGCGACGAGGAGACCCGATGACCCGCACGTGGCGCTACGCCGCGCTCGCCTGCGCGGTGGCCGCCGCCGCGCTGGGTTGCGCCACCGAGGACGCCCCGAACACGCCGCGGCCCAGCGCGAGTTCGCCCGCCGAAGCCGACGCCGTCGTCGTGCGTTTCCGTATCGCGAACGGGTCGGTGAGTCCGGTGAACGAGCGCAGGGAGGCCAAGATCGGGCAGCCGATCGAGCTGGTGGTCGACAGCGACGCCGAGGACGAACTGCACGTGCACGCCACGCCGGAGCACACCTTCGAGGTCCGCCCCGAGGCCGGGCAGCGCTTCCGGTTCACGGTGGAGGTGCCGGGGCGGGTCGAGATCGAACTGCACCGCGCGCACAAGACCGTCGCCACGGTAGTCGTGCGCCCGTGAACGAGCGCCAGCGAGCGAACCATAGGCACAGCGCGCACTCGCGCACGACGGAGCCGAGCACCAGCGAGGTGGAGTCGTGAACGAGGTCCTCGCGCACGGGATCTCCGGTGCGACCGATCTGCCGATTCCGTTGTCCTACGCGTTGATCGGCGCCGCGTGGGCCCTGACGTTCTCCTTCGCCGTGCTGGCCTTCGCGTGGCGTGAGCCGCGACTCGATCCGGACTCGCCGGGCGTCGCGCTGCCCGCGTTCGCGCGCGCCATGGTCGATTCCGCGGCGGTGCGGACGGTGCTCGCGGGGCTCGGGCTGCTCGGGGCGATCGCGGTCCTCGCGGTCGGCTTCTTCGGCGCGGCCGAGTCGGCGGACAATCCCGTGCCGGGGATTGTCTACATCTATCTGTGGGTCGGGGTGATGGTGGCCTCACTGGTGTTGGGGCCGGTGTGGAAGATCGTCTCGCCGGTGCGCGCGCTGCACCGCCTGGCCTGCCGGGTGGCGGGGCGGACGCCGGGGCGCGGGCTGCTGCCCTACCCGGAATCGTGGGGCTGCCTGCCCGCGGCGCTGGGGCTGTTCTCGTTCGTGTGGCTGGAATTGGCTTATCCCGAACCGGGTTCGGTGCTCGCCGTGACGATGTGGTTTCTCGGCTACCTCGTCGTGGGGACGGTCGGCCTCGTGGTGTTCGGGACAACGTGGGCCGAGCGCGGCGACCCGCTGGAGGTGTACAGCAGTCTGCTGGCGCGTCTGAGCCCGTACGCGCGGCGCGACACCGGGGTCCCGGTGCTGCGGTGGCCGCTGAACAATCTCGCGGGCACGCCCGCGCTCACCGGCTCGGTCGCGGTGGCGGCGACACTGCTGGGATCGACCGCGTTCGACAGCTTTTCGATGTTCGCGAGTTGGCGCGACTTCCTCGATCGCGCGGGCGGCGACTCCACCCTGCTGACCACCTTGCTGCGCACCGCGGGGTTGCTCGGGTTCATCGCCGTTGTCGGCGGCGCCTTCCGGCTGGCCACCCGCGCGACCGGCGGCGTCACCAGGGCGGAGCGGGCGCTGCTGCCGATTCGGCTCGCGCACAGTCTCACCCCGATCGTGGCGGGCTACCTTGTCGCGCACTACCTCAGCTTCCTGGTCGAGAAGGGGCAGGCGACGCTGATCCTGTGCGCCGACCCGTTCCAGCGCGGCTGGAACATCCTGTGGCTGGGCGATTTCGACGTGCAGTACATCCTGTCCACCCATCCCGCCGTACTGGCCAGCATCAAGGTGCTGGCCGTCCTCACCGGTCACATCCTCGGCGTCGCCGCGGCACACGACCGCTGTCTTCGGCTGCTCCCGCCCGCGCACCGACTGACCGGCCAGCTCGCGCTGATGCTGACCATGGTCGGCTACACCTTCACCGGGCTGTACCTGTTGTTCGAGGCCTGACCCGTCGACCGCGCCAACTTGCGGTATTTAAATACCGCCCCTACCCTGGGGCGCATGGTTCGCCTGCCGCTGACACCCGCCCAGATCGAGGCGGGCCGCCGCTTGGGCGCTCGGCTGCGCGCGGCGCGTGGCGAGCGCGAACTCACCGAGGTCGCCACCGCCGCGGGGATCTCGCCGGAGACGCTGCGCAAGATCGAGACCGGTCGCCTGCCGTCGCCCGCCTTCGGCACGGTCGTGGCACTGAGCCAGGCGCTCGAACTCCCGCTCCAGGAACTGGCCGACACCTGGCGCTCCGCTGGGCTCGCCGAATCCGCCTGACCGCTACCGCCCGGGTTTCCCTTCCCGCGAATACGTCAATAAACTCCAATTCGTGACGAATCTGCGGATCAGTGAAGCGGCCGCCCTGATGGGCGTCAGCGACGACACCGTGCGACGGTGGATCGACCAGGGCAAGCTGCCCGCGATCCAACTCGACAACGGCCGCAAGGGCGTCGACGGCCGCGATCTGGCGCAATTCCTGCGCGCCAACGCCGAGGCGCCCGCGCCGGGGGTGACGGTGGCGGCGTCCGCGCGCAACCGCATGCGCGGCATCGTGACCCGCATCGTCAAGGACACGGTGATGGCCCAGGTCGAGATGCAGGCCGGACCGTTCCGGCTGGTGTCGCTGCTCAGCCGCGAATCGGTGGACGAACTCGGCCTCGAGGTCGGCAGCGTCGCCGTCGCGTCGGTGAAGTCCACGCACGTCGTCGTGGAAATTCCGGAGACGTGACCATCGCCGCGCGGCGACGGGCGGTGCGCGGGCGGCGGCCGCTGATCCTTGTGCTGCCCGCGGTGTGCGGGTTGATCTTCTTGGTCGCGCCGTTGCTCGGGCTCGCGGTTCGAGCGCCGTGGGCCACCATGCCGGAGCGCCTGTTCAGCGCGGAAGTCGCCGAGGCGCTTCGCCTTTCGCTGGTGTGCGCGAGCCTGGCCACCCTCGTCTGCCTGGCGCTCGGCATTCCGCTGGCCTGGCTGCTGGCGCGCGGCGACGTGCCGGGCCGCGGTCTGGTGCGGGCGCTGGTCACCGTGCCGCTGGTGTTGCCGCCGGTGGTCGGCGGTGTCGCGCTGCTGCTGGTGCTGGGTCGGCGCGGATTGATCGGCCAGTACCTGTACGACTGGTTCGGCGTCTCGTTGCCGTTCACCACGGCGGGTGTGGTGGTGGCCGAGGCCTTCGTGGCGATGCCGTTCCTGGTCATCTCGGTGGAGGGCGCGCTGCGGGCCGCGGACCCCCGGTTCGAGGAGGCCGCCGCCACCCTCGGCGCGTCCCGCTGGTACGCGTTTCGCCGCGTCACCTTGCCGTCTGTGCTGCCCGGCGTCGTCGCGGGCGCGGTGCTCTGCTGGGCCCGCGCACTCGGCGAGTTCGGCGCGACCATCACGTTCGCGGGCAGCTTTCCCGGCAAGACCACCACCATGCCGCTCGCGGTGTATCTGGCGCTGGAGACCGATCCGGACGCGGCGATCGTGCTGAGCCTGGTGCTGCTGCTCGTCTCGGTGGGCGTGTTGGCCGCCTTGCGGGAGCGGTGGATTCGAGGTGCGATGTGACGCTGGACGCCGAGATCCGCGTCACCCGCGGCACATTCACCCTCGACCTCGCACTGACGGCGAAACCGGGCGAGGTGGTGGCGCTGCTCGGCCCGAACGGCGCGGGTAAGAGCACGGCGTTGCGGGCGCTGGCTGGCCTGCTCGCGGTGACCGAGGGACGCGTGCGGCTCGGCGAACACATCTGGGACGCACCGCCTTCGGTGTTCGTGCCCGCCGAGCACCGCGAGGTCGGCGTGGTCTTCCAGGACTATCTGCTCTTCGCGCACCTCTCCGCGCTGGACAACGTCGCGTTCGGTTTGCGCGCCCGCGGCCATCGGCGCGCCGCGGCCCGTGAGCGCGCCGCCGAATGGCTCGATCGCGTCGGCCTTCCCGAGTACGCGCACCGCAAACCCCGCGCGTTGTCCGGCGGGCAAGCCCAGCGGGTCGCGCTGGCCCGCGCGCTGGTCACCGAGCCGCGGCTGTTGCTGCTCGACGAGCCGCTCGCCGCGCTCGACGCGAGCACCCGGCTCCAGGTGCGCTCCGATCTGGCCCACCATCTGCGCGACTATCCGGGCCACACGGTGCTCGTCACCCACGATCCGCTCGACGCGATGGTGCTCGCCGACCGGCTCGTCATCCTGGAACACGGCCGCGTCGTACAGCAGGGTGCGCCCGCGGAGGTCGCCAGGCAACCCCGTTCGGATTATGTGGCGAACCTGGTGGGGCTCAACCTGTATCGCGGCACCGCCCGCGGCGGCGTCGTCGATCTCGACGAGGGCGGCGTCCTCACCATCGCCGAACCCGCCGACGGTCGAGTGCACGTCGCCTTTCCGCCGAACGCGGTCGGCCTGCACCTGGAACACCCCGCGGGCAGCCCGCGCAACGCATGGCCGGTCACCATCACCGGCATCGAACAACACGCCCACACCACGCGCGTCCGCCTCGACGGCCACCCACCGGTCCTCGCCGACATCACCCCGGCCACGGTCGCCGAACTCCGGCTGCGGCCCGGGATGGAATTGTGGGCGGCGGTGAAGGCGACCGAGGTCAGGAGCTATCCGGCCTGAACCGCGCGACGCTCGCCGCCGTCGCATCGCCGAACCCCGCCCACGACTCGCGCTGCCATTACGCGGCGGCCGCTAGTCCAGGTCGATGCGGATGGTGAGCATCGGCCCGCCGCGTGCGAGTCGCCGGAGCAGGATTCCGTCGAGCCGATAGAACGGCCGCCCCTTGCCCAGCAGGCGGTGGCGCGCGGTCGCGTCGTCATCGTCCAGGAAGGTCGCAGTGCCGGTCCGCCACCGCAACCGCACACCGTCGCGCACCTTGGCGGGCCGAGCGCGGTCGCCGAGGCGAGCCCGAATCCGGTCAACGCGGTCGAGAACACTCGGCCGCGGGCAAGGGTGCGGACCGCCTCATTCACCAGATGTTTGCTTGCGATCCGATTTAGACAACCATCAATATAGGCGTATGTCGAAGTCGGAACTTCCCTTGCTTCCGGTGCAGCCGTGCTCGGCCGCGCCGATCGTCCGCGAACCGCTGTCCGGCGAGGCGGCGGCCGAGTTGGCGGGCGTGTTCAAGGCGTTGTCGGATCCGATTCGGCTGCGGCTGCTCAGTTCCATCGCCGCCCGCGCGGGGCAGGAGGCGTGCGTCTGCGAGTTGTCCGAAGGCATCGATCTGACCCAGCCGACGATCTCCCATCACCTCAAGGTGCTGCGTGAGGCGGGGCTGCTCACCAGCGAACGCCGCGCGTCGTGGGTGTACTACCGGGTGATTCCCGAAGCGCTGCACAGGCTTTCGGAGGTGCTACTGGTCGAGAGCGGCGCCGCCGGGGTGAACCCTTGAGCGCCGAGACCCGAACCCCGCAGAACGGAGTCGTGGCGAAACTGTCCACGCTGGACCGGTACCTGCCGGTGTGGATCGGTGTCGCGATGGCCGCCGGGCTGCTGCTCGGGCGAATGATTCCGGGGCTCGGGGACGCGTTGAGCGCCGTGGAAGTCGACGGGATCTCGCTGCCGATCGCGATCGGCTTGTTGATCATGATGTATCCGGTGCTTGCGAAGGTCCGCTACGACCGCCTCGACACCGTCACCGGTGACCGCAAGCTGTTGATCGGTTCGCTGGTGTTGAACTGGGTCTTGGGCCCGGCACTGATGTTCGCACTGGCCTGGCTGTTGTTGCCGGATCTGCCCCAGTACCGGACCGGGTTGATCATCGTCGGGCTGGCGCGCTGCATCGCGATGGTCATCATCTGGAACGACCTGGCCTGCGGCGACCGCGAAGCCGCCGCAGTGCTGGTGGCGTTGAACTCGACCTTCCAGGTGATCATGTTCGCCGCGCTCGGTTGGTTCTACCTGTCCGTGCTGCCCGGCTGGCTCGGCCTGGAACAGACCACCATCGACACCTCGCCGTGGCAGATCGCGAAATCGGTGCTGATCTTCCTGGGCCTTCCCTTGCTCGCGGGCTATCTCACCCGCCGCTTCGGCGAACGCGCGAAGGGCCGCGCTTGGTACGAGTCGACACTGCTGCCCAGGATCGGCCCGTGGGCGCTGTATGGGTTGCTGTTCACGATCGTGATCCTGTTCGCCTTGCAGGGCAAGCAGATCACCTCCCAGCCCCTCGACGTCGTGCGCATCGCGATTCCGCTGCTGGCCTACTTCGCGATCATGTGGGGCGGCGGCTACCTGCTCGGCCCAGCAATGGGCCTGGGCTACGAACGGACAACGACCCTCGCGTTCACCGCCGCGGGCAACAACTTCGAACTCGCCATCGCGGTCGCGATCGCCACCTACGGCGCGACCTCCGGGCAGGCACTCGCCGGGGTCGTCGGCCCGCTGATCGAAGTTCCGGTGCTCGTCGGACTCGTCTATGTGTCGCTGGCCCTGCGCGACCGCTTCCCGTCCAGCACCGCGGCGCAGACCCCGCTCGCCTGATCCGCGTCGACCCGAAAGGCCAGCTCCCCCATGGCTTCCAAGCCCAGTGTCCTGTTCGTCTGCGTCCACAACGCCGGACGCTCCCAGATGGCGGCCGGGTTCCTGACGCACCTTGCCGGTGCCGACATCGAGGTCCGCTCGGCGGGCAGCGCGCCCGCCGAATCGATCAACCCCGCCGCGGTCGAGGCGATGGCCGAGCTCGGCATCGACATCTCCGATCAGCGGCCGAAGATCCTCACCTTCGACGCGGTGGAGACCTCGACCGTGGTCGTCACCATGGGCTGCGGCGACACCTGCCCGATATTTCCCGGCGTGAGTTACCGCGACTGGGTTCTCGACGACCCGGCGGGCAAGGGAGTGGAGGCCGTGCGGCCGATCCGGGACGAGATTGGTCGCCGGGTCGCGGAACTCGTCGCGGAACTACTGCCCACGCGTGCCTGGCTCACCGACCCTGCCAGCTGAGCGGGTATCACATATCCGGGTAAAGCCCCGATGGCCCAACGCTCAGCTGGGAATGACGAAATCGCAGGCGTCATAAGCCTTATCGCGTGTCCCGGACTCGAGTACCGAGGACTGATAAGCCTCCCACCGGCCGAGCTTGGACGCGTCGCGGTCGGCGCCGCGCGCGACCATCCGGGCTCGGATCCGCTCGGCGGGCGTATCCAGCCAGACCGTGACGATCGGGATCGACGGCGCCGATTCCGGATAGGCGCGCACGTGCTCGCCCAGCGTGCGTCCCGCGGCGTGCGCGGCACGGATGACGGACAGGAACGGCGCGTCGAGTACGACCGGGGCCGCGGCGGCGACGGTCAGCCCCGTGCGGATGAGTCCCTCGTACAGGCCAGGGGCGATCAGCGCGCGATAGGTGTCGGAATCGCGGTCGTGCCGATCGCCGGTCAACGCCTCGATCACCGCTTCCTCCAGGCGCGGCACGAAGCGGTCCTTGTCCAACACGACGGCGCCGGTCAGCTCGTGCACATACGCCGCGGCCGTGGACTTCCCGGAGGCGGGAAATCCGCACAGCAGCACCAGCCCGCGAGAACCGAGCGCGTCGGCCACCCGCGCAACCGTTCCCGCACGCCCGTCTCCACCCGATCCAGGTCCTCCAGCACCGCTCCAGTCCACCACATCCTCGGCACGCTCGACCCGCGCTCCATCCCGCCGGTCGGCCTAGCCCACGCGGCCGTCTCCCGCGCCGGGGTTGCGCCTGGAAGAACTCCGGACACCGTTCGGAGCGCTTCACGGTCTTCGCGGGCCGGAGCTACACCCTGGCCCGCGTGCAGGAGATCGCCGACCAGGCGGACGTCGCCGACAGCGCGGTCGGCACCTTCGTCAGCGCCTCCGCGAACCCGGTCGACCCGCCGGACTTGACCTCAACCTTTGTTCAGGTACCAAGCTGTCGATCATGAACGCAACGACAGACGAATCGCCGGTGGTCGAGGACACGACCGTGGACCACACCGAGGACATCGCCGCGATCAAGCGATTGGTGGCCGATGTGGAGGAGGGCTTCAACAACAAGGACGCGGAGCTGATGGTCAGCGGCTTCACCGCGAACGCGTCGGCGGGGAACGCGGTGGGCATGGTGATCACCGGGCGGGATGCGCTGCTGGAGGCGGGCCGCAAGGGGCTGGCGGGATTCCTGAAGGACGAGTACGCGCGCTACGAGGTGACCGACATCGTCTTCCTGCGGCCGGATGTGGCCGTCGCGCACAAGGCCGCGCGGGCGATCACGGCGGAAGGCGATCCCATCGATGTGGATCCGGCGATGGTCGCGCTGTACGTCCTGGTGAAGGAGGGCGGGCGCTGGTGGACGGCGGCGCGGCACAACACGCTCGTCCCGAAGGCCGAGTGAGGCGTTACCACAGGTCGGAGGGCCGCGCGAGGGAGAACTACCCCCGAACAGAACAGTCCCCGGTAGTCTCCATCGAATCCTTGGGTTTCAGTCGTCGCTGATTACCCTGGTCTTCGACTGGCTTGCCGGGGGCCTAGCCGGATCCTGTGCGAGTTACCAGTACTTTCTTTGGACGTCTCCGCCGATTGTGTGGCACTCTTCGGTGTTCCGGTGTACATCTAGTGTCCTCGGTTTTCGCCGCTAGTCAATACCTGGAGACCCCCAATTTCGAGGTATTTCGCCTGCTCACCGCGACGTCGACACCCGGCTGCGGGACCCCCGGCGAACCTGCGGCAGACGGCCCCGCAGCGGACGGCATCCCGTGCGATCACTGCCATCGCACGGCCGGTCGCACCGGTACAAGGCGGGAATGCGCGCGGAGAAACCGGGCCCGGGCCGCCCCTCCCCGGCGACGCGGTCTCCTCACACCATCTTGGACGCTTGGCCGCGGTCCTTTCTCCTGCGCAGCGTGCGAAAGGGCCGCGAGGCGCATTTCGAGAAATTGAAATGCACCGTGTCCGGAATTTATCGTCGCACGAATGCGGCCCGTCCGGTTGTTTCCCGGACGGGCCACGGGTTCGCGAGGAGTGTTCACCCCTCGATTGCTCGCCTCAGGCGTTCGCGCCGATGATCCCGCCGATCACCGCTCCGATGATGCAGCCGGGAATGGCCGGGAGGATGAAGAAGATCGCGCCGATCAATGCGCCGATCACACAGCCGATCGCGATACCCGCGATCGTCGTTCCCGCATCGCCGATGAACCCCAGTTCCGGCTGGGCCGGAGCGCTGACCGGGGTCAGCGTCAATTCCGTTGCGCTCGCGTCGATTACCGGCGCGACGCGCACCAGCTGACCCGTCACGGAGTGCAGTGTGGTCGGCACGCTGCCGATCACCGTGCCGTCGGGCGCGTGCACCAGCACCGCGTCCGGCGCGATCTCGAAGGTCCCGGCGGCCAAGGTGAGCGTCGCCCCCGAGCGATCCGGCGCCACCGAAGCGGTGTACTCGACGCCGCGGTCCACCCCCGCCACCACGCCCCCCGGCGAGCCGTTGGCGGTCGCGGTGGCGATTCCGGTGGTCGCGGCGATGGTCAGCACCGCTGCCGCTATCAACTTTTTGATCATGATGAATTCCCATCATCCGGCCGATCCGAATAGTGTGTGCCCCGAGAATCGGCTTTCAGGACATCGATATGATGCGCCTTCCACACTCTCGATGTCGACAGAATGACGAAACCGAATTACGTTGCAAGATCAGCGAATCGGCCCAGGAATTGGGGGGTTGCCAGCACCGGCCCTTCGACTTTTCGCGGACGAATACGGCGACGGCGGGAAATGAAACGACATGCGCCGCAATAAAAACCGAGGCGTCGTTTTGCGGAGCCATTCCGAACGAATTGGGGGCGGGGCGGACCCGAGTACGACCGGGTCCGCCTGCGCCGCGATACTACTCGAGTTCCCCTTCGGTCTCCAGATACACCTGGCGCAGCCGGTCCAGCGTCTCGGCCTCGGGGGCGGACCACATGCCGCGCTCGGCCGCCTCCAGCAGCCGTTCGGTGATGCCGTGCAGCGCCCACGGGTTGGACTGTTCCATGAACTTGCGGTTCACGTCGTCGAAAACGTAACTCTCGGTGAGCTTCTCGTACATCCAGTCGGCGACCACGTCGGTGGTGGCGTCGTAGCCGAACAGGTAGTCCACGGTGGCGGCCATCTCGAACGCGCCCTTGTAGCCGTGCCTGCGCATCGCCTCCAGCCAGCGCGGGTTCACCACGCGGGCACGGAACACGCGCGAGGTCTCCTCGGAGAGGGTCCTGGTGCGCACCGCGTCGGGTCGGGTGCTGTCGCCGATATAGGCTTCCGGATTCTTGCCGGTGAGCGCGCGCACGGTGGCGACCATGCCGCCGTGGTACTGGAAGTAGTCGTCGGAGTCGGCGATATCGTGCTCGCGGGTGTCGGTGTTCTTGGCCGCCACCGCGATTCGGCGATAGGCCGAGCGCATGTCGTCGGCGGCCGGTGCGCCGTCGAGATCGCGGCCGTAGGCGTAACCGCCCCACGCGGTGTAGACCTGCGCGAGATCATCGTCGGTGCGCCAGCTCTTGGAATCGATGAGCTGGAGCAGACCGGCGCCGTAGGTGCCCGGCTTGGAACCGAAGATGCGGGTGGTGGCGCGGCGGGCGTCGCCGTGTTCGGCCAGATCCGACTCCGCGTGCGCGCGAACGTAATTCGACTCCGCGGGCTCGTCGAGCTCGGCCACCAGCCGGACCGCGTCGTCGAGCAGGGCGAGCACGTGCGGGAAGGCGTCGCGGAAGAACCCGCTGATGCGCACGGTCACGTCGATACGCGGCCTGCCGAGTTCGGCGAGTGGGATCGCTTCGAGAGTCGTAACGCGGCGGCTGGCCTCGTCCCACACCGGCCGCACACCGAGCAGCGCGAAGACCTCCGCGATGTCGTCACCGGAGGTGCGCATGGCCGAGGTGCCCCACACCGAAAGGCCCACCGAGCGCGGGTATTCGCCGTGGTCGGCGCGATAGCGTTCGACCAGCGATTCGGCCATGGCCTGACCGGTCTCCCAGGCCAGCCGCGACGGCACCGCCTTCGGGTCGACCGAGTAGAAGTTGCGGCCGGTCGGCAGCACGTTGATCAGGCCGCGCAGCGGCGAACCGCTCGGGCCCGCCGGGACGAACCCGCCGTTCAGCGCGTGCAGCACCCGCTCGATCTCGACGCCGGTCTCGCGCAGGCGCGGCACCACTTCCGTTGCGGCGAAGCGCAGTACGGCGCGCACCGCACCGGCCGTACCCGGTTCCGCGCCGCCGATGGCCGCCGCGCCCGAGGGCACGAGGGTGTCGGCGAATCGCGCGACCAGTCCGTCGATCGCGTCCACCGACCAGTCGGCGGCCTGTAGCGCGCCGAGCAGCTCGCGCGCGCGACCCTCGATCACGTCGACCCGCTCGCGCGCCTCGTCGCCGGATTCGTTCAGCCCCAGTGCCTCTCGGAGTCCGGGCACCGACACCTCGCCGCCCCACAGCTGCCGCGCGCGCAGCATCGCGAGCACCAGATCGAGTTCGCCGTCGCCCGCGGGCGCCTGGCCGAGCACGTGCAGGCCGTCGCGGATCTGCACGTCCTTGATCTCACAGAGCCAGCCGTCGACGTGCAGCAGCATGTCGTCGAAGGACTCCTCGTCGGGGCGTTCGGTGAGCCCGAGGTCGTGGTCCATCTTGGCCGCGCGCATCAGCGTCCAGATCTGCTGGCGGATGGCGGGCAGCTTGGCCGGGTCGAGCGCGGAGATGTTGGCGTGCTCGTCGAGCAGCTGCTCCAATCGCGAGATGTCGCCGTAGCTTTCGGCGCGCGCCATCGGCGGGATCAGGTGGTCGACCAGGGTGGCGTGCGCGCGCCGCTTGGCCTGGGTGCCCTCGCCGGGATCGTTGACGAGGAACGGGTAGATCAGCGGCAGGTCGCCCAGCGCCGCGTCGGTGCCGCACGAGGCCGACATGCCGAGCGTCTTGCCGGGCAGCCACTCCAGGTTGCCGTGCTTGCCCAGATGCACCATGGCGTCGGCGGCGAAACCGCCCGCCGTCTCCGGCGCGGCCAGCCAGCGGTAGGCGGCCAGGTAGTGGTGACTGGGCGGCAGATCGGGATCGTGGTAGATGGCGACGGGGTTCTCACCGAAGCCGCGCGGCGGCTGCACCATCAGCACCACGTTGCCGAAACGCAGTGCGGCGATGACGATCTCGCCTTTCGGGTCGGCCGATCGGTCGACGTACAGCTCACCCGGCGGCGGACCCCACGCCTCGACGACGGCCTCGCGCAGGTCTTCCGGGAGGGTGTCGAACCAGGCGGTGTAGGTGGCGGCGCCGATGCGGATCGGGTTGCCTTCCAGCTGTTCGGCGGTGAGCCAGTCCGGGTCCTGACCGCCCGCCGCGATGAGCGCGTGGATCAGGGCGTCGCCGTCCCGTTCTTCGAAACCGGGAATCTCCCCCGACTCGCCGAGATCGTAACCGGCGGAACGCAATTCGGTGAGCAGCCGAATGGCGCTCGCGGGCGTGTCCAGACCGACGGCATTGCCGATGCGGGCGTGCTTGGTGGGATACGCGGAGAGCATCACGGCCAGTCGCTTCTCGGCGGGCTGGATGTGGCGCAGCCGGGCGTAGCGCGTCGCGATGCCCGCGACCCGGGCGGCCCGCTCCGGGTCGGGGACGTAGGTGGACAGGCCGTCGGCGTCGAACTCCTTGAACGAGAACGGCACCGTGATGATGCGGCCGTCGAACTCCGGCACGGCCACCTGGGTCGCCACGTCCAACGGCGAGAGGCCGTCGTCGTTGTCCTCCCACTGGGCGCGGCCGCTGGTCAGGCACAGGCCCTGCAGGATCGGCACGTCCAGTTCGGCGAGCGCGCCGACGTCCCATGCCTCGTCGTCGCCGCCCGCGGACGCGGTGGCTGGCTTGGTGCCGCCCGCGGCGAGCACGGTGACGACCAGCGCGTCGGCTTGGCGCAGCGTGTTCAGCAGCTCGGGTTCGGCGGTGCGCAGCGAAGCGCAGTACAGCGGCAGCGGTCGCGCGCCCGCGTCCTCGATCGCCGCGCACAGTGCGTCGACGTAGCCGGTGTTGCCGGCCAGATGCTGGGCGCGGTAGTAAATCACCGCGACGGTCGGAAGGCCCGCGACCGGCGCCGGGTGGCGGGCGACGCGCTCGAGCTCGCCCCAGCTGGGCAGCTGCACCGGCGGCGCGAAGCCGTGGCCGGTGAGCAGGACCGTGTCGGACAGGAAGTTGTGCAGCTGGCGCAGGTTCTCCGGACCGCCCGCGGCCAGGTAGTTGTGCGCGTCGGCCGCGACGCCGCCCGGGACCGTCGAGCATTCCATGAGCTCGGCGTCCGGCGCGATCTCACCGCCGAGCGCGACCATCGGCACACCGCTGTCGCGGAGCGCGGCGAGCCCGTCCTCCCAGGCACGCTTGCCGCCGAGGATGCGGACGACCACGAGATCGGCCCCGTCCAGCAATCCAGGCAGGTCGTCGACCAGCAGGCGGGCGGGGTTGCCGAGCCGGTAGTCCGCGCCGCTGGCGCGCGCGCTGAGCAGATCGGTGTCGGACGTGGACAGCAGCAGGATCACGGGTGACCTTCCTCGGGTGACGCGCCCATCGGGGTGTGGTGCTCGCCGGAGAGGGTCTGGCTGTTCACAGTGGCGCGACCGCACCGGAATTGCACCGGTTTCCTCGACGCCGCCGAGCACGCCGAGCGTACCCGGCATGGCGTGGCCCGCCGCACGCCCGGTTCCGGAGCGGTCGGTGTCGCCGTCTGCTGGCAGCGAGGAAAGAGCGGAGCCGGTCGGTCCGCGAGCCTGCGGGCGTGCGCTCGATGCCGAGGTCGTAGCTACCGCCGAAGCTGCGGGTCGTGCCGTTGGCCGCGTCGTTCTCGGCATCGCGCGCAGGGCGAACTCCCGCCCGTGGGTTCGGGCACGCCCGCGCACGTAGGCTGAAGGAGCTATGACTCGAACCGCCCCCGATTCCTGCCCCGGCGTGCTGCGGCTGCATCAGGCCGCCGACGGACCGCTCGCGCGCATCCGGGTGCCCGGTGGACGGCTCACCTCCGACCAGGTGCTCGCCCTGGCGACCGCGGCGAGCGAGTTCGGCGACGGCGCGATCGAATTGACCTCGCGCGGCAACCTTCAGCTGCGTCAGGTGCGCGACGCGGAGGCGCTGACCGCACATCTGACGGCGGCGGGATTGCTGCCGAGCCGGACGCACGAGCGCGTGCGGAACATCGTGGCCTCGCCGCTGTCCGGGCGGGTCGGCGGGCTCGCGGACGTGCGCGGGCTGGTCGGCGATCTCGACGCTCGGCTGTGCGCGACGCCCCGGCTGGCGGAACTGCCGGGACGGGTGCTGTTCACGCTCGACGACGGCCGCGGCGATGTCAGCGGTCTGGACGGAGACATCGGCGTCCACGCGGTCGGCCCCGACGAGTTCGCGCTGCTGCTGGCGGGAGCCGACACCGGCATCCGCGTCACCAAAGCGGAGGCCGTCGATAGCGTGCTTGCCGCCGCCGAGGGCTTTCTCGAGGTGAGTTCGGGCCAGTGGCGGCTGCACGAGGTCGCGGACGGTCCGGCGAGGATCATCGAGTCGATCGGTCTGACGCCCGGCACGGAGCGCGTGGAAATCACTGCGGCCCAGGATGTTCCGATCGGCTGGCTCGACCAGGACGACGGCTCGGTCGCGCTCGGCGCGGGCGTCCGGCTCGGCGCGCTCGACGCGCGACTCGCCGAATTCGTCGCGGCGATCGAGCGCCCGGTGATCATCACGCCGTGGCGCAGTCTGATCGTCGCGGACCTCGAGGAGTGGGCCGCCGAACAGGTGGTCCGCGTGCTCGCGCCGATGGGCTTGATCTTCGACGCCGCCTCGCCGTGGTTGCACGTCAGCGCGTGCGCCGGACAGCCCGGCTGCGCGAAGTCGCTGACCGACGTACGCGCCGACGTCACCGCGGCAGTCGAATCCGGCCGCGTCCTGGCGGACAGCTCGTCGACCGACAGCGCGGGCGACAACATCCCCGCCGAGGAAGTCACCGTCGCGGGACGTCAGCACTGGTCCGGCTGCGACCGCCGTTGTGGCCGCCCGCGCGGCGAGGTCACCGATGTGGTGGCGACTCCCGACGGCTACCGCGTCGACTGAGCACGCGATAGCGCCCGAACCGACGTCAGGTGGACCGGGCGAGGCCGGTTCGCGCGCGCGGCACTTATCCCGCCGCCCGCCTTCAGTGCAATTCCAGCGTGCAGCACTTGATTCCGCCGCCCGCCTTCAGCAACTCCGAGACGTCCACCGGGACCGGAAGGTAGCCGCGGGCGCGGAGGGCGGCGGCGAGGTCGGTGGCGTGCGGGCTGAGGAAGACGTGATACCCGTCGGACACCCCGTTCAGGCCGAGAACGGCGGCGTCGGCGTCGGTCGCCTCGACCGCGTCCGGGAACAGGCCCGCGAGCACGGTGCGGCTGGTCTCGTCGAAGGCGGGCGGGTAGTAGGCGATGGTGGACTCGTCGAGAACCATCAAGACGGTGTCCAGGTGATAGAACCGCGGGTCCACCAATTCCAGTGAGACGACCGGGATTCCGAAGTGCAGCTCGACCTCGCGGTGGGCCGCCGCGGAACTGCGGAAGCCGGTGCCCGCCAGGAATCGGCCGCCGATCAACGCGAAATCGCCCTCGCCCTCGTTGAGTTCCGCGGCCGCCGCGACGTCCACGCCGCGTCCGGCGAACCAGCGGTGGAAGGCGGGACCCTCGGCGGCGCGTTCGGGGTGGGTGAAGCGCGCGGACATGATCCGGTCGCCGACGGCCAGTCCGCCGTTGGCGGCGAACACCATGTCGGGCAGACCCGGTTCGCCGGGCACCACGTCGACCCGGTGACCATGGCGCTCGAAGGTCGCGCGTAGGTCGTCCCACTGGGCGAGCGCCAGCGCGCGGTTCACCGGCGCGTCCGGATTCATCCACGGATTGATCGAATACCGGACGTCGAAATGGTCGGGGCGACACATCACGAACCGGCGCGGCACGGGTCGGCGTGCGGGGGCGGGCTCGGTGGTCTGGAGGGTAGCTACTGAGGTCATCGTGGCTCCCGGAGTGAGGAATACGGCTGCCACGAAGGTAAAGGGCCTAGCATTGCGTCCGGAACGCCGAATCGTTGCGCAAATCGACGGTAGAACGGCGAATCATTGCGTCACGGAGGAAGGGCTGTGATGGACGATACCGACCGCAAGATTCTCGGCCACCTGCTGCGCTCGGCGCGCGCCTCGTTCCAGGAGATCGGCTCCGCGGTGGGGCTTTCCGCGCCCGCGGTCAAACGCCGGGTGGACCGCATGGTCGCCAGCGGTCAGATCACCGGCTTCACGGCGCTGGTGAACCCGGCCGCGCTGGGCTGGACCACCGAGGCCTACGTCGAGGTGTACTACCGCGACAACATCACCCCGGCCGAACTGCGCCGAAGCCTGGAGCCGATCCCGCAGGTGGTCGGTGTGTGGACGATCGCGGGCGAGGCCGACGCGCTGGTGCACGTCATGGCCACCGACATGGCCGAGATCGAGTCGACGGTGGAGCGAATCAGGGAGAACGCGCGCGTCGGGCGCACCCGCAGCGCGATCGTCATGTCCCGCATCCTCGAACGACCACGCACCTGACCCGCGACCCGCACGCCCGCTCCACCGTTCGGCGCATACCTGCGCGTCCATTCCGGCCATCGGCAGGTCATTCGCCTGCCCCGTCCGCCCACCCCGAGTTGGGCGCGCCTCCGTCCCCGTTTCGGACATTCCGGGACCTCGGGGCGGACTCCCCCGCCGATCTGGCCGACCCGCGGCATACCTGCCTCACGGTTCGACACGTCCCTGCGTGGCCATACCTCCGCCCTCGCTCCGACATCCCGGGGCTGTGGGCGGACTCCCCCGGCCGCGTCCTAGGGTGGACGCCATGTCCGACGTGCGCACCAGCTACCTCACCGACGGGGCCGAGATCTATCGGCAGTCGTTCGCGACGATCCGAGCCGAGGCGGACCTGAGCGCCTTCCCGCCGGACGTGGCGCGGGTGGTCGTGCGCATGATCCACGGCTGCGGACAGGTGGATCTGACCGAGGACATCGCCTTCTCCCCCGGTGTCGTCGCGGCGGCGAGGGCGGCGTTGCACGCGGGCGCGCCGATCCTCTGCGACGCGCAGATGGTCGCCTCCGGCGTCACGCGCAAGCGACTGCCCGCCGACAACGAGGTGATCTGCACCCTCGCCGACCCGCGGGTGCCGGAACTGGCCGCGGCACTGGGCAATACGCGTTCGGCGGCGGCGCTGGAGCTGTGGCGTGACCGGCTGGACGGCGCGGTCGTCGCCATCGGCAACGCGCCGACCGCGCTGTTCCACCTGCTGGACATGCTGGACGCGGGCGCCCCGCGCCCGGCCGCGATCCTCGGCATCCCCGTCGGTTTCGTCGGCGCCGCCGAGTCCAAGGACGCGCTGGCGGCCTACGGCGGCGTCGAATACCTGACGGTGCGCGGCAGGCGCGGCGGCAGCGCCATCACCGCGTCGGCACTGAACGCGATTGCGAGCGAAGCGGAATGACCACACCGGGCAAACTCTGGGGTATCGGACTCGGGCCGGGCGATCCCGAACTGGTGACCGTCAAGGCGGCGCGAATCATCGCGGCGGCCGATGTGATCGCCTTCCACAGCGCGCGGCACGGGCGCAGCATCTCGCGCGGCATCGCCGCGCCCTACATGCGGCCGGGCCAACTGGAGGAGCACCTCGTCTACCCGGTGACGACGGAGACCACCGACCACCCCGGCGGCTATCAGGGCGCGATCGACGAGTTCTACGAACAGGCCGCCGAACGACTGGCCGCGCACCTGGCGGCGGGTCGCTCCGTCGCCCTGCTCGCCGCCGGTGATCCGCTGTTCTACAGCTCCTACATGCACATGCACCGCCGTTTGGCGGATCGCTTCGAGGCCGAGATCGTTCCGGGCATCACCTCGGTGAGCGCGGCGTCGGCGGCGCTCGGCACCCCGCTGGTGGAGGGCGAGCAGGTATTGACGGTGCTGCCCGGCACCATGCCGACCGAGGAACTCACCCGCCGCCTTCGCGATACCGATGCCGCCGCCATCATGAAGCTCGGCCGCACGTATCCCGGTGTGCGGCAGGCACTCTCGGACGCGGGACGACTCGACGACGCCTACTACGTGGAGCGGGCAAGCACCGACCGCGAGCGAGTGCGCACCGCCGCCGAGGTGAACGACGCCGACGTGCCCTACTTCTCGATCACGCTGGTGCCGGGTCCGCGACCGACGACGCCGCTGCCGAGAAGTTCCGCCGCGAGCACCGAAGCACGCTCCGCCGTCGAAGTGAGCCAAGCGACGGCCGCCTCGACCGGCGTATCGACCTCGGCGAGCGCCTCCGACCCGGCCGCCGAAGACGCCGCCGCACCGCTGGCTCGAGCGGATTCGACTACGGCGAACGCGCACTCCGATGCTCCACCAGCGCAGGCGGATTCGATCGGCGAGGTCGTGGTCGTCGGCCTTGGCCCCGGCTCGCCGGACTGGACGACCCCCGAGGTGCGCGAGGCGCTGAACGCCGCCACCGATCTCGTCGGCTACACCACCTACATCGACCGCGTCCCGCCGCGTCCCGGCCAGCGCAGGCACGCCAGCGACAATCGCGTGGAGTCCGAACGCGCCGCCATGGCTTTGGATCTGGCCAAGCGTGGCGCGAGAGTCGCGGTGGTTTCCTCCGGCGATCCCGGGGTGTTCGCGATGGCGGCGGCGGTGTTGGAGGAATCCGCCGAACCGCAGTGGCAGGACGTGCCGGTGCGGGTGCTCCCCGGCCTCACCGCGGCCAATGCCGTGGCCAGCCGGGTCGGCGCGCCGCTCGGCCACGACTACGCCATGATCTCGCTCTCCGACCGGCTCAAGCCGTGGGAGGTGGTGGCGCAACGCCTTTCGGCCGTCGCGGCGGCCGACATGGCGATCGCGATCTACAACCCGGCGTCCTCGCAGCGCACCTGGCAGGTCGGCGCGATGCGCGATCTGCTGCTGGAGCATCGCAAACCGGAGACCCCGGTGGTACTCGGCCGCGACGTCGGCGGGCCCACCGAGTCGGTCCGGGTGGTGTCGCTCGCCGATCTCGATCCGGCCGACGTGGACATGCGCACCCTGCTGATCATCGGCGCGTCCACCACCGCGACGGTCGAGACCGCGCACGGCACTCGCGTCTACACCTCGCGGCGCTACCACCGTCCCTGACTCGCGACGACCTACCATAAGTCTCTTCGCGAGGACGAAAGGAGACCGTTGTGCCGCGGCTGGTGGACCACGAGCAGCGCAGACGGGAGATCACCGACGCCGCGCGGCGGGTCATCGCGCGCGGCGGACTGGAGTCCGCCACGTTCCAATCGGTGGCCGCCGAGGCAGGCATCTCGGTGCGCTTGGTGCAGTACTACTTCGGCACCAAGAAGGACTTCCTGCGCGCCACCCACCTCGCGGTGAGCGCGGACGCGGGCGATCGCTTCGCCAAGCGATTCGCCGCGCTGGGCGAGCAGGCCGCTCCGCGCGACGTCATCTACGCGATGCTCGAGGAACTGCTGCCGATGAACGAGCAGCGGCGCCAGGACACCGTGGTGCTCGGCGCCTTCCAAGCCGCCATGCTCGCCGGGTCGGGTCTGACCGCGGACGAAACCCTGGGCGGCACACAATGGTTGATCGCCGCGGTCGCCGACCAGCTGCGCCGGGCGAGCGACTCGGCCGACGCCGAGCTCGACGCCACCGTCATCGTGCTCGCCGCCGCCGCGCTCACCCAGAGTATGGTGGCCGGCGTTCACTCCAACGAGGCGGCGACCGACCTGCTCGAGCACCTACTCCGGCGCGTACCCGGACCGGACGCCGCGCGACGAAGCGATTGAGAACCCGAACGCGGACAGCGCGGTCGTTCCGCTAACATTCCACTATGGAACGTCGAGAAGGGATCCTCCGATGACGACGACCCGGCGCAAACCGCTGAATTCGACGGCCGCCTCGCTGCTCGGTTTCCTGCACGAGGGGCCGATGTCCGGCTGGGACCTGGTGACGCTCGCCCAGGACCGGATCGGCGATTTCTGGACGATCACCCAGAGCCAGGTGTATCGCGAGCTGGCCGCGATGGACGCCGCCGGGCTGGTCGCCAAGGGCGAGACCGGGGCGCGGGATCGCACGCCCTACCGGATCACCGACGCGGGCCGCGAGGCCTTTCTCGAATGGGTCACCCGCGATCCCGGTGCGGAAACGATCCGGGTGCCGCTGCTGCTCACCATGTCGTTCGGCGACCATGTCGACCCCGAGCACCTCGATCGGATCATCGCCGCCAACCGCCAGGTGCACCAGCGCCGCCTCGATCGCTACCTGAAGGACGAGTGCGACACCCTGCGGCCGCACCAGCGGGCCACGCTGGAGTTCGGCATCGGCTACGAGCGCGCGGTGCTGGCCTGGTTCGATCGGCTGCCCGAGTTGCTCAGGCGCTGATCAGCGCACGCCGGATGCCTTGTCCCGCAACCATTCCCAGGCCTCGGCCACAGTCTCGACGACCTCCGCTCCGGCGGGCAGTGGCGGCCGGTCGACCAGCACGACGGGCAGCTCGGCCGCCCGAGCGGCGGCCAGTTTGGCGTAGGTGCGGTCACCGCCGCTGTCCTTGGTGACCAGCACGTCGATGCGGTGCCGCGCCAGCAGCCGGGATTCCTCGTCCACTGTGAAAGGTCCGCGGGCGAGCAGTACTTCACGGTTCGGGGGCAGCTCGGTTTCCGGCGGGTCGATGGCGCGGATCAGAAACCACTGTTCCGTGAGTCCGGCGAACGCGCCCACGCCCTGCCTGCCGATGGTGAGGAATACGCGCTCGCCGAGGTCCGGGAGCGCGCGAGCAGCGGCCGCGAGATCTGGCACGCGAATCCACCGGTCGCCCGCCACCTCGGTCCAGCCCGGCCGCCGCACATGCACCAGCGGTACGCCCGAACCACGCACGGCGGCAGCGGCATTCGCGGTGATCGTGCCCGCGAAGGGGTGAGTGGCGTCGATGACGGCGTCGATCCCGTTGGCCTCCAGCCACTCCCGTAAACCCGCGACGCCGCCGAAGCCGCCGATTCTGACCGATCCCTCCGGCAATCGCGGGTCGCGAACACGACCGGCGAGCGAGGAGACGATGTCGAATCCTCGCTCGCCGGAAGCGATGTGGGCCAGCTCCCGCGCTTCGGCGGTGCCGCCCAGGATCAGAGTTCTCAGGGCTGACCGCTGAAGTAGGCGATGCCCGCGTTCAGCAGCGAGGGGCCGCCCGCGACGAGCAGGCCGATCACACCGCCGATGATGGCGCCGGGAATGACGCCGACCACGAGACCGAGCAGACCGATCAGGCCGCCGATCACCGCGCCGACGGCGGCGCCGAGCGAGGCGCGCTGCAGTTCGGCGAAGAACCATTCCTGCGCGCCGATGTCCTGCACGGCGACGACATCGGCCTTCGGGGTCAGGGTCAGGGACCGACCGTCGGCGTCGATCGCGGCGGCGATCTCCACCGGCGCGCCGTTGCTGGCCTCCCGCGCGGCGAGCGGAATGGCCGTGACGACCTCACCCGCGTCGTTCTTCAGCGTGACGGACTTGCCGTCCGCGTCCAGGGTGAACGCGCCGCCCGTCACGGTGGTGACGATGGACTTGCCCGCGTCGGCCAGTCGCGCGGTATAGCCGACGCCCTGGTCCTGGCCCTGCGCCGCGAGCGCGGTCTGCTCCTGGGCGACAGGGGGTTCGGCCGGTGCGGCATAGGTGGTGCCCGCGGTTACGCCGGTGGCGGCGATGGCCAGGAGAGCGGTAGCGGCGAACTTCTTGTACTTCATGTATCTCCCCATGGAATCGGTTTTCCGATAACGAGTGGATCTCGCGCCCGACCCTACCCGCTGACAAGCACGTGTTTCACCCTCGCATCGGAGGTTTCAGGGTGAACCCTGAACCGATTTGACGACCGTCCACTGCGCGACGGGTAGCTGGGGACGCCACGCGGTGAAGCCGCCGAGCGGCTCGGCCCGATAGATCTGGAACTTTCGCAGCTCACCGCCCCGCGCGGCGGCCATGGCGACCAGCAGTGCTTCCGATTCGGCGGTGACGGCGTTCGCGACCAGCCTGCCACCCTGGCGCAGATGGGCAAAGCATGTCTCGAGCAGGCCAGCCTGGGTGACCCCGCCGCCGACGAAAATGGCATCGGGCGAAGGCATTTCGTGCTCGGCGGCCAGCTCGGCGAGCACCTCGCCGCGCACCCGCACGTGCGGGACCCCCAGCGCGGTGGCGTTGGCGGTGATCTGCTCCCTGCGCCGCTCCAGCCGCTCGAAAGTGACTGCGCGGCACGCGGGATGCGTTCGGCACCATTCGATGGCGATACTGCCCGAGCCACCGCCGACATCCCACAGCAGTTCACCCGGCGCTGGGGCCAGTGCGGCCAGGGTCAACGCCCGCACCTCGGCCTTGGTGAGCTGGCCGTCGCCGCCGTAGACGGTGTCGGGCAGTCCGGGCAACCGGGTGACGCGGGTGCGGGCCGGATCGGCGACGCAGTCGACGGCGACGATGTTCAGCGGGTCGCCCGCGTCGAGATCCCAGGATGCCGCGGTGGCGGTTCGCAGACGTTCCGACGGCCCGCCGAGCTGCTCGAGCACCGTGAGGCTCGATCCACCGAATCCGTTGTCTCGCAAAAGTTCCGCCAGCCGGGCCGGGGTGGTCTCGTCAGCGCTGAGCACCAGCAGCCGCCTGCCGTCGACCAAGTCGGGCAGAACCGCTGCCACGGGGCGGCCCACCGCGCTGACGACCGGCGTCTCGGCCAGCGCCCAGCCGAGACGCGCGCACGCCAGCGACGCGGAGGACGGTTGCGGCAGCACCCGCAGGGACGCGGGCCCGAACAGGCGGGCCAGCGTGACGCCGATGCCGTAGAACATCGGGTCGCCGCTGGCGAGTACACAGATTCGGCGCGCGGCGTGCTCGGCGAGCAGTCCGGGCAGCGCGGGGAGCAGCGGCGAGGGCCATGCGTGCCGGTCTCCATCGAGATGCGTTGGCACCAATGCCAATTGTCGCTCGGAGCCGAAGATCACCTCGGCCGCGGCCACCGCGTCCCGTGCCGCGGTGCCGAGCCCGTCCCATCCGTCGGCTCCGATCCCGACCACCGCGATCGGGGAGCCTTGCCAAGTGCCGGTCACCTCGCGCTCATCGAGGCATCCGCCGCCAGAGGAACTGCGGAACCATGCGCGCCACGACAGCGGCCGGGCCGAGGGCGCGGGGCACCCAGATCTTGCCCGCTCGGCGGCGCAGCCCGTCGACGACGGCGTCCGCCACCTGACCGGGCGTGCTCGACAGCGGCGCGGGGTCCATGCCCTCGGTCATCCTGCCGATGACGAAACCCGGACGCACCAGCAGGAGGTGGACGCCGCTGCCGTGCAGCGCGTCGGCGAGTCCGCTGGCGAATCCGTCCAATCCGGCCTTGGCCGAGCCGTACACGTAGTTGGCGCGGCGCACGCGCGCGCCCGCGATGGAGCTGAAGACGACGATCTGGCCCTGGCCTTGCGCGCGAAGCAGATTCGCGAGAGTGGTGAGCACGCCGACCTGGGCGACGTAGTCGGTGTGCACGACGGCGACGGCGTGTTCGGGATCGCGCTCGGCGCGGGCCTGGTCGCCGAGGATGCCGAAGGCCAAGACGGCGACGCCGATGGGTCCGTGCTCGGCGGCGATCTTCTCCAACAGCACGGCGTGACCGCCGGTGTCGTCGGCGTCGAACTCCACCGCGTGCACCGCGACCGCCCCGGCCCGTTCGACGGTCGCGATCTGCGCCGCCAAGTCGTCGCTGCGTCGCGCCGCGAGGATCACCACCCGGCCCGGAGCCAGGCGCTCGGCGATCTCGAGACCCATTTCGCTGCGTCCGCCGAGTACCAGAACCGAACCCGCGGCGATCCCTCGCTTACCCATGCGCTCAGTCTGTCATCCCGGCTCACGACGCCGACCAGCCCCTCACATCGCGAAAACGCCCGTGCCGTGGCAGCCACCGTGCAACACAGGGGCTACCGTCGAGGTATGCCGACCACCACCGCACCGCTGTCCCCCGCCGCACTCGACTTCGTCACCGAACGTCATCTGGCGACACTGACCACGTTGCGCGCCAACGGCACGCCGCACGTGGTCGCGGTGGGATTCACCTGGGACCAGGAAGCGGGGATCGCGCGGATCATCACCAACGACGGGTCGGTGAAGGTGCGCAACGTGCGCCGCTACGGGTACGCGGCGGTCAGCCAGGTGGACGGCATCCGGTGGCTGACCCTGGAGGGACCCGCGCGGGTGCTGGACGACCCGGCGAGCGTCGCCGACGCGGTCGAGCGTTACGCGGGCCGCTACCGAGTGCCGAGGGAGAACCCGACCCGCGTGGTGATCGCGATCGAGGTGCGCCGCGTGCTCTCGTCGAGCACGCTGCGCTGACAACGCCTTTCGTCCGTCACAGCACGGTCAGGCCGTGCGGACGTCCGTTCATGGACTCGCAGCCCTCGGGCGTGACCACGACGATGTCCTCGATGCGGGCGCCCCACTCGCCGCGGAAGTAGATGCCCGGTTCGATGCTGAAGGCCATGCCCGGCTGCAGGATCAGGTCGTTGCCCGCGACGATGTAGGGCTCCTCGTGCACGGACAGGCCGATGCCGTGACCGGTCCGGTGCACGAACGCCTCGCCGAAACCGGCCTCGGTCAAGGGTTTCCGCGCGGCGGCGTCGACGGAGGCGGCGGTGACGCCGGGGCGGACGGCGGCGACGGCCGCGGCCTGGGCGCGTTCCAGCTCGGCGTAGCGCGCGGCGACTTCCGGACTCGGCTCGCCGAGCACGTAGGTGCGGGTGCAGTCGGAGTAGTAGCCCGGCTCGACGGGACCGCCGATGTCGACGACCACTACGTCGCCCTGCTCGATACGCCGGTCGGACACACCGTGGTGCGGATCGGCGCCGTGCGGTCCACTGCCGACGATGACGAACGCGGCCTCGGTGTGGCCTTCCGCGACGATCGCCGCGGCGATGTCGGCGCCGACCTCGGCCTCGGTGCGTCCGGCTTGGAGGAACTCGCCCATCCTGGCGTGCACCCGGTCGATCGCGGCGCCCGCCCGGCGCAGCGCGTCGATCTCGGCGTCGTCCTTGCGCATGCGCAGTTCTCGCAGCACCGGCGTGGCCGAGACCGGAAGGCCGCTGAACGAGACCGCCAACGGCAGCAGGTGCAGCGCGGGCATCGCGTCGGCGACCGCGACCCGGGAACCGACGTGCAGCGTGGACTTCACCACCTGGTACGGGTCGACGCCGTCGACCCAGTCCAGCACCTGCAGACCCAGCTCCCCCGCCGCGGATCCGGCCAGCGAGGCGAGTTCGAGCTTCGGGATGATCACCGACGGCGTCGCGCCGTCGGCCGGGATCACCAAGCAGGTCAACCGCTCGAAGGATTCCGCCGCCGAACCGATCAGATAGCGCAGATCCGGCCCCGGCGTGATGAGCAGGGCGTCGAGGTGCGCCGCGCGCATCGACTCCACCGCCCGCTCGAGCCGGTCTCCGTAGACATCCGCCGCGAACCTGGACTCCGTGTGCCCACTCATACCGATCGACGTTACCCGTCCTCGGCTCGGAGCAAACCCGAACACCTGGCAGCCCCCCGGCACCGCTCGGATCGGCTCCGGCCTGTCGGAGCGGGCGGGTAGCCTCAGCGCGTGACCTCTGCTGCGACATCAGGCCCGCTGCTGCTGCTCGACGGTGCCAGCCTGTGGTTCCGCGCGTTCTACGCGATTCCGGACAAGATCACCGCGCCGGACGGGCGTTCGGTGAACGCGCTACGCGGCTTCACCGACATGGTCGCCTCGTTGATCACCAAGCACGCGCCGAGCAGGCTGGTCGTGTGCCTGGACCTGGACTGGCGGCCGCGGTTCCGCGTCGACCTCGTGCCGTCCTACAAGACACACCGGCTCGCCACCTCGGCCGACGCCGCGCCGGGCGAGGAGGAAGTGCCCGACCGGCTGACCCCTCAGGTCGAGATGATCCTCGAGGTTCTCGACGCCGCCGGTATCGCGACGGGCGGCGCGGCGGGTCTGGAGGCCGACGATGTGCTCGGCACGCTGGCGAGCCGCGAGCGCACCGACGAGGTGATCGTGGTCAGCGGCGATCGGGACCTGTTGCAGCTGGTGCGCGACGAGCCCGCGCCGACCGTGCGGGTGCTCTACGCCGGGCGCGGGTTGGCCAAGGCCGAACTCTTCGGTCCCGCCGAGGTGTCCGCGAAGTACGGCGTGCCGGTGCGCAACGCCGGACCCGCCTACGCCGACCTGGCCACGTTGCGCGGTGACGCCTCCGATGGCTTGCCGGGTGTCGCTGGCATCGGCGAGAAGTCGGCGGCGACGCTCATCTCCCGCTTCGGTTCGCTCGACGCGCTGGTCGCCGCCGTGGACGATCCGGACTCCGAGCTGGCCCCCGGCGTGCGCGGGAAACTGCGTGCGGCGGAGGACTACTTGAAGGCGGCGGCTCCCGTGGTGCGCGTGGTGTGCGACGCCGACGTCGACCTGTCGCGTCCGGACGCGCTGCCGATCGCACCGGCCGATCCGGACCGCCTGCGGGAACTCGCGGTGGCCTACAACGCGGAAAGCCCGGTCACCCGGCTCACCGCCGCCCTGGCCTCGCGTTCCTGAGATCGCCGCGACGGCATTCGGCGCTATTTTGCGTCGAATGCAACCATGCACCATCGGCGTCTGTGCGTCCGTCGCAGCGAGAAGGCAGCCAGGTTCACCGACCATCCGAGGGAGGGCTCAGCGCTGCGTTCCAGGATCTCGTGCCGCGAGTGCTGTGCCGCCGATCCTCTCAAGGGGTTGCGGCAGGTCATGCCAGAAGGCGGTCACGAGCTCGGCCCGTACAGCGCGGGCCGGGCCGGACGGGCTGAAAAAGCAACGAGCCCACGAACATCGGTTCGTGGGCTCGGTCCGGTTCTCCACCCCACCGGACGCCCGCGCCGCAGCACGGGCCGTCCGGCCCGGGATCACGCTCAGCTCGGGCGGCCGACCTCGTAGGTGCCGTCGTCCTTGGTGATCTTGATGTTGACCTTCTTCTGCTCGCCGCTCACCTTGAGGGTGCACTCGAAGCTGGCGTCCACCTCGACCTTCTGGCCCGACGGGCAGGAGACGTCGGTGACGTCCTGGATGCCGTAGGAATCCGTGAGCACCTTCTTGACGCCGTCCTGAACGGCAACCTGGTCCAGCTTGTCCGTGGCGGTGAGCACCAGCACCAGCGCGACGACCGCGCCGATCACCAGCACGCCCAGCGCGGCGAGACCGATGATCAGGCCCTTCTTGCCGCCACCGCCGCCGCTCTGCTGCGGCTGCTGCTGGCCCTGACCCCACTGCTGCTGGGGCTGCTGACCCCACTGCTGCTGTGGCTGCTGTTGCTGGCCCCAATCCTGTTGCTGCGGCTGACCCCACTGCTGCTGCGGCTGACCGGGCGTCTGGCCCCACTGCTGCTGCGGCTGCTGGGGCTGTTGGGGCTGGCCCCACTGTTGCTGCGGCTGGCCGGGGGTCTGGCCCCACTGTTGCTGCGGCTGATTCTGGTCGCCCCAGTGCTGGGTGGGCTGCGCCTGCGACGGAGTCTGCTGGCCACCCCAGTGCTGGGTCGGTCCGGCGCCGCCGGGCGCCTGCTGTCCGCCCCACTGCTGGGTGGGATCGTTGCGTCCCTCCCCGGGGTCGTTCGGTCCGTAAGGGCCGCTCATCTGCTTGCCTCCACTCGCATCGTTATTCACACGGTAGCCCCCCGCCGGCGACTCGTCGCACTCACATGATTCGCTCGCTGCGCTCGCTCATGCGACTCCTCCGCCACGGTCGGTACGCGAAAGAAATCAAATCACAATCGAATCCGCTACGCGGCGTCCACTGCCACGACACCCCGCCGGATCGCCCGGACCGCCTTCGCCGCCGTTCCCGCGATCTCCGGGTCGTCGGCCGTGCCGTGGATCTGGTCGAGCAGGTCGATCACCTGCCTGCACCACCGGACGAAATCGCCCGCGGACAGTGGCGCGCCCTGGTCGCCGCTGGCCAGCAACGACTCGGCCAATCCGTCGCCGCGGGCCCATTTGTAGACGCCGGTGACGAATCCGAGGTCGGGTTCCCTGGTCGGCGGCAGCTTGTGCCGCGCCTCGTCGGAACGCAACTCGCTCCACACGCCGATGGTCGAGGCGACCGCGCGCCGGATCGGCGCCGTGGGACCCGTCGCGCCGAGAATGCTGCCCTCCTGGCGGGATTCGTAGACCAGCATGGACACCACGCCCGCCAGTTCGGCCGGACCGAGGCCGCGCCAGAGGTCGTGGCGCAGGCATTCGGCGACCAGAAGGTCGCTCTCCGCGTAGATGCGGGCCAGCCTGCGTCCATCCGCGGTGACCTCGCCCTCGTGCACGAAGCCGCGCTCCTCCAGCAGACCCACGATGCGATCGAAGGTGCGCGCCAGCGAATTCGTCGTGGCGGCAACCTTCTGGCGCATACTCTCGGTCTCGCGAAGCAGCCGGTTGTAGCGCTCGCCGATCCGGCTCATCTGCTCGCGGTCGGGCCTGGTGTGCGCCGGGTGGGCGCGCAGGCTGCGGCGCAGCGTGGCCAGTTCGCGGTCATCGGCCGCTTCGGAGCGCTTGCCGCGGCGCGAACGACCCGGCGCGTTGATGCCGGTGCTGCGCAGCGCCGAGGCGAGGTCGCTGCGCGCGCGGGCGGTGCGGTGGTCGACGCGCCGGGGCAGCCGCATGTGGCCGAGCGGCTCCGCGGGCACCGGGAAGTCGGCGACCGAGACCCGGCCGGCCCACTTGTCCGCGGTGAGCACGAGCGGACGCGGATCGTTCGGGGTGGTGTCCGGCTCCAGGATGACGGCGAGACCCGCGCGGCGGCCGGAGGGAATCGCCACCACGTCGCCGCGGCGCAGCGCCGTCAACGCGCTGACCGCCGCGCCGCGCCGGTCGGTACGGCTCTGCTGAGCCAGCTGCCGTTCCCGCTGCTTGATCCGCTCGCGCAGCGAGATGTATTCCAGGAAGCCGCTTTCCGCGCCGCCGAGCTGGTCGCGCAGCTTGCGCAGCGCACCCTCGTTGCGCTCGATGCCGCGCACCAGCCCGACGACCGAGCGGTCGGCCTGGAATTGCGCGAACGAACGCTCCAGCAGGGCGCGCGATTCGTCGGCGCCCATTCGATCGATCAGGTTGATCGACATGTTGTAGCCGGGCCGGAAGGAACTGCGCAGCGGATAGGTCCGGGTGGACGCCAGGCCCGCCACCGCACTGGTGTCGACCTCCGGCTGCCAGAGCACCACCGCGTGGCCCTCGATATCGATGCCGCGGCGGCCCGCGCGACCGGTCAGCTGCGTGTACTCACCGGGCGTCAGCTCGGCGTGCGTCTCGCCGTTGAACTTGACCAGACGTTCCAGCACCACGGTGCGCGCGGGCATGTTGATGCCGAGCGCGAGCGTCTCGGTGGCGAAGACGGCCCGCACCAGCCCGCGGACGAACAGGTCTTCCACCGTGTGCCGGAAGGCGGGCAGCATGCCCGCGTGGTGGGCGGCCAGCCCGCGGTGCAGCGCCTCGCGCCACTCCCAGTAGCCGAGCACCTCGAGATCGGGTTTCGGCAGATCACCGGTGTGCTTCTCGATGATCGCGTCGATCTCGGCGGCCTCGCCCTCCCGGCTCAGATCCAGCCGCGAGCGCAGGCACTGGGCCAGCGCGCCGTCGCAGCCCGCGCGGCTGAAGATGAAGGTGATCGCGGGCAGCAATCCCTCCTCGTCCAAGCGGGCGAGCACCTCGGGGCGCGGCAGCGGACGGAAGTCGCGGCGCATGCCGCCGCGTCCGCGCGGCACACCCCAGTTGTTCATCCGGTCCGCGGACTCGCGATGACGGATGTAGCGCACCAGGTCCTCGTCGACGAGCACCTTCTGCTCGCTGGACTTCGTGTCGAACAGATCGAACATCCGCTTGCCGACCATCACGTGCTGCCACAGCGGCACCGGGCGCGTCTCGTCCACCACCACCGAGGTGTCGCCGCGCACGGTCTCCATCCAGGCGCCGAATTCCTCGGCGTTGCTGACCGTGGCCGACAGGCTGACCAGCCGGACGTCGGCGGGCAGGTGCAGGATGACCTCCTCCCACACCGCGCCGCGGAACCGGTCGGCCAGGTAGTGCACCTCGTCCATCACCACGTACGACAGCCCGCGCAGCGCGTCCGAGGACGCGTAGAGCATGTTGCGCAGCACCTCGGTGGTCATCACCACCACGGGCGCGTCCGGGTTGATCGTCTGATCGCCGGTGAGCAGGCCGACGCTGTCGCGGCCGTACCGCTCGGTGAGGTCGGCGAACTTCTGGTTCGACAGCGCCTTGATCGGTGTGGTGTAGAAGCATTTGCCGCCGGACGCCAGCGCCAGGTGGACGGCGAACTCGCCGACCACGGTTTTGCCCGCGCCGGTCGGCGCGCACACCAACACGCCGTGGCCCTCCTCGAGCGCACGGCAAGCGTCACGCTGGAAGGGATCGAGGGTGAATTTCAGCTCGGCGGAGAACCTGGCCAGCTCGGTGCGGGACCGGTGATCTGTCACCGTTCAGAGGGTATCGGAGTAGTCCGACACCGGTCGCGTGGATTTCGCCGACGGATCCATGATCGACTCCGCCGCCCCGATCGGCTCGGGCCCGGCGATCGCGGAGGCCTCGTCGTCGGCCAGCGCCTCGAGCGCCTCCCTGCGCGCCTTGCGCTTGTCGTTGAGCCTGGCGACCTGCACCGCGAACTCGAAAAGCACCGTCAGCGCGCACGCGAGCGCCAGCATCGAGAACGGATCCTGCGGTGTGACGATGGCCGCGAAGACGAACAGGCCGAAGATGATCCCGCGCCGCCACGCCTTGAGCTTCTCGTAGGTCAGCACGCCGACGAGGTTCAGGCCGATGATCAACAGCGGCGTCTCGAAGCTGACACCGAAGATGATCAGCAACTGGATGATGAAGCCGAAGTACTGCGAACCGCTCAACGCGGTGATCTGCACGTTGTCGCCGATGGTGAGCAGGAAGCTCAAGGCGTGCGCCACCACGACGTAGGCGAGCACGGCGCCGAGCCCGAACAGCACCGTCCCCGAGGTGACGAAGCCGACCGCGACCTTGCGTTCCTTCGCGTACAGGCCGGGGGTGATGAATGCCCAGATCTGGTAGAGCCAGATCGGCGCCGCCAGCACGACGCCCGCGGTGAAACCGACCTTCAACCGGAGCATGAACTGCTCGAACGGCGCGGTCGCCAGCAAGCGGCACGACCCGTCGGGGGTCAGCGCGGCCCTGGACTCGGGGGGCAGTGAACAGTACGGTCCGCGCAGGATCTCGCCGAGGCTCTCGAGGCCGAAGAACGAATGCGAGTACCAGAGGAAGCCGATCACGGTGGTCAGCAGCACCGCGAAGATCGACTTCAGCAACCGGCTGCGCAGTTCCTGCAGGTGCTCGACCAACGACATGGTGCCGTCGGGATTCGTCCTGCGCCTGCTGCGCCGGGGATCGAACGGGATTCGCATATCTGTGGTTGCCCCTGTGCTCGAGTGCCGCGCCTGGCGCGGCGGTATCGCGTCCCGTGCGGTGTCAGGGACCGACGAACGCCTTCACGGACCGCCGAACAGCACTGACCGGGGTGAGACCGTACTCACCCCGGCGGGAACATTCGACTCAGACCGACTTCTTCTCGGCCTGCGGCGTGATCGCCTGGTTCGAGGGCTGCGCGGGCGGCAGCTGCTGCGCCGGCTGCTGAGCGGGCGCGGCGCCCGCGGCGGGGCTCGCCTCGTTCTGCATCTGGCTGACCTCGCTCTTGAAGATGCGCAAGGATCGGCCGAGGCCGCGCGCGGCGTCCGGCAGCCGCTTCGCACCGAACAACACCACGAACAGCAGCGCGATGATCAGCAGGTGCGACCAGCTGAACGTGCCTGACATCTGTACCTCCCAAGACTGTGGTAGCTCCGATGCTACCGGACCTCACGACACCCGAACTCGCCCGACTTCGCCCGTTTGCCGTGCGTTCAACCTCGACTTTTGCTATTGCGGCGATTCGGGCGCGGCCGCGGCGCGCAGTTGCGCGAGCAACTCCGGCCCCGTCCAGGTCCGCCGATCGCCCTGCTCGGCCGCGACGACGAGTTCGATGAGCCGCTGGTTCACCGGGGTCGGCGCGCCGACCATCGCGCCGAGACCAACGATTTCGCCACAGAGCCAAGAGATTTCGGTCTTGCGACCGGCGGCGAGATCGTCGGCCATCGAGGAACGCGCCACCGGATCGATGGCGAGCACCTGCCCCGCGACCCGGCGGAACACGCCGTCGGGCACGGTCAGCAGCCGGGTCATCAGCTCCGGCGGCAGCGGGGTGAGCCGGGCCGGGCGTATTCGCGCCTTGTTCATCGCGGCGAGCGCCTCGCGCTGGGCGAGCGCGAGGCAGCGGCGGTAGTCCCGGTCGGCGAGTTCCTCGCGCAGCGGACGGCCGGACAGCGCGTTGATCGGGTTGTTCAGATTGAGCAGCAGCTTGGCCCACTGCACGGGTCGCAGGTCCGAGTGGCGGCGCAACGGCAGCCCGGCCCGCGCGAACAGCTCGACATAGTCGGCCAGCGCCGGGTCGTCCTGCACCGCGAGCCCGCCCTCGGTGCCGCGGTGGAAGCGGCCTTCGGTGTGGTGCACGACGTTGAACATCACCATTCCGGCGAGCACCACACAGGTGGGCAGAATCTCCCGGATCACCGTGTCGTTGCCGATGCCGTTCTGCAAGCTGAGCACGACCGTTCCTGGCCGGATCTTGCCGGTGAGCTCGCGCACCGCGGCGGCGGTCGCCCCGGATTTCACCGCGACGAGCACCAGATCGGCCGAGCCGACATCCTCCGGGCCGGTCGCGAGCGAGAGCCGGTCCGGGGAGACGAGCACCTCTCCGCCGTCGAGGTCGGTCAGGCGCAGGCCCGCGGCGCCGACCTCGTCGAGCAACCATTGCCTGCCGACGAACGTGACGTCCGCACCGGCCGCCGCCAGCTTTCCGCCGACGAAGACGCCGATGCTGCCCGCGCCGAGCACCATGACTCGCCGCGGCATGTTGCCGAGCTCGGTCACCTCACTCCAATTCCTCTAGTCCCGCGTCCCCGTACGCGGCCAGCGCCGCGTTGGATCGCTCGCGCACCGCGGCGATCAACTCCGGCGGACCGAGCACCGTGACGCCCGATCCGAAGCCGAGCAGCAACCGCGCCATCCAGTCCAGGGTGGCGAAACGCATGGTCGCCTCCAGGCTGCCGTCCGGGTGCACAGCCTGCCGGTGCATCGGGTACTGGTCGAGCACCCAGCCGTAGTCGCCGCGGATGCGCAGCCGCGCCAGCGGGACCGCGGGATCGTCCTGGAACAGATCGAGCGAGGCGGCCGCCTCGGTGGCGGCGTGGCTGGGCGGCCGGGCGGGCTCGGTGAGTTCGGTGGCGGCTTCGATCCGGTCGAAGCGGAACAGTCGCACGCCCTCGGCCTCCCGGCACCACGCCTGCAGGTAGCTGTTGTCGTCGACGAGCACGATCCGGATCGGATCGACGACCCGCTCGGAGACCACGTCGCGGCTGGCCGAGTAGTAGATGATGCGCAACGCGTGCTGGCGGGCCAGACCCGAACGCACGGTCGCCACCGCGGGCGCCTCCACCGGGGTGGCTCGCGCGTCGCCCGCCGTCCGCGGCGCGCCGCCCGAGATGGCGGACTCGATCTTGGCGATGGCCGCGTGCGCCGCGGTCGGGTCGACCATGCCGGGCATGTCCACGATCGAACGCAAGGCGACCAACAGCGCCGTGGCCTCGGTGGAGGTCAGCCGCAGCGGCCGGTCGATGCCCGCGGAGAAGGTGACCTCGATGCTCTCCTCGGAGAAGGACAGATCGATGAGATCGCCCGGCCCGTAGCCGGGCAGGCCGCACATCCACAGCTGGTTCAGGTCGCTCATCAGCTGTTTGGTCGTGACGCCGAGGTCGGCGGCGGCGTCCGCGGCGCTGATGCCGGGGTTGGCGATGAGGTACGGAATCATGTTGAGCAGCCGAGAAAGCCGCACGGAGAGCCGGCTGGTCGTCACGCCCGCACCTCCGTCGTGTCGAACACCGAGCGCAGCCGGGCGACCACGTCGGCGCGCAGGTCGTCGGGGGCGAGCACGAGGGCGTCCGGGCCGAGACCGGTGATCAGCCTGGCCAGCCAGTCGCGCGAGCGGATCGGCACCTCGACCACCATGCCGCCGCGCCCGCCGACGGCGCGTTCCTCGACGACCTGACCGAGCCTGCGGATCTCCTGGCCGCGCCCGTCGGCGATCCACACCGTGGCCGAGCCGCTGACCGGCGCGCTGCTGGTGACTGTCGCGACGATCGCGCGCAGGTCGACGTCCTCGGGCTTGTGCACCGCGTTGACCGGGCCGTAGGGCGTCACGTCGTCGCCGATGCGGGAGAGGCGGAAGCTGCGCACCGCGTCGCGGTCGCGGTCGTGGCCGACCAGATACCAGCGCCCGTGGTGGGTCACCACGCCCCACGGTTCGACATCGCGCATGAGATACGGCGCGTTGACCGCGCCGCGATGCTCGAAGCGCACGGCCTGCCCGGCGTCGACGGCCGCGAGCAGCTTGCCGAGCACCGGCTCCGAGCCGCGGGTGCGGGCGGGCACGGCGGGCACCGAGGCGACGGCCGCGTCCGTCTCGACGTGGATGCCCGCGGCCCGCAGCTTCAGCAAGGCGCCTTCGGCGGCCGCCGCCAGCTCGGGGGACTCCCACATCTGCACCGCGACCGCGACCGCGGCGGCCTCCTCGTCGCTCAGATCGATGTCGGGTAGTTCGTAGGCGTCGCGGTTGATCCGGTACCCCTCCAGCGTCGAATACCGGTTCACCGGCCCGACTTCCAACGGAATGCCCAGGTCGCGCAGCTCGTTCTTGTCCCGCTCGAACATGCGGCTGAACGCCTCGTCGCTGGCCGAGTCCTCGTAGCCCGCGACGCTTTCCCTGATCCGCTCCGCGCTCAAGAACTGCCGGGTCGACAGCAGCGCGATGACCAGATTCATCAGCCGCTCGACCTTGGATATCGCCACCCGTAAGAGGGTAATCGCCACCGTCGAATCACCGCGCGGCGGCGCGCGATAATCGAGCGCGGCGGCGCGCGATGAACGAGCGACGGCGCGCGACCACCCACCTCGCGGAGCACAATGGTGCGGTGATCGTTGCCTTCTCCGTGACCCCGCTCGGCACGGGCGTGGACGTCGGCCCCGCGGTGGCCGAGGCGGTGCGCGTCGTCCGGGCGAGCGGCCTCCCCAACCGCACCGACGCCATGTTCACCACCCTCGAGGGCGAATGGGACGAGGTCATGCGCGTCGTCAAGGACGCTACCGACGCCATCCTCTCCATCGCTCCCCGCTGCAGCCTCGTCCTGAAGGCCGACATCCGCCCCGGCGTCACCGACGCGATGACCGCCAAGGTCGAGTCGGTCGAGCGCTACCTCGCCGAGAACTGACTTCCCTGCCGCTGGCGCGCATCCAGCGCCGCTCACTCCTCAGGGAAGCGTGTCTGCTGGTAGCAGGACAGGCGCCAGCCGTCGGGGGTGTGGGTGTAGACGCTGGACATGACGCCGCGGAAGGCGGGGTCCGTGCCCTCGCGGTAGGCGATGCCGACGTAGATCAGGGCGGTGGCGTCGGAGCCGACGCGCACCAGGCGGGGGTTCTGGATTTCGTAGGTGCGCCATGGCGGGGCGTGGCGCAGCGATTCGACGACGCCGTCGCGGTCCAGCACCATGCCGTTGGCCAGGATCATCAGCGCGTCGTCGGTCATGAGCGCGCCGTAGAAGTCCGCGCCGGTACTCGCACACAGCGCGTCCCAGCCGCGGCCCTCGAGGTCGAGCAACTCGTCGAGCACATCCGTGTCGGTCATTGCTCCACAGTAGGCGCGGGATGGGCAGACGAGGCCGAGCCGACGCGCGGCTGTCTCCTGCCCATCCGACACTCGTCCGGAAGAACTCCGGCTCCCCGGAAAGACGGACTACATCGAGGCGATCAACCGGTCGACGCGCTCGTCGACCGAGCGGAACGGGTCCTTGCACAGCACGGTCCGCTGCGCCTGGTCGTTCAGCTTGAGGTGCACCCAGTCGACCGTGAAGTCGCGACCGGCCTCCTGCGCGGCGGTGATGAAATCGCCGCGCAGCTTGGCGCGAGTCGTCTGCGGCGGAGTGTCGACCGCCGCGTCCACCGCGTCGTCCTCGGTGACACGCTTGGCCAGACCCTTGCGCTGCAGCAGGTCGAAGACGCCGCGGCCGCGCTTGATGTCGTGATAGGCCAGATCCAGCTGCGCGATCTTGGGATCGGACAGCTCCATGTTGTAGCGGTCCTGGTAGCGCTGGAACAGCTTGCGCTTGATCACCCAGTCGATCTCGGTGTCCACCTTGGCGAAGTCCTGCGCCTCGACCGCGTCCAGTGTCCGGCCCCACAGGTCGACGACCTGGTCGATCTGCGGATCGCGGTCCCGGTTGCGCAGGTGCTCGACGGCGCGGGCGTAGTACTCGCGCTGGATGTCGAGCGCGCTGGCCTGCCGACCGCCTGCCAGCCGGACGGGACGGCGACCGGTGAGATCGTGGCTGACCTCGCGGATGGCGCGGATCGGGTTGTCCAACGCGAAGTCGCGGAACGAGACGCCGGCCTCGATCATCTCCAGGACCAGCGCCGCCGTGCCGACCTTGAGCATGGTCGTGGTCTCGGACATGTTCGAGTCGCCGACGATCACGTGCAGGCGCCGGTACTTCTCGGCGTCGGCGTGCGGCTCGTCGCGGGTGTTGATGATCGGGCGCGACCGGGTGGTCGCCGAGGAGACGCCCTCCCAGATGTGCTCGGCCCGCTGCGACAGGCAGAACGTGGCCGCCTTCGGCGTCTGCAGCACCTTGCCCGCTCCGCAGATCAGCTGCCTGGTCACCAGGAACGGCAGCAGCACGTCGGAGATACGGGAGAACTCGCCCGCGCGCACCACGAGGAAGTTCTCGTGACAGCCGTAGGAGTTGCCCGCGGAGTCGGTGTTGTTCTTGAACAGGTAGATGTCGCCGCCGATGCCCTCTTCGGCCAAGCGTTGCTCGGCATCGATCAGCAACTCCTCGAGCACCCGCTCGCCCGCCCTGTCATGGGTGACCAACTGGTGCAGACTGTCGCATTCGGCCGTGGCGTACTCCGGATGCGAACCGACGTCGAGATACAGCCGAGCGCCGTTGCGAAGGAACACGTTAGAGCTACGGCCCCAGGACACCACCCGGCGGAACAAGTACCGGGCTACCTCGTCGGGGGACAGCCGACGGTGACCGTGGAAGGTGCATGTCACACCGAACTCGGTCTCGATCCCCATAATTCGTCGCTGCACACCATCGACATTACAGCCATGTCAGGTACTCGCGTGGCGCTGCGGACAACACGGACGCATACGTCTTCACAACGATTCGGCACCGTATGCCCGGCGCGCTCGGCCGGTCAGACGCGGATTTCGCCCCGAGGGCCGCGGCGAAACCCCTGCGCCGAGCGGACGGCGAGCGCACATATTCGTCGGCGCGATCGCCGCGTCGCGACAGATCTTTCGACGGGCCGCTGCCGCGCACCCGGCCGCTGGAACTTTGCGCGGCACGATCGCGGCGCCTTCGGAGACAGCGGATGGCCCGCGTGGGATCGCCATCGAGGCGGTCCCACGCGGGCCATCGGTCTTCGACTACTCCGAGTCCGAGGATTCCTCGGGAAGCTCCACCACGGTGGTCTTCGTCTTCGCCGCGCTCGCCGGCTGAAGCAGCTTCTCCAAGGCGGTGTCGGCGATCCTGCGGAACGCCCGGCGCGGCCGCGACTGTTCCAGCGTGGCCACCTCGAGCGAACTCACGCCGAGCGCTCGCTTCTCCTTGTCGGCGCCCTCCGGAATCCCGGCCTGCAGCGCCTTGACCGCGACACCGATCGCGGCCGACAGGTCGAGACCCGGCCGGTAGGACCCCTTCAGCGCGGAGACGATGGGCTCGGTCGTGCCGCCCATCACCACGAACTCGCGCTCGTCCACGATCGAGCCGTCGAAGGTGATCCGGTACAGCACCGACTGCGGCGCCTGCTCCGGATAGCCCACCTCCGCCACGCAGATCTCCACCTCGTACGGCTTGAGCTGATCGGTGAAGATCGTGCCGAGGGTCTGCGCGTAGGCGTTGGCCAGCGCCCGACCGGTCACGTCGCGCCGGTCGAACTGGTACCCGCGCAGGTCGGCCTGCAGGATGCCGCCGCGGCGCAGGTTCTCGAACTCGTTGTACTTGCCGACGGCCGCGAACCCGACGCGGTCGTACAGCTCACTCACCTTGTGCAGCGTCGCGGAGGGGTTCTCCGCCACGAACAGCACACCCTTGTCGTACGCCAGAACGATGACACTGCGACCACGAGCGATGCCTTTGCGCGCGAGCTCGGTCTTGTCGCGCATGATCTGCTCGGCCGACGCGTAGTACGGCAGTGTCATGCGTTGGCGCTCCCTTCCTGTGCCGCCGCGCGGTCGGCGACGATGCCGCGGGCGATCTCCTCGACGCGCTCCTCGGGCACCTCCACGGCGCCGTCCTCGTCGATCGTGACGATCGTCGGGTAGATGCCGCGCGCCAGATCCGGCCCACCGGTCGCGGTGTCGTCGTCGGAGGCGTCGAACAGCGCCTCGACCGCGATGCGCAACGCCCGGTTGGCGTCGATCCCCTTGGCGTACAACTTCTTCAGCGACGTCTTGGCGAACATCGAACCGGAACCGACTGCGGTGTAACCGAATCGCTCCTCGCTGCGACCGCCGACCACGTCATACGACACGATGCGGCCGACCCGGTCCTGATCGGTGGCCTGCTGGTCGTATCCGACCAGCACCGGCACCACCGCCAGGCCCTGCAGCGCGGCGGGGAGGTTGTCGCGCACCATCTTCGACAGTTTGTTGGCCTTGCCGTCGAAGGTGAGCGGAACGCCTTCGATCTTCTCGTAGTACTCCAGCTCCACCGCGAAAAGGCGCACCATCTCGACGGCCATGCCCGCGGTGCCCGCGATGCCCGCCGCCGAATAGGTATCGGTGATGTACACCTTCTCCATGTCCCTGCTCGCCACCAGGTTTCCCTGCGTGGCGCGCCGGTCACCGGCGATCAGCACGCCGCCGCGGTAGGTCACCGCGACGATGGTGGTGCCGTGCGGAGCGACGTCCTTCGCGACGGCGCCACCGGAGTGTCCGGTGGCGCCATCGATCGCGGCGAATCTGTTGCCGGGCAACAGCTCCGGTGCGTGTGCGCGCAGGTGTTCGGTGAACGAGGAGAGGGCGTACCCCGGGTGGAGACGCATGGGGTCACCTGCTGTCACTGGCCGCCCTTCTGCACATAGGCGCGGACGAAGTCCTCCGCGTTCTCCTCGAGCACGTCATCGATCTCGTCGAGCAGGTCGTCGGTATCCTCCGCCAGCTTCTCGCGGCGCTCCTGACCGGCGGCGTCGACGCCGTCGGGACCCTCGTCCTCGTCGCCGCCCCCGGTGCGCTTGGTCTGCTCTTGTGCCATGGCAGCCGACCTCCTCTGTCCTCATCATGAACGGACCCAAAGTATGAGCACGGTTCCGATCATGAGCAATGTGCGTGCTCGTACAACAACACTACCCAGCCGAGCCGACACGATGTCGGATCTGTGCCCAATTCGCCGCGCGGACAGCGCCCGATTCGCGACCTGGCCCGCGCGGTCAGGTGGTGAGTTGCTGGACCAGCTCGGCGGCGGTGTCCACGCCGTCGAGCAGCTTGCCGACATGCGATTTGGTGCCGCGGCGCGGTTCCAGGGTCGGGATGCGCACCAGCGAATCGCCGCCCAGGTCGAAGATCACCGAGTCCCAGCTGGCCGCCGCGATGTCCGCGCCGAAACGGCGCAGGCATTCGCCGCGGAAGTAGGCGCGGGTGTCGGTGGGCGGCTTGGTCATCGCGTCGAGCACCTGCTGCTCGGAGACCAGCCGCTTCATCGAACCGCGCGCCACCAGGCGGTTGTACAGACCCTTGTCCAAGCGCACGTCGGAGTACTGCAGGTCCATCAGGTGCAGTTTCGGCGCGGCCCAGCTCAGGCCCTCGCGCTGGCGCATGCCCTCGAGCAGGCGCAGTTTGGCGGGCCAGTCGAGCAGGTTCGCGCATTCCATCGGGTCGCGCTCGAGCAGGTCCAGGACCATCGCCCAGTTGTCCAGGATGTCCTGCACGCGGGCGTCCTCGTTGCCCTCGCGGTCCATGAACTTGGCGACCCGCTCGTGGTAGAGCCGCTGTAGCGCCAGACCGGTCAGCTCGCGGCCGTCGGCCAGCGCGACGGTGGCGCGCAGGCTCGGATCGTGGCTGATCTGGTGCACGGCGGTGACCGGGCGGGCCAGCTGCAGGTCGGACAGGTCCTCGCCCGCCTCGATGAGGTCGAGCACCAGCGCGGTGGTGCCGACCTTGAGGTAGGTCGACATCTCGGCCAGATTCGCGTCGCCGATGATGACGTGCAGCCTGCGGTACTTGTCGGCGTCGGCGTGCGGCTCGTCGCGGGTGTTGATGATGCCGCGCTTGAGCGTGGTCTCCAGCCCGACCTCGACCTCGATGTAATCCGAGCGCTGGGACAGCTGGAACCCGGCGTGATCGCCGGACTGGCCGATGCCGACCCGGCCGGAACCGCAGATCACCTGGCGGGAGACGAAGAACGGCGTCAGGCCGACGATGATCTGGTTGAACGGAGTGTCCCGGTTCATCAGGTAGTTCTCGTGGGTGCCGTACGAGGCGCCCTTGCCGTCGACGTTGTTCTTGTACAGCTGCAGCCGCGGGGCGCCCGGCACGCTGGAGGCATGCCGCGCGGCGGCCTCCATCACGCGCTCGCCCGCCTTGTCCCAGATCACGGCGTCGAGCGGGTCGGTGACCTCGGGCGCGGAGTACTCCGGGTGGGCGTGGTCGACGTACAGGCGGGCGCCGTTGGTGAGGATCATGTTGGCCGCGCCGACCTCGTCGGCGTCGATCACCGGCGCCGGTCCGTTCATCCGGCTCAGGTCGAAACCGCGCGCGTCGCGCAGCGGCGACTCCACCTCGTAGTCCCAGCGCGTCCGCTTGGCCCGCGGCACGCCTTCGGCCGCCGCGTAGGCGAGGACCGCCTGGGTAGAGGTGAGGATCGGGTTGGCCGACGGCTCGGTGGGGGTGGAAATGCCGTATTCGACCTCGATACCGATGATGCGCTGCATACCTCGAGCCTAGGCGACACCGACCAATGTCATACCGAGGGTGGTACTTCCGGAGGATCATGTTCCCCGCTCCCGGGCCGGATAGTCGACTCATGACCGAATCCATCGCCGAAACCGGGGCGAAAGCCACCGAACGGGACCGTGCCGGGCGGCCCGCACGGCTCGTCGCGCTCGACGTGCTGCGTGGCATCGCGATCCTCGGCACACTCGGCACCAATGTCTGGATCATGACCAACCCCGAGGGCCTGATCGGCTACATCGACGAACTGGGCGCCGCGACCGACGGCGGCTGGATGTGGACCGAGCGGGTGCTGCAACAGCTGGCGCAGGGCAAGTTCCTCGGCCTGCTGACCATCATGTTCGGCATCGGTCTGGCCATCCAGCAGGCCTCCGCCGCGCGCCGCGGCCGCGCGTGGCCGGGCGGGTATCCGTGGCGGGCCGGGCTGCTGTTCCTGGACGGCGTGCTCAACTTCCTGTTGGTCGCCGAGTTCGACGTGCTGATGGGCTACGCGGTGACCGGCTTGGTGGTCGCCTTCGTGCTCGCCACGAGCGAGCGCGCGCAACGCCGCTGGCTGACGATCGCGGCGAGCGTCCACCTGGCCATTCTCACACTCGTCGCACTGGCGATGGCGTTCGCGCCGCAGCAGGATTCGGCGCCGCGCGAGCCGCTGGACCCGAATCCCTATGCGAACGGCTCGTTCTCGGACCTGGTCGTGTTCCGCTTGGACAACGCGCTGACGTTCCGGGTCGAGGCCGTCTTCGTCTTCGCCATGTCGGTCGCGCTGTTCCTCGCGGGCGCCCGGTTGTATCGTGCGGGCGTGTTCCGCCCGGAGGGCTCCCGAATCCGCAAGCGGCTCATGGTGATCGGCGCGATCGCCGCGCCGATCGATTTCCTGGTCGGCGTGTTCGGCGGCGATCTGGTGCTGCTCACCCGCTACGGCAGCGCGCCGTTCGTCGCCTTCGGTATCCTCGCGCTGGTCGCCGAGTTCTACCTGCGCCGTCCTCGGCTCGGTTTCGCGGGCCGACGGCTCACCGAGGTCGGCCGCACCGCGCTGTCCTGCTACATCCTGCAGAACCTGGTCGCCTCGGCGCTGTGCTACGGCTGGGGTCTTGGCCTGGCCGCGCGGGTCTCCCCCGACGCGCGCGTCCCGTTCACGATCGCGATCTACCTGGTGGTCACGCTGATCATCGTGACGGCCGCGCACCTGTGGCTGCGGCGCTTCGAGCGCGGGCCGGTCGAGTGGGCGTGGAACGCCTGCTACCGGGTGCTGGCCCGCGAGCGCTGACCCGCGCGGCCCCGGTCAGCGCGATCGCACACAATTTCGGCGGCGAACACGAGTAGCGCACTACTCGTGTCACGAGGCGATACGGTACCGGCGCGAGTCGCGGC
>NZ_JBFAHS010000014.1:0-250714 GCF_040654315.1 Nocardia sp. NPDC050713 | reverse complement strand
ACAACTGCGTGGACCGTCACGTCCTCGATGGTCACGGCGACCAGGTCGCCATCCACTGGGAAGGCGAACCGGGCGACTCCCGCGACATCACCTACGCCGAACTGCTCGCCGATGTCTGCCGGGCGGCGAACTATCTCACCGAACTCGGCCTGCGGGCGGGTGACCGGGTGGCCATCTACATGCCGATGGTGCCCGAGGCGATCGTCTCGATGCTCGCCTGCGCGCGGCTCGGGCTCACCCACTCGGTGGTGTTCGCGGGCTTCTCCCCCACCGCCCTGCGCCAGCGCGTCGACGACGCGGGCGCGCGACTGGTGATCACGACCGACGGGCAGTGGCGGCGCGGGGCCGCCGCCCCACTCAAGGCCGCGGTCGACGAGGCGCTCGCCGACGGGGATTCCAGCGCGGAACACGTGCTGGTGGTGCGCCGCACGAACATCGAGGTCCCCTGGACCGAGGGTCGCGACCTGTGGTGGCACGAGACCGTCGAGGCCGCTTCTCCTGAGCACGAAGCCCAGCCCTTCGACGCCGAGCACCCGCTGTTCATCCTCTACACCTCCGGCACCACCGGAAAACCCAAAGGCATCCTGCACACCTCCGGCGGCTACCTCACCCAAACCTCCTACACCCACCACTACGTCTTCGACCACAAACCAGGACAAGACGTCTACTGGTGCACCGCCGACATCGGCTGGGTCACCGGCCACAGCTACATCGTCTACGGGCCCCTGTCCAACCGCGCCACCCAGGTCGTCTACGAAGGCACCCCCAACTCCCCCACCGAGCACCGGCACTTCGAGATCATCGAAAAGTACGGCGTCACCATCTATTACACCGCGCCGACCCTGGTGCGCACGTTCATGAAATGGGGGCGCGAGATCCCCGACGCGCACGACCTTTCCTCGCTGCGACTTCTCGGCTCGGTCGGTGAGCCGATCAATCCCGAGGCGTGGCGGTGGTATCGAGAGGTGATCGGCGGCAATCGGACTCCGATCGTGGACACCTGGTGGCAGACCGAGACCGGCGCCATCATGATCTCCCCGCTGCCCGGCGTCACCGCCGCCAAACCCGGCGCCGCGATGACCCCGCTGCCCGGCATCTCCGCGCAGGTCGTCGACGACGACGGCACCGGCCTCGAGCGCGGCCGCTCCGGTCTCCTGGTGCTGGACCAGCCGTGGCCGTCCATGCTGCGCGGGATCTGGGGCGACATGGACCGGTTCCGCGAAACCTATTGGGCACGTTTCGCTTCCGACGGCTGGTACTTCGCCGGTGACGGCGCGAAGGTGGACGAGGACGGGGCGCTCTGGGTGCTCGGCCGGGTCGACGACGTCATGAACGTCTCCGGCCACCGCATCTCCACCGCCGAAGTCGAATCCGCCCTCGTCGGACACTCCGGCGTCGCCGAAGCCGCCGTCGTCGGCGCCACCGACACCACCACCGGCCAAGGCATCGTCGCCTTCGTCATCCTCACCGCCGAAGCCAAAGACACCGGCCAAACGCTCGTCGACGAACTCAAGGCCGAAGTCGCCCGCGAGATCAGCCCCATCGCCAAACCACGCGAAATCCACGTCGTGCCCGAACTCCCCAAAACCCGCAGCGGCAAGATCATGCGCCGCCTGCTGCGCGACGTCGCCGAAGGCCGCGAACTCGGCGACACTTCCACCCTCGTCGACCCCAAGGTCTTCGAGGCCATCGCCCGCGGCTGACCCGGCGCGCGGGCGGCGTACCCGGTCCGTGAGGGGGATCGGGTCCGCCGCCCTCGCGCCACCGAAAAGCACTCCGGCGTCGGCAGCGGAATGCGTTGCCGCTCAGTCGAAGCGGATATGACGGACGCCGACCCAGGCACGGCGGAGGGCTCCGCGTAGCTCGCTGTCGGTATTGGGTCGCAGCGAAAGACCCACCGCCGCACCGATACGGTCGGCGACTTCGGGCACCGTCATTTCGTCGGTCCAGATCTGCATCGCGAACTCGGGGCCCACCAACCGCTCCAGACACAGGTCCAGCTTGGACACCGCCCAGCTCTCCCGCCACAGCGGAGCGTCGCGTCCGGTGAGCTTCTGCGCGAGATGCCCGAAGCCGCGCTCCCGCAGTCGTCGCAACACCACCTCGCGCTGCGCCAGCAGGGCGAAATGGTGCACCTCGTGGCCCCTTTCGCGGAGCGGGTCGAGAATCTCGGCGAGGTACTTCGGTTCCACCACCGTCATCGGCGCGAACACCGGCCCGCCGTGCCGCGTCAGCGCCAGTTCGAGCACCTCGCGCACACCGTGCCGCCAGCTCGCGAAATCCTGGAAGTCGGCGCGCAAGTCCGGCGGCGCCATCCGGTGCAGCCCGAAACCGACGTGTTCTGGATCGCAGAGCACCGCACCCGGCACCCGCCGCGCCAGCTCGTGCGCTGTCTGCGTCTTTCCGCCACCGAACGGACCGTTGATCCAAACCAGCATCTCGCCAGCGTAGGCGTCGCTGCCGAATCGGTCTCCGAGGTGCTCGGCTGTGAACCCCGCGGCAGCTGAACCGTTGCGGCTCCTGGGACGTGGTAGGTGAGGACGTCGGTTCGGGCGGGATCGGCTCGGCACCGGCGCGGCTGAGTTCGAGGAGATCCGCATGAAAAGCACCAGGGACGACAACGATTCGCTACTCGACCGCCGCACCGTGGTAGTCGGAGCCGGAGTGCTGGCCGCCACCGCGCTCGCGGCGTGCGGCGCCTCCGGGAACGACACGGCAGCGTCCGCGGCGCGGTCCGGTGGCCCGACGGTTCTGGTCAAGACCGCCGACGTTCCTGTCGGCGGCGGCGTGATCGCGGGTGACACGGTGGTCACCCAGCCGAGCGCGGGCGTCTTCGTCGGTTTGGACAGCACCTGCACGCACGCGGGCTGCCGAGTCGGCGAGGTGACCGGCGGCACCGTCAACTGTCTCTGTCACGGCAGCAAGTTCGGCCTGGACGGCTCCGTCGTCGCCGGGCCGGCCCAGCGCCCGCTGACATCCAAAGTTGTTCGGGTGGAGGGTGATTCGGTCCTCTCTGGATGACTTAGTCGTCGCCGAACATCTCCGCCATGCGCCGGTCCATCTCCTCCGGGGAGATGTCCTCCACGTGCGTGGCCACCGTCCAACGGTGTCCCCACGGGTCTTCGAACGCACCGCTGCGGTCACCGTAGAACTGGGTGGTCATCGGCGTCAGTTCCCTGGCGCCGCCCGCGATGGCGGCCACGAAGGACGCGTCGGCGTCTTCGACGTAGACGTAGATGTTGACGGGCGTGCCGCCGACCGTCTTGGGGTCGAGGAATTCCATGTCCGGCGCCGGGTCGCCGAGCATGATGACCGAATCGCCGAGCGTGAGTTCGCAGTGCGCGATCTTGCCGTCAGGGCGTGGCATACGCATCCGCTCCGCGGCGCCGAACACCTGCTTGTAGAAATCGATCGCGGCCGCGGCGCCGTCGATCGCCAGGCCCGGCGATACCGCCGGATATCCGTCGGGGACGGGTTTCACATCGGACATTGGGGACCTCCGATCGAGGCGTTGTCTCGGATAGGGCGAGCCTATTCCCGAGAGCCCGCCGAAATCGCCCGATCGGCCGAAAGATCTATCGAATTCAGCCCGGAACTACGCCCGGTGCTCACGGCCCGGCGACACCGCGCAGCCTGTCCACCTGATCGGCCGTCAGCTCGGTCAGCGCCGCGGGCTCCACCGAGTCCGGCGCGGTAATGGTGACCTGCGCCAATACCGAACCCACCTGAACGATCGAGACGACCGAGACCAGGGTGAACCCGGCGCTGGAGGTCCGCAGCTGGAATGCCGTCGAGGCGTCCCCGACGGCCGGTTGTTCCAGACCGCCGAGCCGGTATTCGATCGACGTCCCGTCCGCGTCGTTGCCGGAATAATGGGTGCATTCGCGCAATGTCCGCTGCACCGAAGAAAAGGCGTCCGCCAATTTCTCCGGCGCATAACTCGCGGCATCGATATCGATACTGGAGAAGCTCGGACCGTTGTAGGCGACGGTATTCCAGGTCAGCGGTTCGGTGCCCTGCTCGGCCAGCGGCAGCAGCACCTGAGCGCACCGGGCGGGGCGCGTCTCGGCCGTGGGTCCGGCGGTCTGGGCCTGTCCCGGCGAGCGGGAATCGAGCACCGGAGTCATGCCGGGCAGGTCGGCGGGGCCGAGCAGGCGGCGGGCCAGCTCGTCCGGATCGATCAGCGGCGGACCCGGCACGGCGGCTGCCGCGACCGCGGGACCGAGCGGCGGCAGGTCGGGAGCGGACGGTTGCTCCTGCTCCGATCCGCAGCCCGCGATCACCGCCGCACTCGTCACCGCGAGCAGCAGGCCGCGTGTCACTCCGCCCACGAGACCTGCGTGGTGATGGTCTGCTGCAACATGCTCGCGCTGCGCGGATCACGGTAGGCCTGATGACCGCCGACGGTGATGGAGCCCGCCACCGGCAGCGGCAAGCCCAGGTCGACGGTGATGGTCCCGGTGCCCTGCATCACGTAGTCCTCGATGTCGAGGGTGCCCGCGTTGTTGGGCAGCGACCACTTCGCGGACTTCGGGGTCTGCGTCACGTTCAGCTGGATGGTCAGCCGGTCGCCGTCGCGCTCGGTCAGCGTCGCGGTGGTGACCTGGTCGAGCGTCACGCCGCCGGTCACCTCTTGGTGCACGGTCCACACCGCGCCCTCGCCCACCGGCTCGTCGGGGAACATGATCGAGCGATAGACGGCCTGGTAGAACGCTTGCTCCAGCGCGGCGCGCGCGGCGTTGGAGGTGTCCGGTGACGGGGCGAGCCGCAGCGCGGTGATGGCGCCGTCGTCGCTGAAATCGAAGCCGGCGTGCGAGCCGTCGGCGGCGGTGAGCGCCTTGTTCAACAGCGGGTCGGGCGTGGATACCGCGCCGATGACGAGGTCGACGCCCTCGGCGCTGGTCTCGGCGGTCATCGGGATGGTCAGCGCGGGCGTGGAGAAGTCGCGCCTGGGCTGGTCGTTGATCTGCTGCTCGATGCGGTGATCGGTGCGCAGGGTCACCCGCTGGTCGGTGCCGACGACGAAATGCGGCCGCAGCACGTCGCGCGGCTCGGCGCCGGGCGAGAGGAGCGTCGCCGCCGCGGCCGAGATCGGCACGGTCACTTCCTTGGGCATGCCCAGCGGCTCGGTCCCTTCGGTGGCCGCGGGCGCCTCGGTGTCGTCGCCGCAGGCGACGCCGAAGGCGGAAAGCCCGACCGCGAGCACGACGAGCAACACACTCGAGCGCGCGAACCGGGGCAGGTGAGAAGAAGACAACACCGTCACGAGCAACACGATACGACCGCTTCCTGAGTGTCAGCTGGGACATTCGCCTTGCGTGCCGCCGGGCGCGTTGCGAACACGCCGCGAGGAGGCGCGGCGCGGCGCGCGCGGTGCTCGAGAGATGATGATCGGCGTGAGTGACGACCGGCCGCCCGAGGACAACACCGCCGACACGGTGCGAAAGACGACCCCGCCGCTACGGTTGCGGACCCTGCTGATCATCGCCGCGGTGCTGTTCGGCCTCGATCTGCTCACCAAGACGATCGCGGTGGCCAAGCTCCGGCCGGGCGAGCCCGTGTATCTGATCGGCGATTTCGCGCGGTTCACTCTGGTGCGCAATCCCGGCGCCGCGTTCTCCATGGCCACCGGCATGACCTGGCTGCTGACGCTGGTCGCCGCCGCCGTGGTGATCGGCGTGATCCGCATCGGGCGCACGCTGCGCTCGCTGTGGTGGGCGATCGGGCTCGGCATGGTGCTCGGCGGCGCGCTGGGCAACCTGGTCGACCGGCTCTTCCGCGCGCCGGGACCGTTGCAGGGCCACGTCGTCGACTTCGTCGCGATCGGCTGGTGGCCGGTGTTCAACGTGGCGGACTCGGCGATCGTCTGCGGCGCGATCCTGCTCGTGGTGCTGACCGTGTTCGGCTTCGAGCCCGACGGCACCCGGACCGGCCACGACGCGGACGAGGAGGAGGCCGCGACGGCACGACCCGAACCGCTCGCGGAGGCCGAACCCGAGAAGGACGAGCCGAAGAAAGCTGAGCCGAACAAAGACACGCCGGGCGGCGCCGAAGAGGAGAACGCGGCATGAGAGAGACCAGAACCATGCCCGTGCCCGACGGGCTCGACGGCATGCGGGTCGACGCGGGCCTCTCCCGCCTGCTCGGGTTGTCGCGCACCGCGGTGGCCGCGCTCACCGCCGAGGGCTCGGTGCAGCTGGACGGCGTGCCCGCGGGCAAGTCCGACCGGCTCGTCGCGGGCGCCTGGCTGGAGGTCGAATTCCCCGAGCCCAAGCGGGAACTCACCATCGAGGCCGCGCCGGTGGAGGGCATGAAGATCCTCTACGCCGACGACGACATCGTCGCGGTGGACAAGCCGGTCGGCGTCGCGGCGCACACCGGCGTCGGCTGGACGGGCCCGACCGTGGTCGGCGGGCTGGCCGCGGCCGGATACCGGATCTCCACCTCCGGCGCGCACGAGCGCCAAGGCATCGTGCACCGGCTCGACGTCGGCACCTCCGGTGTGATGGTGGTCGCCCAGTCCGAGCACGCCTACACCGTGCTCAAGCGGGCGTTCAAGCAGCGCACCGTCGACAAGCGCTATCACGCGCTGGTGCAGGGACATCCCGATCCGAGCAGCGGCACCATCGACGCGCCCATCGGCCGGGCCCGCGGCAACGACTGGAAGTTCGCGGTCACCGCCGACGGACGGCCGAGCGTCACCCACTACGACACCGTCGAGGCGTTCCAGGCGGCCAGCCTGCTGGACATCCACCTGGAGACCGGGCGCACCCACCAGATACGCGTGCACTTCTCGGCGATCCGGCACCCATGCTGCGGTGATCTCACCTACGGCGCCGACCCGCGCCTCGCCGAACGCCTCGGTCTGCAACGGCAGTGGTTGCACGCCCGCTCGCTCGGCTTCGCCCATCCCGCCGACGGGCGCTGGATCGAGATCACCAGTGAGTACCCGGACGATCTGAAGAACGCGCTGGACGTCCTGCGCAATGCGTGAGCGCTCGGAGTCCGGTGCGGAGCGTCGCGAAGGTGGCGTTGCCGGCGGATCCGAGAGCCCGGCAACGAACCACCCGCGCGCTGCAGGATTCCGCGGACCACGCGCTCGGGTGCTGCGGGCCGTGCTCGCTGGAATCCTCGCGGTCGCCGTCATCGGTTTCATGGCCGTGCTCGGTGCGCTGAATCCGCCGCGCGAGCTCGGCGTCGGCACCGATCGGCTCGGCCCGGACCGCGCCGAGCCGGTCGCCGACTACCTTGTCAGAGCGCGCGATTCGCTCTCCGGTTCCGATACCGAGCAGCACTGGGCGCTGGTCTCGTTCACCGAACCGATCGCGCCGCAGGCGATTCCGGCGCACAGCGGCGGTCTCCGCATCGGCCAAGTGCTGCACCGTGTTCCGATACCGCGTGTGCAGACGCCGCTGGTCGCGGTGCAGGTGCCCGCGGGCGACGCGGGCGCCGTGGCTTCCGCCGACGCGGCCGCGTGGCAGCTGCTCGCCCAACTGGAGCAAACCGGGCCGATCGACGAGCGCTACACGCGGGTCATGACGGTCGCCATCTCCCGCCTGCGGGCCGGATGCGCCTGCACCGTCGGCCTCGTCGTCCGCGGCACCCTCCCGGAGCTGCGAAACCTGGCCGCCGCCAACGGCATCCGCGCGGTCGAAGCCCTGCCCGCCGACGCCGTGGCGGGCCACTTCGCGGTGAACCCGTTGCTGCCGGAGCACACCGAGACCGTCGTCCCCGGACCGGACGACGCCCCGGTCCCCGACAACTGACCGAGATTCAGCGCCGGGTTGTTCGTGGCGACGGGCTGCACACCGAGTGCGCGCATCTGGTCGAGCTTGTGCACCGCAGAGGTTCTCAGGTGGCGGGCGTGACGAGTCCCGCCTCGTAGGCTGCGATGACGAGCTGGACGCGGTCGCGGGCGAGCAGTTTCGCCAGGATCCGGCTGACGTGGGTCTTCACCGTCAGCGGGCTGAGCACGAGGGTCTCGGCGATCTCGGCGTTGGTCAGACCGCGCGCGACGAGGACGAGCACGTCGAGCTCGCGGTCGGTGAGCGTGCCAAGCGTCGGGCGCGGCGCTGGATCCGGCGCGGACCTGACCCGCGCGATGACGGCGGCGGTCGCGCTCGGCGACAGCAGCGCCTCCCCGGCCGCCACCGTGCGGATCGCGTCCAGCAGCGCGGCGGGCTTGGTGTCCTTGATGAGGAACCCGCTCGCGCCCGCGCGCAGGGCGGCGAGCACGTTGTCGTCGGTGTCGTAGGTGGTGAGCACCAGCACCCGGACGCCCGCGAGGTTCTCGTCCGCGGCGATGGACGTGGTCGCGGCGATGCCGTCCAGATCCGGCATGCGGATGTCCATCACGACCACGTCGGCCCGTTCGGCACGAGCCAACGCCACCGCCTCGCGCCCGGTCGCCGCCTCCCCCACCACCGTCATATCGGGCGCGGACGCGACCAACAGCGCGAACGCCCCGCGCACCAGCGCCTGGTCATCGGCCAGCAGCACCCGGATCACGAAGCGACTCCGCTGGTCTCGCTCCGATCGATGCCGCTCGCCCATTCCCGCGCGCCGTCCCGTCGCGCGTCGGCGGCCGAGGCCAACGAAGCATCCACCGCCCCACCCTCTTCCGGCACTCCCGGAATCGGCAGCGCGGCGATCACGGCGAACCCCGCGTCCGTGCCGAGCGTCCGGAGCGAACCGCCGACGGCCTCCGCTCGCTCGACCATGCCGCGAACGCCGAAACCCGGGGCCCCGTCGCAAGTTCCGTGACCGTCGTCGGTGACGCGCACGATCAGCCGATCGGCCCGGTAGTCGAGCAGCACTGACGCGCGGGTGGCCCGCGAGTGCTTGGCGACGTTGGTGAGCGCCTCCTGCACGATCCGGTAGGCGACCATCTCGACGGTCGGCGCGAGCGCACGCACCTCGCCCAGCGTCTCGAACTCCACCACCGCACCCGCCGCCTCGGCCGGTTCGGCCAGCGCGGACAGCTGCGCCAGCGCGGGCAGCGGGCCGCGGGGCTCCCCGCCCGGGGTGCGCAACACGCCGACGGTCGCGGCCAATTCGGCACGCGCGTCGGCACACGCGTCCGCGATGGTGTCCAGGGCGGCGACGACGGTGGCTCGTTCGGCCCGTCCTTCGGTGAGCAGGTGCGCGGCCACCCCGGCCTGCACCTGGATCACGGTGATGGTGTGGGCGAGCAGATCGTGCAGATCCCTGGCGATGCGCAGCCGTTCCTCCGCCACCTGCCTGCGCGCCTCGGCATCGCGCGAGCGTTCGGCGCGTTCGGCCCGGTCCAGTGCCTCGGCGATGTAGGCGCGGTGCAGCCGCACGGCCTCGCCAGCCACGCAGGCCAGCACGATCCAGCCGACGGCGCCGAACGCTTGCAGCGCCGTGTTCTCGTTTTCGGTGCGCGACAGCAGGATTCCACCGAGGCCGAACACGAGGACCACCGCGATCACCAGTGCCGTGCGCGCCCGATTGCCGTACCTGGCCACCGTGTAGAGCGCGACGATGGTCGCGGGCACGACGGCCTCGTGCGGAAATTCGTTGGCGTGGTAGGGAATCACCAGCGCCAGATGCGCGAACAACACCCCGAGCGGCCAGGTTCGGCGCGCCACCAGCACCGCTGTCGACAACGTGAGCAGCACCGCACCGAAGGCGTCCAGTGGCCGCGGACCCGCCAGCGGCCCCGCGGCGATCAGCTCGACGACCACCAGCGCACCGGCCAGCGCACCGTCGGCCACCCACCGTCTGTTCATCCCGCCATTCTCCGGCAGCCGACCGCGCCCGGCGTACTCCGCGCGGCGTATCTCCAACAGCCTTCGGGGGCGGACGCTTTCGATCCGCCTTCCCGCGACGCTGCTTGGCATGTCCGAAACGAGGAGACAGTGATGGGGATGAAGAGCAGAGCGTGGTTGCTCATCGGCCTGTGGATCGCGGTGCTCGCCGCGTCGACACCGTGGGCGAGCGGGTTGGACGATGTGAAATCCGATCGGGAGATCGACTATCTTCCCGCCTCGGCACAGTCGACGATGGCGGCCGAACTGGAGACCACCCTGCCCGGCGGCACCGAGAATGTGTTCCTGGTGGTGTACCACCGCGCGAACGGCGTCACAGAGGCCGACCGAGCCACCGCCGCCGCGCACTACGCCGCACTGCGCTCGAAGTACGGCGTGCTGGGCGGACCCGAGCGGCCACTGTCTTCCGACGACGGTGCGGCGCTGCTGTTTCCGGTCGCGGTCGGCGAATCACACGGTGAGTCGGCGGAATACATCGAGGAGTTCCGCGCGACGGTCGCCGAGCATCCCGGCGGACTCACCGTCCAGGTCGCCGGACCCGGTGCGCTGCAAGCGGATTTCGAGGGCGCGTTCGAGGGCATCGATGAGCGACTGCTCCTGGTGACCGCCCTCGTGGTCACCGGGATCCTGCTGCTGACCTACCGCAGCCCGCTGCTGTGGCTGGTGCCGCTGGCCGCCGTCGCGGGGGCGAACGTGCTGTCCATGGCGGCGGTCTACGGGCTGGCCAAGGCATTCGACGTCACCGTCAACGATCAGAGCGCCGCGGTGCTCACCATTCTGGTGTTCGGCGTCGGCACCGATTACGCGCTGTTGATCGTCGCGCGCTACCGCGAGGAACTGCACCGCCGCATCGAGGTGGGCGAGGCGATGGTGGCGGCGCTGCGGCGCTCGGTGCCCGCGATCGCGGCCTCCGCCGCCACCGTCAGCCTCGGGCTGCTGTGCCTGCTGGCCGCCGACATGAACAACGCCGCGGGCATGGGTCCGGTGGGCGCGGCGGGCATCGTGTGCACGCTCGCGGTGATGGTGACACTGTTCCCGGCCCTGCTGGTGGTGTGCGGACGGTGGATCTTCTGGCCTCGGGTGCCCCGAGTGCGGACCGAAACGACCACGGCCCGAACGATGTGGGACCGGATCGGTGCGGCCATCGCCCGCAAGCCGGTGCTCTCCGCGCTCGCCTCGGTCGCGGTGCTGGCACTGCTGAGCCTCGGCCTGCTCGGCAACACCGACTCGCTGGGCCGGGCCGAACAGTTCGTGAATACACCGGAATCCGTCCAGGGGCAGTCGCTGATCGCCGCGCACTTCCCGGACCGCGCGGGCACGCCGCTGCTGATCCTCGCGCCCAACGGCGTTCGCGACGCGGCGATGTCGGCGGTCGCGGCGGATCCCGGCATCGGCGCGGTCGAAGCGGGACGGTCCGGGCTGACCGCGGGCGAGATCGTCGCGATCCCGCGCGACCCGGCCGATTCCACCGCCGAATACGCGACCATCGAGCGGTTGCGCGACACCCTCGGCGAGGTCGCGCCCGGCACGGTGGTCGGCGGCCCCAGCGCGGCGAACCGTGACATCGCGACGGCGTCGGCGCGCGACCGGTGGGTGGTGATTCCGCTGGTGCTGCTCGTGGTCACCGCGGTCCTCGGGCTGCTGTTGCGGTCGCTCGCTGCGCCCATCGGACTGGTGCTCACCGTGGTGCTGTCGTTCGGATCCGCGCTCGGCGCAAGCGTTTTCGCCTTCGAGCACCTCTTCGGCTTCGACGGCCTGGATTCCGGCCTCATCCTGCTGGCGTTTCTCTTCCTGGTCGCCCTCGGCGTGGACTACAACATCTTCCTCGTGAGCAGGGCGAGGGAAGAGTCGGTGCGGCACGGCACCAGGCAGGGCATCCTGCGCAGCCTCTCGGTCACCGGCGGCGTGATCACCTCCGCGGGCATCGTGCTGGCCGCCACCTTCGCGGTGCTGGTGACCCTGCCGCTGGTCTCGCTGGCCCAGCTCGGGTTCGCGGTGGCCTTCGGCGTCCTGCTGGACACCGTGCTGGTTCGATCGGTCCTGGTTCCCGCGCTCACGCTGATCGCGGGAGACCGGGTGTGGTGGCCGTCCCGGATGTCGCGACCCCTCGTCTCGTCCGCGTCTGTCGAACCGGAGACGGTGGCGGCACGGTAGAACACGAAGGCGGCTGGCTCTCGTTTCGACGAGAGCCAGCCGGATGTGGTCAATCGGGCAGCGTGACCACACCGTCGAGATAGCGGCGGCAGCGACCGAGCAGCAGAACCCGATCATCGACCAGCGCGCAGCGCAGCGCGCCGCCGCGGCGGGACAGCTGACGGGCCGTCAGTTCGGTGCGCCCGAACTCGGCGGCCCACAGCGGAACCAGTTGGGCGTGCGCCGATCCGGTGACCGGATCCTCCGGCACGCCGAGACCGGGCGCGAAAACCCGTGAGACGAAATCGACTTCCGTGCCTCGGGCGGTGAGAACAGCCGCGCGCGGCAGCGGCGGAAAGGCGCTCAGCAGCGGACGTGCCCGGCGCACTTCGTCTTCCGAGGCGAGGACGACGACCTCGTCGGTGCCGGAGAAGGCGCGCACCGGCGTCACCCCCAACGCCGCGACCAGCGCCGGGTCGGGCTCCACCTCGACGGACGCGACCGTCGGCAGATCGAGGATGTACTCGTCGTCGTCGGTGCGGTCGACGTGCAGCCAGCCGCTCCTGGTGAAGAAGCTCACCCGGTCGGCGCCGGGATGCATGTCCTCCAAGACCTGGGCCGCGGCGGCCAGGGTGGCGTGCCCGCACATGTCGACCTCCGCCGCCGGAGTGAACCAGCGCAGGTGGAACACCGGATGATCCACGGGCGGGCCGACCGCCTCCGGAGGTAACTGCGAGGTATAGAAGGCGGTTTCGGCGAGGTTGTTCTCCTCGGCCAGATTTTGCAGCAGCTCATCCGGCAACCACGACGTCAGCGGCATCACGGCCGCCGGATTGCCCGAGAACGGTGCGTCGGCGAACGCGTCGATCTGGTGCAGCAGTACCTCCATATTCGGAGAAGGTACTCCAACCCCGAATGACCGCTTCGCACAAGGCTTCTCGCGCCGAAACCGGGCAGGTGGGCGAGGTTTACGCGCTGCCGCCCGGCGTGGCCGGGATGAGCCTGCGCTGCTCACCGTGCAGCGCGGCACTGATCCACCAGATCGCCTCCACCAACACGATGCCGATGGCGCCGCAGACGAACGCCGAGGTCGTGAGCGCCACGTTGGAGGGGTCGAGCTTGAAGAACTCGCGGGTGAACGGCACCGTGAACAGCACGACGTAGGCCGCCATGGACGCCGCGATCAGCACCACCTTCCACCACACGTACGGCCGGGCGACGATGGCCAGCACCCACACCGCGATCATGATCAGCGTGATGAGCGCGGTGGTGCCCGCCTGCTCCTTCTGTGTCTCGCTGGCTTCCGGTCCCGCGTAGGCGATGAGGTACGCCACGAACGTCGCGACGCCGATCACCACGCCGGACGGAATCGCCAAACGCATGACGCGCGAGACGAATCCAGTGCGCGCGCGCTCGTTGTTCGGGGCGAGCGAGAGGATGAATGCCGGAATGCCGATGGTGAACCAGGCGGCGATGGTGACGTGACGCGGCAGGAACGGATAGCCGATCGGTTCGTAGCCGAAGATCTGCGAGCCGACGCCGGCCAGACCGATCAAGAACGCGAGCAGCACCGAGTACACGGTCTTGGTGAGGAACAGATTCGAGACGCGCTCGATGTTGCCGATCACCCGGCGGCCCTCGCCGACGACGTAGGGCAGCGTCGCGAACTTGTTGTCCAGCAACACGATCTGCGCCACCGCGCGGGTCGCCGGGCTGCCCGCGCCCATCGCGACGCCGATGTCGGAATCCTTCAACGCCAGTACGTCGTTCACGCCGTCGCCGGTCATCGCGACGGTGTGACCGCGCGACTGGAGCGCACCGACCATGGCGCGCTTCTGATCCGGGCGGACCCGGCCGAAGGTGGTCTCGTGCTCGAGCACGTCGGCCAGTTGCTCACGGTCCTCGGGTAACCGGCGCGCGTCGACGGCGTGATCACCGCCGGGCAGGTCGAGCGAGGAGGCCACCGCGCCCACCGAGACGGCGTTGTCGCCGGAGATCACCTTGATCGACACGTCTTGGCTGGCGAAGTAATCGAGCGTGTCGCGCGCATCGGGCCGGATCTTCTGCTCGAGCACGACGAGCGCCGCGGGCCGCACCGCACCCGGCGCGTCGGGCGAGTCCACGGGACGGTCGCTCTGCGCGAGCAGCAGAATGCGCAGACCCGAGGAGCCGAGTTCCTCGGCCGTGCGCGCCTCCTCCGAGCCCGGGTCCAGCAGCACGTCGGGTGCGCCGAGCAGCCAGTCGCCGTGCTCGCCGTAAGAGAAGCCGCTCCACTTCTTGGCCGAGGAGAACGGCGCGACCGCGGTGTACTGCCAGCCGGGCCGATCGGTCAGCTCCTCGGCGATGGCCTGCACGCTGGCGTTGGGGCGCGGGTCGTCGCCCGCCATCGCGGCCAGCGCCTTGCGCACCTCGCCATCGTCGAACCCGTCGATGATCTTGATGTCGGACAGCCGCATGCCGTTCTCGGTCAGCGTGCCGGTCTTGTCCGCGCACACCACGTCCACGCGGGCCAGGCCCTCGATCGCGGGCAGCTCCTGGACGAGGCACTGGCGACGGCCGAGCCGCACCACACCCACCGCGAACGCGATGGAGGTCATCAGCACCAGGCCCTCGGGCACCATCGGCACCAGCGCGGCCACCATGCCCGTCACCGCGGGACGCCAGCTCTCGCCACTGGAGAACAGCTGGTTGTAGATGCTGAGCAGACCGGCGGGGATCAACAGGTAGGTGATGAACTTCAGGATCTTGTCGATGCCGCTGCGCAACTCGGAGTGCACCAGGGTGAACTTGCTCGCCTCCTCGGCCAGCTTCGCGGCGTAGGCGTCGCGGCCGACCTTGGTGGCGCGGTAGGCGCCGGAGCCGGACACCACGTAGCTGCCGGACATCACCTCCGCGCCGATGGCTTTGTCGATCGGGTCGGCCTCGCCGGTGAGCAGCGACTCGTCGATCTCCAGCAGCGCGGACTCCTCGACCACGCCGTCCACCACGATCTGGTCGCCGGGACCCAGCTCGATCAGGTCGTCGAGCACCACGTCCTTCGGCGCGACCTCGTGCGCGACGCCGTCGCGGCGCACTGTCGGCCTGGCCTGGCTGACGATGGCCAGCTGGTCCAGCGTCCGCTTCGCCCGGATCTCCTGGATGATGCCGACCGCGCTGTTGGCCACGATCAGCAGACCGAACATGCCGTCGATGATCGAACCGGTCGACAGCACCAGGATGAACAGCACACCGAGGATGGCGTTGATCCTGGTGAAGACATTGGCGCGGACGATGTCGCGTACCGAGCGGCTGGCCCGGTCCGGCACGTCGTTGGTGAGCCCGTCGCGGCGACGCTGCTCGACCTCCGCCGTGGTGAGTCCGGTGGCGCCCGATGCCTGAACGGTTATCGACATGGTCGTCAGCGTAGTAGGCGGACTTCCGCATCGGCTTCGGCCGTGCGCGGGGCTGTGGACAACTCCAGACCATCCACAGCCCGCCGCACCGTTAATTCATCCCATGAACAACGCTCGCCCACTAACCTGGCACGGTGCGGCGAATCAGATCCATCCCCGGTGTTGCCTTCGGCACCAGTGCCTATCTGATCTGGGGTTTGTTCGCCGCGTTCTTCGGTCTGCTGGCGTTCGCGAGCCCGGTGGAGGTGCTCGCGCAGCGGATCCTGTGGACGCTCGTGGTGGTGCTCGCCGTGCTGGTCGTCACCGGACGGCTGCGCGAGATGGCGAGCATCGACGCGCGGACCTGGCGGTTGGCCGCGCTCGCCTCGGCGGCGATCTCGATCAACTGGGGCGTCTACGTCTACGGCGTCACCTCCGGGCACGTGGTGGAGTGCGCGCTCGGATACTTCGTCAACCCGCTGGTGACCGTCGGCTTCGGCGTGATCATCTTCCGCGAGCGGCTGCGGCGGGCGCAGTGGGCCGCGCTCGGGCTCGGCGCGGCGGCGGTCGCGGTGCTCACCGTCGACTACGGCAGGCCGCCGGTGATCGCCCTCGCCCTCGCCTGCTCGTTCGCGCTGTACGGGCTGGTGAAGAAGGTCATACCGCTCGACGCGCTGCGCGGCATCGCGGCCGAGGGCATCGTCGCCGCGCCGTTCGCCCTCGCGTTCGTCCTCGTACTGCTGTTCACCGGCCGCAGCGAGTTCACCTCCGGCGCGGGACACGCCGCGCTGCTGATGTCGACCGGGCCGGTCACGCTGGTGCCGCTGCTGCTGTTCGCCATCGCCGCGCAACGAGTTCCACTGTCCACCATGGGTTTGCTGCAATACCTCACCCCGGCGCTCCAGATGGCCTGGGGCGTCGCCGTCGTGCACGAACCGATGCCCGCGTCCCGCTGGGCCGGATTCGCGCTCATCTGGGCGGCGCTGGCGATCTTCACCGCCGACGCGCTGCTGCGCGCCCGGCTCGGTCGCCGCACACCGGCTCCGGTGTCACCCGCCGAAACGCCCGCCCCCTGAGTGCGGCGCCACCCCGCCGCCCCCCGCCACTGCCCTTCGTGAGGAGGCATTCGAGTGCGCGTCTCGACCGCCATCGGGCGGGCACAGGCAGGCAGAGCACGACCGCCGTGCACCGAACCGGCCGCCCTGACCGGACTTTCGTCGTATCGGCACAGAGAACGCGGCCGACGCTTGTCCGATTCGACAGCGGGCCCGCACGCGGCAACCCGATACATTTGCCGCGATCGACGCGGGACCGGAAAGGTTTTCACGATGCTGGACGACGGGCGACTCGACAGGGCGGCGGGTGTGCTGCTCGGCACCGCGGCGGGCGACGCGCTCGGCGCCGGATACGAGTTCACCCGGCCGGGACCGGAGCAGGAGATCGACATGATCGGCGGCGGGGCCTGCCGCTGGGAGCCCGGCGAATGGACCGACGACACCGCGATGGCCGTGGCGATCGCCCAAGCCGCCGCGGACGGGCCTGGACTCGAACTCGACGCGGTGGCAGCGGGTTTCGTGCGGTGGTACGACTCCGACCCGAAAGACATCGGCGTCCAGACCAACCGGGTGCTCGCCGCGCGACCGGCCTCGGCGCGAGCCATGCATCAGCAGGCCATGTCGTTGGACGGGCTGACCGGCGGGAACGGTTCGCTGATGCGCACCGCGCCGATCGCGCTGTCCTACCTGGACGACGCCGCGGGGTGCGTGCGGATGGCGGGCGCGGTCGGCCTGCTCACCCATCACGATCAGCAGGCCGTCGAGGCGTGCAAGATCTGGACCTACGCAGTCCGCCACGCGGTGCTGACCGCGACCCTCGACGGCGTCCGCGAGTACGTCGCCGCCACCGACAGCGCCGACTACTGGAACCGGCTGCTCGACCAGGCCGAAAACGGCGCGCCCGCGCACTTTCCGAACAACGGCTGGGTCGTGCACGCGCTACAGACCGCCTGGTGGGCGATCACCACCGCCGACGCCTCCGGCCCCGAACATCTCCCGCTGGCGCTCGAACTCTGCGTCCGCGCGGGCGGCGACACCGACACCACGGCCGCCATCGCGGGCGGGCTGCTCGGCGCCCGCTGGGGCGCCTCCGCCGTCCCCGTCCGCTGGCGCACCAAGCTGCACGGCTATCCCGGCCTGACCGGCGAGGACCTGGTCGCCCTCGCCACACGTATCGTCACGGCGAACAGCAACGCCTGAGACGCCGGATACCCGTCGCTGCCAACAAATCCCTGGTGAATCGGCAACGGCTGCGACTTTGACAGTTCCGGGCGGCGCGCCCCGAGCGGGCCGACCCCGAGGCGCGGACCACGGTCCGCGCCGACCTAACTCTCGTGGGACGCGCCGGTCGAGCTCAGTAGTTCGTATTGATCGGCCCCGGACTCCACAGCCCGGAGTGATCGCGCTGGGTGATCGCGGGTTCGGCCGGAACGGCGCTGTCATCGATCCGCGTGAACAGCTGGAGATCACCCCAGTCGCGGTCCCAGTCCTCGTTCAGATATGTGGCCAATGACCGTGCGCGCAACAGCATTCCGGTCCAGCCGAGCGGACCGCCGCCGTCGTGGCTCTGCCACAGGTTGGTGACGGCGGCCCCGGAGCGGTCGGGCAGGATGCGATAGCCGGGGACTTCGGCGATGCCGCCTCGATGATCGAACGGCCGCTGATTGGGGAATTGCAGCCCGACCATCCAGTCCACCAGGGCGGGCGTCGTGCCTACCACTTCGTTCAGCGTCTTGGTTTTCGGCACCCGCGGCGGCGTCACCGCCAGCCACTGCTTCGGATTGCGATCGCGGTCGACAGCGACCAGACGGATGACGTCGGCCTGCGCCGGAATGTCGGCGAACGGCACCCGCAGGTTGCGCCAGGACGGCGCAGGTCCGATGTCGATCGGGACGACCCGGCCCATCGGCTGCGCCGTGGACACGGAATCCGTTGCGCCGTACTCGATCTGCAACGACTGGCCGGGCGTCACCACACCGTCGGCGTCCACCGACCAGATGCGGCCCGCGGCGCTCAGCGCGATGATCCCGGCGCGGTCGCCCGGATCGGGCAGCCGGTACCAGCCGGTGGTCAGCTCGGCCGGGCCCGCGTCACCGGAACGGTAGCTGCCGAGCACCGGGACCCGGGCCGGGTCCAGGCCGAAAGGCAATGCGGCGGTAGCGGTTCCGGCTTCGTCCTCCGACGAGGACTTGGTGGCGAGCGCGTCGGCGATGCTGCCCGTCGAACTGCTGCCCTCGTCGTCCGGCCGCAGGTCCTCGGCCACTCCGCCCGGCGTGAACCCGGTCGCGTTGCCCGCGAGCGTGCTCTGCGCGTCACCGGTGAGCGGCGCGAGCATGCCCTCGTTCGGATCGGTCTCGACCAGGACGTGACCGGCTAGCCCGTACGGCTTGCCGGTCACCGCTTCGATGTTCGAACGCGCCAGCGAGAACGACTGGCCCTGCGCCACCGCCGCTTTGGCGAAGGACGCGATGTCCCACACCACCAGCAGCGCGAGCGCGATGGTCAACGGAGGAAGCAGCGACACCCGCCACCCGAACCGCGAAACCCGCTGCGGGGTACCGGGTTCCGGGGCGTGCACATGCCACCAGGCGGCCACCGCCAGCAGCGCGACCGCTGCCACCCGGAACAGGTCGTTCAGCATCAGACCGGCCACCGACGGCGGCTTGTCCCACCACGGCATGCCGTACGCGGAGACGTACCACCAGCCGTTGGGCCCGGAGAACACCAGCGCGAGCAGGAACGCGATCAGCGCGGCGAACAGCGCGCGGTTGCGCGGCGACCGCAGCACCTTGGGGCCGACCGCCATCGCGGTCAGCACCGCCACACAGCCCGCGACACCGGCGAACACGCCGAAGTGGTGGGTCCATTTGGTCGGCGTGACCATGATCAGCAACAGGGCGCCCGCCGTCGTCCCGAGGATGCGCCGCGACGGGCCCGCGGCGGTCAGCGGAATCCGCCCACCCTTGCGCAACAGCACGGCGACACACACCACGATGCCGATCAGCATGGCCAGGATGCCGATCCGGCGACCGACCGAACCGTCGACCTCGCCCTGGAACAGGTACTGGTAGCGCAGATATTCCTGGAACCACGGCACGTCGGGACCGATGTCGTGGTGCACCCGCTGCATCTCCAAGGTGGCGGACAGCGGCTGGTCGGCGAACGCGATCGCCAGCACGAGCGCACCGGCCGCGCCGAGCGGTGCGAGCAGTGTCAGGTAACCGAGTACGCGCTGCCGGACGGTGCCCGAGCCGACCTTGTCCATCACGATCCTGGCGACCGGACGCAGGCCGGACAGCAGCGCGGCGATACAGATCAGGCCGGACGGACCCGCGGTGACGGTGAACGCCGCGACCAGAACCGCGAGCGCGGCGGGCAGCAACCGCCGGGTGGCGATCGCGCGCTCCACCGAACACCAGGTGAGCAGCAGCCCCAGCGCGACGGGCGGTTCGGGACGCAGGCCGTTGTCGTAGGGCAGCCAGACCACGAGGAAGCCGAGCGCGCCGGTCCACAGCGCGATCTTGTCGTGCCGCACCGCCACGCCCAAGCGCGGCACCACCTCGCGGCTCAGCAACAGCCACAGCAGCACACCGCAGGCCAGCGCGGGCAGGCGCACCCACGGGCTGGCGGTCGTCACCTCGGCCATGATCCGGATCAGGTCGTAATACGGTGTGCCGATCGGGTTCTCGGGGACGCCGAAGTAGGCGAAGTAGTTGGACATGTAGCCCGCCGCACCGGACGTGCGGGCCATGCCGAACTGGTAGCCGTCGTCGGAGGTGGTGGCGCCGATGAAGTGCCAGAGCACCAGCACGCCGAGCACCACGCCGTCCAGCACCGAGAACGTCCACCAGCGCTGCGGCAGCAGGCGGCGGGTTCGCCTGCCGTCCTCGCGGTCGATCCGATAGAGGGCGACCAGCGCGACGATCGTGGCCAGCACGGCGAGCCAGATGGCGGCCCGTTTGACGGGAGTCGGGCTGGAGGTGAAGCGGGTGTCCAGGGCCGCGGTGACGGTCGCGCCGTCGGCGGCGGCCAGGTCGCTGTAGATGCCGACGAGCTGGGGGCGGAAATCGCCGTCGAGCGTCACCGGGAAGCCGGGGGCGGTGAATCCCGGCATGGTCACCGTCGCCCGGGTGGTGTCGGCGTGCACGGCGAGTTCGCACCCGGCGGGCAGTTGATCGACTGGCGTGCTGAGCAGCGCTTGGTTACGCAGGATGACGTCGAGCCGGGCCGATGCGTCGGCGGTGGGCGTGGTCACCCGTGCGAGGAAGCCGTAGCGCTCGCGGTCCGGCGCGCCGTCTGGCGCGGTGGCGGCGAGGGTGCCGCCGTTGACGGCCAGCTGCCCGATGGCCGCGCACGGCAGGGTGGCGTCGAAGGCCGACGGCGCGTAGGCCACCAGCGGCGCCTCCACGCTGCGCGCCGAACCCGCCTGCGGCCAGGACAGCGTCGCCTCGTCCACCCGGATCGGGAGCAAGGGCACCGCCACCGCGCACAGCGCGCCGATCAACGCCGCGAGCAAAGCGACGGGCCGCGCCCATCCCCCGCTCGTATTCCGCTGTGCCGTCCCGGGTCTGGGATCCTCGACGGACGGCTGCCCCGCCCACACCATAGTGTCAGCCACGAGGCCAGATAGTAACGATCGAAACTGAGAGCGAAACCCGAAGCCTGTTCCGAGCGCGGTTCCACGGGCGAATCAGGCGGCTGATCTGCGGATTCTCGCCCACGCATCACTTCGGCGGACCGACTCGGCCGCCGCGAAGCGGGATCGTCGCGGCCCGGATTCGGGCCGGGCCGCGACACCGCGGATCAGGCGCAGGCGGCCGACTGCTGGCCGAGCGCGGTCAGCATCTGGCAGGCCCACGCCTTCTGGACCTTCCACTTGCCGTCCTCGGCGACGAACGGCACGTCGGCGATGTTCTCCTGGCCGTTCAGCACGATCTTGGCCTTGGCGTTGATGGTGTCGCCGAACGCGGTCACCTCGGTCACCTCGACGGTGGCGCCGGTCGCCTTGTAGGCCTCGGACAGCCGGGCGGGCAGCTCGGGATCGGCCTCGGCGCCCTGAATCATCGCCAGCTTCTCCTCGTTCGGCACCGCCGGGTCGAGCGCCTTCTGCAGCTGCGTGTTCAGCTCCGCCGCGGTGGGCACCGCGGGCAGGTTCGCCTGAGCGGTGGTCGCCTTGGCGCTGGTCGTCGTCTTGGCCGTCTTGGCGGTGTCGCTCGAATCGTCGCCGCCGCAGGCGGTCAGGCCCAGGGTGGCAACGATGGCGAGGCCAGCGATCGCGATGCGTCCAGTCGTACGAAGCTTCAACTGCTCGTCCTTTGCGTTCGAGGAGGGGTCCGTGTCGTAACCGCGGCAGCGTCCACCAAGAACCGGCGGCACCGCCCGAGGCATCAGGCTACCGGTCAGTCGAGACTGCCGAGCGGATCCGCCCGGGACAGACTGATGTCGTCGGCGCTGAAGGTACGCGCCGGGCCCGGCCCTGTCGAACTGGTCTCGAAGCGCACGGTGACCACGCCGTGCCCCGCTCCCTGCACCCACCCGTGTCCGTAATCCGGGTGCGCCACATCCATTCCCGGGTACCAGAGGCGCGCGGACGGACTCGGCTCGGCGGCGGGCGGCGCTGGCTCGCTCGGTTCCCATTCGGGATCGAGCGTGTCGTCGACCGGGCTCTGATCCAGTTCCGGGAAGAGCGATTCCTGCCGCACCGTGGACAGCCCGCCGAAGCCGACGCCGACCAGGCGGATCGGGCCGAGCTCGGCGGGATCGATCGCCGACCGCTGGGCGGCGGTGGTCAGCGTGGCCAGGTCGGTGGTGGCGTAGGGCAGGGTGAACGAGCGCGTCACCACGCTCATATCCGACTTCCGTAGTTTCAGCACCACGGTGCGCGCGGCCCGGCCGTCCTTGCCGAGCCTGGCGTGCGCGGCCGCGGCCATGGTCTCGATCGCGGGCCGCAGCTGGGCCAAGGTGACGATGTCGGTCTCGTAGGTGTTCTCGGCGCTGATCTGCTTGGCCTCGGCGCGCTCGGCGACCGGCCGGTCGTCGATGCCGCGGGCCAGCCGGTGCAGCGCCGCCCCGACGCTGCCGCCGAGCAAGGACACCACCTCCGATTCGGGCAGCGCGGCGAAGGCGCCGACCGTCTCGATGCCGAGCGAACGCAGCCTGCCCTCGGCGACCGGGCCGATCCCCCACAGCTTGCGCACCGGCAGCCCGGCGAGCAGTGCCTGCTGCTCGTCGGGCGCGACCACCCGGATGCCGTCGGGTTTGGCAAGGCCGGAGGCGATCTTGGCGAGCTGCTTGCCGCTGCCCGCGCCGACCGAGGCGACCAGACCGGTGCGTTCGCGCACCAGCGCGCGCAACTCCGCGCAGAAGTCGTAGACCCGCTCCGCGTCGGCGCCCGCCAGCTCCTCCGGTTCGCCGAACGCCTCGTCGAACGAGAGCGTCTCCAGCACCGGGATGCGGCTGCGCAGCGCCTCGAACACCCGCCCACTGACCACCCCGTAGACCGCCCCGCGGGGCGGCACCACCACGGCCGTGACCCCGACCAGGCGCTTGGCCTGGTGCATCGGCATCGCGGAACGCGCGCCGAAGACCCGCGCCTCGTAGCTGGCCCCCGCGACGACGCCGCGTCCCCCGGTGCCGCCGACGAGCACCGGTCGGCCGCGAAGCGTCGGGCGAGTCAGCTGCTCGACCGAGGCGAAGAACGCGTCCATATCTATGTGCAGCACCCAGCGCTTGAAGGTGCGGCCGACCGCCGCGTTCTCCGTCGCCCGATCCGTCCGCACGACCGGAATGTACGCCAACTCACCGACATGTTCGCCGCCGCGGCGGCTGGGTGTTGCCTGATCGATTGCTGCGGATCTGCGGAGCGTCCCGGCAGCCGCCGACACCGCGATCCAGCAGCCTTGACCTGGGCCGATACCTCGCGCGCCAGGTTTTTCGACACGGCAACGAACGACGGGGATCGCGCCTTGCCCGCCGGTTCGTATGTGATGATCGGACCCATGAAGATCCGTAAGGCAGTCATCCCGGCGGCCGGTATCGGCTCCCGGTTGCTCCCGCTGACCAAGGCCATCCCGAAAGAGATGCTGCCGGTCGGCGACAAGCCGGTCATCGAGCACACCGTCCGCGAGCTGGTCGCCTCCGGCATCACCGACATCACCATCGTGGTCAGCGGCGGAAAGTCGTTGATCCAGGACCACTTCCGCCCCAATCCGGCCCTCGTCGCGCAGTTGCGCGCGGACGGAAAGACCGCCTACGCCGACGCCGTCGAGGAGGTCGGGGAACTGTCCCGCCTCGGCCACATCACCTATCTCGACCAGCACGGCCCCTACGGCAACGGCACCCCGGTGCTCAACGCCGCGCGCAACGCCGGTGACGAGCCGATGCTCGTGCTCTGGCCCGACGACGTGTTCGTGGCCGAGGTGCCGCGCGCACAGCAGCTCATCGACGCCTACGAGGCCACCGCGGCGCCGGTGCTCGCGCTGATGCCGATGAACCCGGCCGAGTCCAAGCGCTACGGCGTCCCGGTCGTCGCCGACGATCAGGGCAACGGCCTGCTGCGCATCACCGGCCTCATGGAGAAGCCCAAGCCCGAAGACGCGCCCTCGGCCTACGCCGCCATCGGCGGCTACGTGGTGACCCCGGGCATCGTCGACGAGCTGCGCAGGCAGACCGCGGCCTGGTACGAGCACCGCACCGGCGAGGTCTACCTGACCGACGCCATCAACGTGCACGCCGCGGAGAATCCGGTGTTCGGTCAGGTGATTCGCGGCCGCTGGTACGACACCGGCAATCCCGGCGACTACCTGGTCGCCCAGTTCGCCTCGGCGCTGGCGCATCCGGAGTACGGTCCGCTGCTTCGCGGTCTGGCCACCGATCACCTCGCCTGAACCGCAACGGTTTTCGCGCCGTCAGAACCGGCGGACGGCGTAGATGGTGAACTTCCGGAGCGGCGCGAGGCCGACCGGGACGCCGCGACCGTAGGCGTTGAAGATCTGCCCGAAGCCGGCGTAGATGCCGACGTGCGAGCCGTCGTCGTTCAGCACGACGACGTCGCCCGGCGCCATCGCGCGGACCGGCACGGCGGTGCCCGCCGTCGCCTGCTGCCAGGTCGTCCTCGGCATGTCGACGCCGACCTGCCGGAACGCCCACTGGACGAGCCCGGAGCAGTCCCAGCCGTGCGGGCCGGTGCCGCCCCATACATAGGGCTTACCGGTCTGGGTCGTGGCGATGGCCAGCGCGGCGAGGCCCCGTGGACTGGGCAGCGGCAGACCCGCCGAGGCGCTCGAACCTCCGGAGCCCGAACCGGCCGCCGAAACGGGGCCGCTGCCGGTGTCGGACCAGGCGGGTCCGGCGAGCAGCAGGGTGACGATCGCGGTGACGACAAGGCCGGCGAATATCCGGCACAACGATTTTCTGATCACGAAACGCACCTCTCCTGTGGGTCCGGCGAACAGGCCGCGACAAGCGGCCGCGCTGACGCGCGGCGCCACCCTCGTCATCGGGGTGGAGCCACCGACCTCCGCGCCTATCCGGCTTCACAGCCCGCCGAACAGCGCACATCAGGTAGAACATGCCTCACGAGGATCACTGCGGTACCACTGATCGATCTGCGCACCAACAGCAACACGCCCGATTCTGCCGGGCTTTTCGGAGACAGGAGAGGTTTCCAGCAAATTCCCAGCGTGTGATCTAGATCACTACCACTGCATGGTCTCGACCGCCACTCGGTCGAGCCGCGTCGTCGGGGTGGACGACGACGCCCACCCCGACGACCGGCTCAGGCCTTGGCGACCGCGGCCTTCACACCACCGGCGAGTTCGGCGGCGTCGGCGCCCACGGTGCCGAAATCGAGTGCCGTGGCGAGGATTTCGCCCGCGATCAGATCCCGGTGGGTCTGCGCCCAAGCCAGGCGCTCGGCCGGGACCTCGAGGACCACGGTGATCCGGTCGGAGACGTCCAAGCCGAGCGACTTGCGGGTCTCCTGGAGGTCGCGGATCAGGTCGCGGGCCCAGCCCTCGGCCTCCAGCTCCTCGGTGACCACCGAGTTCAGCACCACCAGACCCGCGTTGCCGGGCAGCGCCGCGGTGGACTCGGGCTCGGCGGCGACCAGCCGCTGGGTGTATTCCTCGGGGAACAAGGTGATTCCGGCGGCGCTGACGACACCGGCGGCATCCTCGGACCACTCGCCCGCCTTGACCGCCTTGATCACCGTCTGCACGTCCTTGCCCAGGCGCGGACCCGCGGCGCGGGCGTTCACCGCCAGCTCGAAGCGACCGTGCACGGCGATGTCGGTGGTCAGGTCGACCTTCTTGACGTTGACCTCGTCGGCGATGATGTCGGCGTACGGGCGCAACCGCTCGGCGTCGCCCGCCGCGATGGTCACCTCGGCCAGCGGCAGCCGCACCCGCAGGTTCTGTGCCTTGCGCAGGCTGAGCACCGTCGAGCAGACCGTGCGCACCTCGTCCATGGCGGCGACCAGCTCCGGATCCTCCGGCAGCTCGCCCTCCTTCGGCCAGTCGGCCAGGTGCACCGAACGATCGCCGGTGAGCCCGCGCCAGATCACCTCGGCGATCAGCGGCAGCAGCGGCGCGGCCAGCCTGGAGACCACCTCGAGCACGGTGTGCAGGGTGTCGACCGCGTCGCGATCCTCCGACCAGAAGCGCGAACGCGACCGGCGCACATACCAATTCGTGAGCGCGTCGGCGAACGAGCGCAGCTCCTCGCAGGCGCCCGCGATGTCGTAGGCCTCCAGTGCGTCGGTCATCACATCGCGGGTTTGCGCCAGCTTCGCCAGGATGTAGCGGTCCAGCACATGCGGCGAATCGGTGCGCCACACGCCGGGCTTCGAGGCGTACAGCTGCAGGAAGCTCCACGCGTTCCACAGCGGACGCAGCGCGTGACCGACGCCCTCGCGGATGCCGCGCTCGGTGACGATGAGATTGCCGCCGCGCAGGATCGGCGAGCTCATCAGGAACCAGCGCATCGCGTCGGAGCCGTCCCGGTGGAACACCTCGTTCACGTCCGGGTAGTTGCCCTTCGACTTGCTCATCTTCAGCCCGTCGTCACCGAGCACGATGCCGTGCGCCGCAACCGTTTTGAAGGCCGGGCTGTCGAAGAGCGCGGTCGAGAGGACGTGCAGGGTGTAGAACCAGCCGCGGGTCTGCCCGTTGTACTCGACGATGAAGTCGCCCGGGAAGTGCCCGTCGAACCAGTCCTTGTTCTCGAACGGGTAGTGCACCTGCGCATAGGGCATCGAGCCGGACTCGAACCAGCAGTCCAGCACCTCCGGCACCCGGCGCATGGTCGACTTGCCGGTCGGGTCGTCGGGGTTCGGCCGAGTCAGCTCGTCGATCATGGGCCGGTGCAGGTCGGTCGGGCGCACACCGAAGTCGCGCTCGAGCTCGTCCAGCGAGCCGTACACGTCGACCCGGGGGTAGGCCGGATCGTCGGAGACCCACACCGGGATCGGGCTGCCCCAGTAGCGGTTGCGGCTGATGTTCCAGTCGCGCGCGCCCTCCAGCCACTTGCCGAACTGACCGTCGCGGATGTGCTCGGGCACCCAGGTGATCTGCTTGTTCAGCTCGACCATCCGGTCGCGGAACTTGGTGACCGCGACGAACCAGGACGGCACCGCCATGTAGATCAGCGGCTGCCCGGAGCGCCAGCTGTGCGGGTAGGAGTGCTCGATCGTCTCGTGCCGCAACAGCTTTCCGGCGGCCTTGAGGTCCTTGATGATCACCGGATTCGCGTCGAAGACCATCAAGCCCTCGTACGGCGGCACCATCGAGGTGAACTTGCCGCCCGGATCCAGCGGCTGCACGATCTCGATGCCGTTGGCCGTCGCGACCTCCATGTCCTCCTCACCGAAGGCGGGAGCCAGGTGCACGATGCCGGTGCCGGAGTCGGTGGTCACGTAGTCGGCGGTGAGCACGCGGTGCGCGTTCGGGTGGCCGACGAAGAAGTCGAAGGGCGGGGCGTAGGACAGTCCGGCCAGCGCCGCGCCGTCGAACTCGCCGAGCACCTGCGGCTCCTCGCCGAACTCCCGCGCGTAGTGCGAGACGCGCTCGGCGGCCAGCAGGTAGCGCTTGCCGTCAGCGGCGCTCAGGTGCACGTAGCGCACGTTGGGGTGTACGGCGATGGCCAGGTTGGACGGCAGGGTCCAGGGCGTGGTGGTCCAGATCAGCGCGTTGGCGCCGTCGAGTTCGCGCAGCGGATGGTCGTCGGGCACACGCAGCGCCATGTCGACGGTGACGGCCGGGTCCTGGCGCATCTTGTAGGCGTCGTCCAGGCGGGTCTCCTGGTTCGACAGCGGCGTCTGCTCGTACCAGCTGTAGGGCAGCACGCGGAAGCCCTGGTAGATCAGGCCCTTGTCGTAGAGCGACTTGAAGGCCCACATGACCGACTCCATGAAGTCGAGATCGAGGGTCTTGTAGTCGTTGTCGAAGTCGACCCAGCGAGCCTGGCGGGTGACGTAGTCGCGCCATTCCCCGGTGTAGCGCAGCACCGAGGATTTGCACGCGGCATTGAATTCCGCCAACCCCATGGCGTCGATCTGTGATTTGTCCGTGATACCGAGCTGCTTTTCCGCTTCGATTTCCGCGGGAAGGCCGTGACAGTCCCATCCGAAACGCCGATCGACGCGCTTGCCGCGCATCGTCTGGAAACGTGGGATCAAATCCTTCACATAGCCGGTGAGCAAATGACCATAATGCGGCAGACCGTTGGCAAAGGGTGGGCCGTCGTAGAAGACGAACTCGGCAGCACCCGAACGGTTCTCGATGCTGGCGCGGAAGGTGTCGTCGGCCGCCCATGCGTCGAGCACGCGTTCTTCCAGCTCGGGAAAGCTCGCCCCGGAGCCTGCGCCCAGATCCACGCGGGGGTATGCGCTCTTGCTGTCGTCCGCCATCGCGGATGCGTCTCCTCGTGCCACCGCGCCGCAGGCGCGTATCAGTGGTTGGCACGGGGACGACCCCGGCGCTCGGTGCGCCGAAACCGCGGTACCACCCCGTTTGTCCTGGTCTGCCCCACCGGGGCCGCCGGACCACTCGTTGTGAGCTGTGACGGGCTCACCCGTTCGGTTCTACTGAGCGCCTCGGCGCCGTTCTTCCGAAGGCTCCCCGGTGATGGCCGGATCGACGCCGTTCTGTTTCGATTCTAACCAGCCGGGGCAAGCGATATTCCCCGCGCCCGGCCTCAGCGTTTGGCGTGCCGCCCCGGCGGCGGTGGTGCGCCGTTCTCCGGGCTGCGCATGGACAGCGCGCTCGCCAGCAGCAGCACCGCGCCGATGACGCAGACGACGATGCACCCCCACGCCCACAGCACCGACCCGGTGGTCAGCGCCGTGACGAGCAGGGCGAAGCCGATCGCCGCCAGGACGAGTGTCAGAACGAGCATGATGACCCCCTCGGCGTACCTCCGCCTTCGCTACGGCCATGCACGGGCTGTGACACGCGTCGTCCGGCTGGGTCCGCCGGGCATGCCAGGCGATTCGACTTTACCTCTGATGACGACTCGAACAACTGCTTTCGCGACGGCGCAGGACCGCCGAGGGTGGTATTACTTGCCGCCCTTGGCGAACGAGGCGGGCGCGAGGTTGCTCGCGGTGTTCGTGTCGGCGAACGCCTCGCCGCCGTCCACCGGGACCGCCGAGCCGCGGTTCTCCAGCTCCTCGAGCTGCGACTCCAGGTACGACTTCAGCCGCACGCGGTACTCGCGCTCGAAGGTCTTGAGCTGCTCGATCCGGCTCTCCAGCACGCTGCGCTGCTGGGTGATGGTCGCCATGATCTCGGTGTGCTTGCGCTCGGCGTCGGCCTGCAGCGCGTCGGCCTTCTCCTTGGCCTGACGCAGCTGGCTGTCCGAGCGGGTCTGCGCGTCCGACAGCATCGCGTCCGACTTCTGCCGGGCGTCCGCGATCATCGCCTCGGACCGGGTCCTGGCGTCGCCGACCAGTCGCTCGGAGTTCGCCCGCGCGTTGGAGAGCAGGTTCTCCGCCTCGGTCTTCGCGTCGCTGGTCAGCCGGTCCGCCATCTCCTGGGCGAGGCTGAGGACCTTGGCCGCCTGCAGGTTCGCGTCGGCGCCGGGGGCGTCCTTCGGCGCGGGAGCGGCCGCGGGCATCGGGGCCGGCGGCGGTGCGGGCACCGGGGGTTTGATCGGTTCAGGAGGCGGAGCCTGCTGTACCGGGGCCTTGACCGTTGCCGGGGCCGCCTGCCGGTTCTTCTTGGCGTCGGCCAGTTCCGCATCGAGTTCGGCGACCCGCTGGCGCAGGTCGGCGTTCTCCTCGATCAGACGCGAGAGCTCCTGCTCCACGAGATCCAAGAAGGCATCGACTTCATCCTCGTTGTAGCCGCGCTTCCCGATCGGCGGTTTGCTGAACGCGACGTTGTGCACATCGGCTGGGGTCAGCGGCATGGAAGGATCCCTTCACGCGTCTTTTGGAGATCGAGCAGATCTAGCAAGGTATCTTGGCCCATTCTGTCACACCGGAGCTACCGGTTGCCCGAGCCTGCTCACGATCGACATCAGGATGAAGACGATGAATAGCAGGACCATAATCGACAGATCCAGGCGAATTCCCCCCAGGGACACCGGTGGTATCAGCCGTCTCAGTAGTTTCACCGGAGGGTCCGTGATCGTGAAGATCACCTCCAGGACGACGACAACGACACCGGTCGGTCGCCAGTCACGGGCGAAGCTACGAACGAACTCGACGATCACCCGGCTGATCAGCAACAGCCAGAAGATGAACAGTACGAAGTACAGCACCGCGAACAAGGCCACGACTTCACTCTGCCCGAAAATCGGCGTTGCGCAAAATGACCACACCGCCCCGCGCGCGACAAGACCGACGAACCCCCCGGATCAGACCGCTATTTCTGGTTGTAGAAGCCCGTTTCGGCGATCCTGCGCCGCTCCTCGGCTGATACGTCGACATCGGCCGGTGAGAGCAGGAACACTTTGGTCGCCACCTTGTCGAACGAGCCGCGCAGGGCGAAGGCTAGGCCGGCCGCGAAGTCGACGAGCCGCTTGGCGTCGGCGTTGCTCAGATCGACCAGGTCCATGATCACCGGATTTCCCTCGCGGAAACGCTCGCCGATGATGCGGGCCTCACTGTAATCGCGCGGGCGCAGCGTCGTGATCTTGGACAAGGGGCCTCCGTCCTCGAAGATCCCCGGCCGGCGAGCGGGTGCGGGCTCGGGGCGCACGCGCTCCTCGAGCCGCCGCTCCTCGGCGTCGGGATCGACGGCGAGCGCACCCCTGGTGGCTCCCCGCAACATGCCTGCGCCGCCGCCCGTTCGGAACCGGCCGGACGACCCGGCCGCATCGATACGGGTGGGACGCCGCGACGACTCGTAGCGCTCGTCGCCGTAGGGCTCGTCGGCGTACTCGTCGCGGCGCGCCGCCGGGTAGCCGGCCTGGTAGGGCGACTTGTAGGCGGGCTCGGGGTAGTCGGCGTCCTCGTCGAACCGGTCCTGGCCGAAACGGTCTGCGCCGTAACGATCTTCGGTGTACCGGTCGGCGCCGTAGCCGCCGCGATCGGAGTAGTTGCGCGGGCGCGCGCCACCGCGCTCGGTCGCGCGCGGGGCGCGATCGTCGACGTAATCGTCTTCGTAATCCTCGAGCGGCACCATGCCGAAGTACGCCTTGAACTTATGCAGCGTGCTCATACACTTACCCCTCCCCGTCGCTCGACTCGGTGATGACCACGATGGTGGCTGCGTCGAGTCCATGCTCGCTGCGCTCGCTCATTCTGGTCGACCTTCCTTCGGCCCCGGTGGCGGCCGGGTGTTGAAGTCTTGCTCAGCCCTCGTCTGTCCCAATCTTATGTGTCGAATGTGACTGATGAGGTTTCTTTGCTAGCCCGAGGTTATCGGTCGAGTACCCATCAGGGCGGTACCGACACGCACAACCGTCGAGCCGTGTTCGATCGCCGATTCCAGATCACCCGACATACCTGCGGAAAGCTCGGTTGCGGCGGGGTGACGGGCGAGTAGCCGCGTGTGCAAAGTCGCAAGCCGCGCAAAGGCGCTATGAGGCTCGGCGTCGAGTGGCGGAATCGCCATCAGGCCTCCGAGCTGCAGTCCTTCCGCCGCCGCGACATGGTCCGCGAGGCGCTCGAGATCATCTTCGGTGACGCCGCCTCGCTCCGGGTCTTCGTCCAGGCTCACCTGGAGCAACACCCGCAGCGGCTCGGTGCGCTCGTTCGCCTCCAGCGCGGCGATCGCACCCCTGTCAAGAGCCGTTGCCAACCGTTCGCTGTCTACCGAATGCACGGTGTGTGCCCAGCGCGCGACCACTTTGGCCTTGTTGCGCTGCAGGCGACCGATCATGTGCCAGCGGATATCCGGGCGGTTGCCCAGTTCCGCGACCTTCGCGGTGGCCTCTTGTTCGCGCGATTCACCGAACTCCCTACGGCCGAGGCCGTACAGAATCGCGACGTCGGCGGCCGGAAAGAACTTCGTCACCGGCAGCAAACGCACCGAACCCGGCTCGCGCCCCGACGCCCGGCACGCGGCATCGATCCGCTCGAGCAGACCGTCCAGCCTGCCCGCCAGCTCCGCGGTGCGCGCGTCGGACTGTGCCGCAACGGTTTCCGTCGTTTCACCGGGCCAGGTCATCGCGGCCCCTCGATCCAGATCACGCCCGCGATGCGTCCGGTCGGCGCGCCACGGCGGTGGCTGAAGAGCGTCTTGTCCTCGATGGTGCAGCGCGGGTCCTCGGCGACCGCGGCGATCCCCGCCTCGGTCAGTTGCCTGCGGATTCCCGCGCGCAGGTCGAGCGCGGGCGTACCGCGCACGGTGGTCGTCGCGCTGCCCGGCAGGTGCTTTTCCACATCGTCGCGCATAGCGGCGGGCACCTCGTACTGCCTGCCCGAGGCGGCCGGGCCGAGGAACGCGCCGACCCGGTCGAGCCTGGCGCCCACCGACACCATCGCGTCCAGCACGCGCGGCACGATGCCGATGCGCGCGCCGATACGGCCGGCGTGCACGGCGGCGATGACGCCAGCCTCGTCGTCGGAGAGCAGGATCGGAACGCAGTCGGCGCTGAGTGTGACCAGCGCCAGGTTCGGCACGGTGGTGACGAGAGCGTCGGTGGCGGGCACCGGCTCGGTGCGGGGGCCGTCGACGATTTCGACGGCGCGCCCGTGGATCTGCTCCATCCAGACCAGCCGGTCCGGGGTGAGGCCGATGCCCGCGGCGAGGCGCTCGCGGTTGCGGCGCACGGCCGCCGGATCGTCGCCCACGTGGTCGCCGAGGTTGAACGAGTCGTAGGGCGGGGCGGAGAAGCCGCCCGCCCTGGTCGTCGTGACCCGTCGGACGGTGAGTGTGTGGGCAGCAGTCATGCCTCCGAGCCTAGTGGCTTCGGAGGGTGCCGCGGCGGCTCGCGCAACGGGCGTCGAACCGCGCGCTCGGCGAATCCTCGTGCTCGGTCGGCGGATTCGCGTATGCGGCGCGGCGCGGGACGGCACGCCGTGCGGCGAACCTCACCTCGCGCGACAACCGCCCGCGGCCCGCGACCGTCGTCCCGGTGCACCCGGGACGATCGGATCAGCGGCGCATGAAGATCGGCACGTCGACATCGTCATCGTCGTCACCGCCGTCGTCCGGGGGCTGGATGTGGGAGCGGCTGTTGTGCGAGACCGTCGGCTCGGCGGGCCGGACGCGCTCGCTGTGGTAGCTCGGCACGGCGCCGCGGGTCACGCTGCTCGAGGTGCCCGCCGAAGTGGTGTCGGTGCTGCGCGTGGACGCGGCGATCTCGCTCGGCCTGCTGCTCTGGCCGATCTCGCCCGCCCGTCCCGAACCGATCGAACCGCGAACGGTCGCCGGGTCGAAGGTGCGCCGGGCCGGGCCGCCGCCGTCGAATCCGGCCGCGATCACGGTGACCCGCACTTCGTCGCCGAGCGAATCGTCGATGACGGTACCGAAGATGATGTTGGCCTCGATGTGCGCGGCTTCCTGTACCAGCGAGGCCGCCTCGTTGATCTCGAACAGACCGAGGTCCGACCCGCCCGCGATGGAGAGCAGCACGCCGTGCGCTCCGTCCATCGATGCCTCGAGCAGCGGCGAGTTGATCGCCGCCTCGGCCGCCTTCACCGACCGGCCCTCGCCGCGCGCCGAGCCGATGCCCATGAGCGCGCTGCCCGCGCCGGACATGACGCTCTTGACGTCGGCGAAGTCGACGTTGATCAGACCAGGGGTGGTGATCAGATCGGTAATGCCCTGAACACCGTTGAGCAGCACCTCGTCGGCGGAGCGGAAGGCGTCCATCAGGCTGACCGCGGCGTCGCCGAGCTGCAGGAGCCGGTCGTTCGGGATGACGATGAGGGTGTCGCAGGACTCGCGCAGCAGGTTGATGCCCACCTCGGCCTGGTTGCCGCGGCGCTTGCCCTCGAAGGAGAACGGCCGGGTGACCACGCCGATGGTGAGCGCGCCGAGCTTGCGCGCGATGCTCGCGACGACCGGCGCGCCACCGGTACCGGTGCCGCCGCCCTCGCCCGCGGTGACGAAGACCATGTCGGCGCCCTTGAGCACCTCTTCGATCTCGTCCTTGTGGTCCTCGGCGGCCTTGCGGCCGACCTCCGGGTCGGCACCCGCGCCGAGACCGCGGGTGAGTTCACGGCCGACGTCGAGCTTGACGTCGGCATCGCTCATCAGCAGCGCCTGCGCGTCGGTGTTGACCGCGATGAACTCGACTCCCTTGAGTCCCTGTTCGATCATCCGGTTGACGGCATTCACGCCGCCGCCGCCGATACCGACGACCTTGATCACCGCAAGGTAGTTGTGCGGGGGCGTCATGGGCTCTCGCCTTCCTTCGATCTAAAGCCTGTCATTTTCGGACTCAGGACATTTCGCTATGGCATCCTCGGTTGTTTTGCCCGGGACCGGTTCACTCCACGATCCGCGGCCGGGCAAACCCTAAACCTCAACCACAGGGTTAGCGTTATGTCAAGTATCCGACTGGTGCGGAACGCTATTCGCAGCCGCCGCGATACGGGCGCAGGCGCGCCGACACGAGTGACAGAATCTTGTGTGATCCCTCTCGGTCGCCACTTCACACACCGTATGGTTGGACGGTTGCCCCCCGAGCCCCATCCCGGCGACGGCCCTGCGCCTCGCGGCAGAGCGCCCCCGAAAATTCCCTGGGCACAATGGGTGTCGATCACTTTACCGTGACCAGATTCGGGCTCGACACGTCGAACACCGTTCCCTCCCGCGTCAACAGCGGCAACACCACGGCCGCCTTGCGTTCGGCATCGTTCGCACTGCCCCAGAGTACCGTGCGCCCGTCGTGCAGATTCAAGGAGATATCCGAAATCGACCGTGCGACAACCTCGCCCACCTGGATATTCAGGGCGGGCGGCAATACCGCGAGCACCGCGACCGCCGCGCGGGTCAACGGATCGGCGCCGCCGGGTCGATCGGTGATCAACTTCGGCACCCCGATGGGCGCGGCCTCGATGGCGAATTCGACGCTTTCGGCATCCAGTAGATGCGCGCCTTCCTCGGTCTCGAAGAACAACACCGGCGACCGCTCGACAATGGTCACCTTGACGGTCGACGGGTACACCCGCTGCACCCGCGCCGAACTGACTTTCGGGATACTCGCCACCCGCCGCGCCATGGCGTCGGTATCGATGCGCAACATCGAGCGGCCCGAAGGAATTTCGAGTCGCTCGCGCACTTGCGCCTCCTGCACCTCGACGAGCCCTTCGATCTCGACGGTGCGCACCGAGAGCACCGGCGTGAACCAGGAGATCAACAGGACGACGGTAAGCACGCACACGCCCAGCAATCCCCACAGCCGCATCCGGCGCAGCCGGGCCGGACCGCCGGGGCGGCGCAGCAGGTCGAACCGATCGAGCCAGCTCGCGGCCGCGCGCCGCTCACCCCCCGGCCGCATCGCGGCTCACCGCCCGTACTGGGGACGCGCCCGTAGCCCGTCGAGTATCTGGCTGCCGAGCATGGTGACATCGCCCGCGCCCATCGTGATCACGACATCGCCAGGCAGCGCGAGCCCGGCCACCTGGCGTCCGACCTGGGACATATCCGGTTGGTAATGCACGGGTTTGGTGACCGACTGGGCGACGAGCGCACCGTTCACGCCGGGCAGCGGCTTCTCCCGCGCGCCGTAGACGTCCAGCACGACGACCTCGTCGGCCAGGCTCAGCGCGACGCCGAAGTCCTCGGCGAAGGTGGCGGTGCGGCTGTACAGGTGCGGCTGGAAGACCACGATCACCCGGCCCTGGCGCGACCGCGCGCCGTCGCGCGCCTCCTGCTGCACCAGTTCGGCCGCGGCGCCGAGCACCGCGCGCACCTCGGTGGGATGGTGCGCGTAGTCGTCGAAGACCCGCACGCCGTTCTCCCTGCCGACGAACTGGAACCGCCGGTGCACGCCGCCGAAACCCTCCAGGCCCTGGAGGATCTCGTCCACGTCGGCGCCCGCCGCCCGCGCCGCGAGCAGCGCGGCCAGCGCGTTGAGCGCCATGTGCCGCCCAGGCACCGAGAGTCGCAGCGTGCGCGGCGCGGGTTCGTCGGCCAGCTGGAATTGAGCGAGCCCGCCCACGTCGCGCGGCTCCCAGCTGTGCAGCCGGACGCCGACCGGGACCGGGGCGTCGGCGAGTTCGCCGGAGCCGTAGCCGAGCACCCGAACGCCCTTGTCCGCCAAACGGGTTCCGACCCGCTCGGCCAGCGCCCGTGAGCCCGGATCGTCCAGGCACACCACCAGCAGGCCGCCCGCGGCGAGCCGGTCCGCGAAATCGTCGAAGACCTGCACGTAGGCGGCGTCGGTGCCGAAGAAGTCGAGGTGATCGGACTCGATGTTGGTGACCACCGCGACGTCGGGGTCGTACTGCAGCAGCGAGCCGTCGCTCTCGTCGGCCTCGGCAACGAAGACCTCGCCGGTGCCGTGGTGGGCGTTGGTGCCCGCCTCGTTGAGTTCGCCGCCGACCGCGAAGGACGGATCCAGGCCGCAGTGCTGCAGCGAGACGATCAGCATCGAGGTCGTCGACGTCTTGCCGTGCGTGCCCGAGACGAGCAGGGTGCGGTGCCCGCGCATCAGTGAGGCCAGCACCGCGGGGCGGAGCAGCACCGGGATGTCGCGCCGATTCGCTTCCACCAGCTCGGGATTGGTCTTCGGGATGGCCGCGTAGGTGGTCACCACCGCGGTCGGGCCGCCGGGCAGCAGATCGAGCGCGGCCGCGTCGTGACCGATGTTGACCTGCGCGCCGCGAGCACGCAGCGCGAGCACGCCGCGGCTCTCCTTGGCGTCCGAACCCGACACCGAGCCGCCGCGGGAGAGCAGGATGCGGGCGATGCCGGACATCCCGGCGCCGCCGATGCCCACCATGTGCACCCGCTCCAGCTCGGGCGGCAGTGCCGAACGCTCGTCGGTCATCGGCCCCGCCCCAATTCCACCACGATCCGCGCCACTTCGTCGGCGGCGTCGCGGTGCCCGGCGCCTGCCGCGGCGCGGCCCATCTCGGTCAACCGTGCGGGGTCCATGAGCAGCGGTATCACCTCGTCGATCACGTACTTCGCGGACAGTTCGGCATCGGGGACAATTCTGCCACCGCCCTGTGCGACCACGGGACGGGCATTGAATTCCTGTTCGCCGTTGCCGTGCGGCAGCGGCACGTAGAACGCGGGCAGGCCGACGGCGGACACCTCGGCGACCGTCATCGCGCCGGACCGGCACACCACCGCGTCGGCGGCGGCGTAGGCCAGATCCATCCTGGACAGATACGGCACCGCCACGTAGCGCGCGGCGTCGTCGCCCGCGGCGACCTCGAGTGTGTTTTTCGGGCCGTGCGCGTGCAGCACCGAGACGCCCGCCGCCGCCAGCTGCGGCGCGGCGCCCGACACCGCCTCGTTCAGGCTGCGCGCGCCCTGCGATCCGCCGAACACCAGCAGCACCGGCCCCTCGGCGGGCAGGCCGAAGTGCGCGCGGGCCTCGGCGCGCAGCGCCGGGCGATCCAGCGAGGTGATGGCCTCGCGGACCGGGATGCCGACGACCTCGGCGCGCGGCAGGCCGGAATCCGGCACCGCGGCGAGCACCCGCGCGGCGCGCCGGGCGCCGACCTTGTTCGCGATGCCCGCCTTCGCGTTGGCCTCGTGCACGACGACCGGCACCGCGCGCCTGCGCCGCAGCACTCCCCGGCCCGCGGCCAGGTAGGCGGGCAGCGCGACATAGCCGCCGAAGCCGATGACGACGTCGGCCCGCACCATATCGATGACGGCCCTGGTCTGGGCCACCGCGGCGCGCACCCGGCCGGGCAGCCGCAGCAGATCCGCGGTCGGCTTGCGCGGCAACGGCACCGGCGGGATCAGTTCGAGCGGATAGCCGCGCTCGGGCACCAGCCGGGTCTCCAGACCGCGTTCGGTGCCCAGTGCCGTCACCCGGATCGAATCGTCGAGGCGCCGCAGCGCGTCCGCCACGGCGAGGGCCGGTTCGACATGTCCGGCCGTGCCACCGCCCGCCACGATCACCGAAAGCCCGGATCCCTTCGCGGACCGCTGTGTTGCGTCGGCGGTACTCCCGGGTCCCGCATTCACCTGGATCTTCCCCGTTCTCTAGCGTGTGGCATCGGATAGTTCGGCTCCCAAGCCCTGGTGGCACGCAGCGAACTGGTGCCCCGGCTCTCCGGCGAGCGGCGTCGCGGCTGCCCGCCGGATTGTCCGCGCCGCGGCGGCGCTTGGCGCGACTTGGACCGCTCGGTGCGGGCCCGCTGCGCGGCGGCCTTGGCGGCGTTGCGCGCCCTGGCCGCCTCCGCCTTGGCGGGCGAGTACACCTCGGGCTTGGGTAGTCGGAGCAGACGGCTGAACCGCCCGTCCTGCCCGGCCTGCAGCGCCGACACCGCCTCCGGCTCGTGCCGTGCGGCGTTGGCGATGATGCCGAACATGAACAACGTAATGGCCAGCGAGGAACCTCCCGCCGAGACCAGCGGCAGCTGCAGACCGGTCACCGGAAGCAAGCCGACCACGTAACCGACGTTGATCAGCGCCTGCGCGGTGATCCAGGTGGTCGCGGTCGCGGTGAGCAGCCGCAGGAACGGGTCCACCGACCGGCTGGCGATGCGCAGACCGGTGTAGACGAACAGCGCGAACAGCCCGAGCACCAGCGCGCAGCCGAGAAAGCCGAGTTCCTCGCCGATGATGGCGAAGATGAAGTCGTTGTGCGAGTTGGGCAGGTAGCTCCACTTGGCCCGGCTCTGCCCGAGCCCGCGGCCCCAGATGCCGCCGTCGGCCAGCGAGTACTGCGCCTGCCGCGCCTGATAGCCGATGCCCTGCGGGTCCTCGCCGGGATTGAAGAAGGCGCGCATGCGGTCCGAGCGATAACCCGCGGAGAGGGCGAGCACCGCCGCGGCCACGACGCCGGACACCGCGATGGTGACGAACAGCCGCACCGGCAGCCCGCCGAACCACAGCAGCGCCGCGAGCACGATGCCGAGCGCGATGGTGGTGGACAGGTTGGGCTCGAGCACCACGAGCAGACACACCAGCATGCCCGCCGGAACCAGCGGCACCAGAATGTCTTTCAGCGCCGCCTGCTCCGACCGGCGCGAGGCGAGCAGGTGCGCGCCCCACACGACCAGCGTCACCTTGACGATCTCGGAGGGCTGCACCGACACCGCGCCGAGGTCGATCCAGCGCCGCGAGCCCTGCACCTCGCTGCCGATGCCGGGAATCAGCACCAGCACCAACGCGAGCACCGACAGCGCGAACACCGGGAACGACCACTGCCGCAGCCTGCGCATCGGAATGCGCAGCGCGACATAGAACAGCACGCAGCCGATGGCCGCGAACATGGCCTGCTGGACGAACAGCGAGTACGCCGATCCGCGCTCGGCATAGGCCTCGACGCTGGAGGCCGACAGCACCATCACCAGTCCGAGCACGGTGAGCAGGGTGGCGATGGTGACGATCAGATGGAACGACGCGAGCGGGCGCGCCAGCCAAGCAACGAACCTGGCCGCGGGCACTCGCGTCGTCTCCGTCATAGCCGCCGCCCGATGTCACCGTCTTCCAGCGTGTGCACCGCGGTGGCGAAACTGCGTCCGCGGTGGGTGTAATCGGCGAACATATCGAGGGAGGCCGCCGCGGGCGCCAGCAGCACGGTGTCACCCGAGCGGGCGAATTCGGCGGCGGCGCGGACGGCTTGCGCCATGACGGCGTCGGCCTTGTCGGATCTCGACGGGTCGTCAGCCATCACAGCATCGTCCCCCGCGCGCACCTCGACGACCGGGACCTCGGGCGCGTGTCGCGCCAACGCGGCCGCGAGCACCGGCGCGTCGGACCCGATGAGCACCGCGGCGACGAGCCGGTCGGCGACCTCCTCGATCAGGTCTTCCACACCGGCGCCCTTGAGCTGCCCGCCCGCGATCCAGATGACGTGCGGGTGCGCCAGGATCGACGATCGCGCGGCGTGCGGATTCGTGGCTTTGGAGTCATCGATGAAATCGACGCCGGCCAGCTCGCGCACGAAGGCCGCCCGGTGCGGGCCGACCTTGTGCTCCTGCAGTCCCTCCTTGACGAACTGCGGCGCCACGTCGATGGCCCTGGTCAGCGCGGCGGCGGCCAGCGCGTCGGCGACGCCCGCCGGTCCCTGCGGGCTGATGTCGCCGACCTCGGCGAGAATCGCGGCCTTGGTGAACGCGCGATCGAGCAGTTTGCCGTCCACCACGCCGAGTTCGCCGTCGGCGGGCACGCCGATGCGGAAGCCGACGGTGCGGCGGGCCTTGGAGCGACGGGCCAGCGAGGCCGCCACCGGATCGTCCAGGCCGACCACGCCGACCCGCCCGACCAGCGCCCGCGCCTTGGCGGCCGCGTAGGCGTCCAGGCCGCCGTGCCAATCCAGGTGATCCTCGGCCACATTCAGCACGACGCCGGCCTCCGGCCGCACCGACGGCGCCCAGTGCAGCTGGAACGAGGACAGTTCCACCGCGAGCACCTGCGGGCCGGGATTGCGGCGCAGCGCGTCCAGGATCGGGGTGCCGATGTTGCCGCAGGCGACGCTGGCGATGCCCGCGGCGCGCAGGATGGCGTGGGTCATCTGGGTGGTGGTGGTCTTGCCGTTGGTCCCGGTAATGACCAGCCACTTGCGGACCGGCCCGTAGATCCTGGCTTGATCGACCCACCAGGCGAATTCGACGTCGCCCCACACCGGGATGCCCTCGGTGACCGCGGAGACCAGGACCGGCGAGTCCGGCCGCCAGCCCGGGCTGGTGATCACCAGCGCGAAGCGGCTCAGATCGGCGGACTCCAGGTCGACGCAGGTGGCCACCTCCAAGCCGAGTTCGGACGCCTCGGCGAGCGCCTTCGCGCCCGCGTCGGTGACAACCGGATGCGCGCCGATATCGCGCAGCGGTTCCACCAGCGAGCGGCCGGAGACGCCCCAGCCCGCGACGAGCACGTCACGGCCACGGAGGAATTCGAGCATGGGCCCCGGAGATCGCAGGGCCCGCGGAGAATGTTCGACCATCGCTAATTCACCCGACCGCGGAGAGGTATTCGCTGTAGAACAGACCGAGGCCGACTGCGGAGGCCATGGCGGCCAAGAGCCAGAACCGAATGATCACAGTCGTCTCGGCCCATTTGCTGAGCTCGAAGTGATGATGGAACGGCGCCATCTTGAACAGCCGGTTGCGGGTGGTGCGGAACACCGCCACCTGCAACACCACCGACACGCCCTCGGCGACGAACAGCGCGCCCATCACGATCATCAGCAGCTCGGTGCGGGTGGTGATCGAGATGCCCGCCAGCAGACCGCCGAGCGCCAGCGACCCGGTGTCGCCCATGAAGATCTTGGCGGGCGCGGCGTTCCACCACAGGAAGCCGATGCACGCCGCGGCGCCCGCCGCGCAGACCAGCGCGAGGTCCAGCGGGTCGCGCACGTTGTAGCAACCGGTCTCGGGCTTGGTCGCGCACGCGTGGTAGTACTGCCAGAACGTGATGATCACGTAGCCGCCGAGCACCAGGCTCATCGAGCCCGCGGCGAGTCCGTCCAGACCGTCGGTGAGATTCACGACGTTGGACCAGGCGACGACCACGAAGCACACGAACGCCAGGAAGATGATCACCCCGGCCGACACCGTGTTGATGTCGCGCACGTAGGACAGGTGGCGGCTGGCAGGCGTCAAACCGTTCTCGCCGCGGAACTGGAGCGCGAGCACACCGAAGATGACGGCCGAGGTGAGCTGGCCGATGTACTTGCCCGCGGCGGTGAGACCGAGGTTGCGCTGCTTGCGCAGCTTGATGAAGTCGTCGGTGAAGCCGACGGCGCCCAGCGCGGTGGCCAGTCCGAGGACGAGCATGCCCGACGCGGTCGGTCCCTCGGCGTCGTAGCCGATGCCGATCAGGTGGGAGCCGAGGTAACCGGCCCACATACCGATCAGGATGGCGACGCCGCCCATGGTGGGCGTGCCGCGCTTGGCCTGGTGGCTGGCCGGGCCGTCGACCCGGATCTCCTGGCCGAAGCCCTGCTTGGCGAAGAACTTGATCAGCAGCGGGGTCAGCAGGATCGACACCGCGAGCGCGATCGCCGCCGCGAAGAGAATCTGTCTCACGACCGCGCCTCGCTAACACTCGGCTCGGTCGTTCGACCGAAGGCCGCTGTGCCCATTGTTCGTTCGCTCCGCTCGCTCACTGCCCTGCCTCCGCGCTACTGCCCCCGCGCCCCGTGGCACGTTCCGCGCCGGTCAAGTGTTCGGCGACCGCCCAGAGGCCGACCGACTTGGACGCCTTGACCAGCACCACATCGCCCGCTTCGACCTCGTCGTCGAGCAGCGCGATGGCCGCGCCGATATCGGGCACGAGGACCGACTCCTCGCCCCATGAGCCTTCCATCACCGCTCCCTGGTGCATCGCGCGGGAGGGCCTTCCGGTGCCGACGACGACGAGACGGTCCACGTCGAGACGCACCGCGAGCCTGCCGATGCCGTCGTGCTCGATCACGGATTCCTCGCCGAGTTCGGCCATCTCGCCGAGCACGGCCCAGCTACGCCGCGGCTCGTCGCCCGCGCGCGACATCGTCACCAGCGCCTTGAGCGCGGCGCGCACCGAGTCGGGGTTGGCGTTGTAGGAGTCGTTGACGACGGTGACGCCGTCGGCGGTGGTGCGTACGTCCATCCGGCGCTCCGACACCCGCTGGGCGCCGGACAGCGCCTGCGCGATGGTGTCCAGGTCGGCGCCGCAGGCCAGCGCGACCGCGACGGCGGACAGCGCGTTGCCGACCTGATGCTCGCCGTGCACGGCCAGCTGGATCGGCGTGCTGCCCGCCGGGGTGTGCAGCGTGAACCCGGCGCGGGCTTCGGCATCGAGGCGCACGTCGGTGGCCCTGATGTCGGCGTTGGCGGCCTGCCCGACTCGAACCACCTTGGCTTTCGTCCGACTCGCCATCGCGGCCACCTGCTGGTCGTCGGCGTTGAGCACGGCCAGACCGGTCTCGGGCAGCGCCTCGACGAGTTCGCCCTTGGTCTGCGCGATGGCCTCGCGGCTGCCGAACTCGCCGAGGTGCGCGGTGCCGACATTGAGCACGACGCCGATGCTCGGCGGCGCGACCCGGGCGAGCGCGGCGATGTGACCAGGCCCGCGCGCGGAGAGCTCGAGCACCAGGAATCGCGTCTTCTCGTCGGCGCGCAGCGCGGTCCAGGGGTGGCCGAGTTCGTTGTTGAACGAACCGGGCGGCGCGACGACCGGGCCGAGCGGCGCGAGCACCGCGGCGAGCAGGTCCTTGGTCGAGGTCTTGCCGGAGGAACCGGTGACCCCGACGACCGTCAGGCTGCCTTCGGCCGTGTCCGATTGGCGGCGCTCGCGGGTCCCTGCGTGGTCACGCTGCGCTACCGCCTCCGGGCCCGTCGCTCCCGCCGCGGCAAGCCGTTCGACGCTGGCGCGCGCCAACGCGGCGAGCGCGGCCAGCACCGCGGCGCCGGAGCCGTCCGAATCATGGGTCAGGGCAACGGAAGTCGCGGGCACCGTGCCCGGGCTCGGGGTCACCACGATGGCGGGCACGCCGACCGGGCGCGCGGCGAGCACCGCCACGGCGCCCGCGGCCACCGCGGCCGTCGCGTACTCGTGTCCGTCGGCTCGCTCACCCGGCAGGGCCAGGAAGAGACCACCGGAACCGATTCGGCGCGAATCGAATTCGACCGAACCGGTGACTCGCGCCTCCGGGTCGGGTACGTCGTGCAGCGTGCCGCCGACGACCTCCGCGATCTCCCGCAGTGTCATCTCGATCATGAAACCGTCAAGTCCTCCGCGTCCGTCCCGTGCGGACTTCGCTGTGCTCGCTGAACATGCTGTGCCGCCTGAAAGTTCATGCCCGCGCCTCCGCGGCCACCTTGCGCGACAAGGCGTCCGCCACGACATCGCGATCGTCGAAAGGGTGTTTCACACCCTGGATCTCCTGGCCCGTCTCGTGGCCCTTGCCCGCGATCAGCACGGCGTCGCCGGGCCGTGCCCAGTCCACCGCGGCGGCGATGGCCGCGGCCCGGTCGCCGATCTCGCGGACCTCGCCGCGCTCGTCGGCGGGCACGGCCAGCGCGCCGGCGCCGATCGCGGCCCGGATCGTGGCGGGGTCCTCCGAACGCGGGTTGTCGTCGGTGATGACGAGCAGGTCGGCGCCCCTGGCCGCGACCTCGCCCATCAGCGGTCGCTTACCCGCGTCGCGATCGCCGCCCGCGCCGACCACCACGGCCAGGCGCCCGGGCGCGGCCGGGTTGTCGGCGGCCAGGTGCACGCGCAGGGTGGCGATCACCGACTCCAGCGCCGCGGGCTTGTGCGCGTAGTCCACCACGGCGAGGAAGTCCTGGCCGCGCTCGACGCGCTGCATCCGGCCCGGCACGTCGACGGCGGCCAGCGCGGCCGCGGCAGCGGCGGGATCGACACCGGCGGCAGCGCACACGGCCACCGCGAGCAGCGCGTTGGCGACGTTGTAGCGGCCGGGAAGACGAAGGCGCACATCGACATTCGTGTCCGGACCGGCGGCGGTGAACCGCTGCTCCGGGCCGTGCGCGGCGACCGCGCCCGCCACGTGCCAGTCCGCGGGTCCGGTGGTCGCGACCGTGGTCGGCGCGGGCAGGCTCGCGGCCAGCCTGCGGCCCCACTCGTCGTCGACGCAGATCACCGCGGTGCGCGCGGCGACAGCCGAGCCCGGCTCGAACAGCCTGCGCTTGGCGCCGAAATAGTCCTCGAAATCGGCGTGGAAGTCCAGGTGATCCTGGGACAGGTTGGTGAACGCGCCTACCGCGAAGCGCACGCCGTCGACCCGGCCGAGCGCCAGCGCGTGGCTGGACACCTCCATCACCACCGCGTCCACGCCCTGCTCGACCATCAGCGCGAACATCGCGTGCAGCTGCGGCGCCTCGGGGGTGGTCAGCGCGCTCGGCACCCGGCGGCCGCCGATCCTGGTCTCGATGGTGCCGATCAGCGCCGTGGACAGGCCGCCCGCCGCCAGGCCCGCCTCCACCAGATAGGAGGTGGTGGTCTTGCCGGAGGTGCCGGTGATGCCGACGATGCGCAGGCGCTCGGAGGGGTTGCCGTACAGGGCCGCGGAGAGTTCGCCGAGCACCTCGCGCGGCCGTTCGCGCACCAGCACGGGAACGCCGAGTTCCCCGGCCAGCGCGGCCCCCTCGGCGTCGGTGAACACGGCCACCGCGCCGCGCGCGACGGCGTCGGCGGCGAAGCGCGCGCCGTGCGACTGCGAGCCGGGCAGCGCGGCGAACAGATCGCCGGGCCGCACCGCGTTCGAACGCTGCTCGATTCCGGTGACCACGAGATCGCCGGGAACCGTCGCCGACGGGCGGGCGCCGGTCAGCTCCAGCACGGTGGTCAGCGGTGTCGACGGCGGGTCGACCGGCCGCAGCACGGGCTGGCTGGACTGCGCGGGCACCTCGCTCCTCTCTGACAGGACATCTGTAGACGGCACGGATTGCTGGTGACGAGTCAGGTTACCGACGCTGACTCATCGGTGAACAACGCGCCTCGGTGTTGCCGCGCCGATGGCGCGCCGGGGCGGGCGAAATACCACGTTCGACGATGCCGGAATCACACACCGGCCTGCAGGACGAACTTCTCCGCGGGCGCGGTCGACGGCGGGATCCGGTCGCGCTGCAGCGCCCACGACGCGATGCTGTGGAACAGCGGCGCCGCGGACTGGCCGCCGCTGCCGTCGGAGCTGCGCACCGGGTTGTCCAGCATCATGCCGATCACGTACCGCGGGTTGTCGGCGGGGGCCATGCCCGCGAAGGTAATCCAGTAGCTGGAGGACGAGTAGCACTTGCAACCCGGATCGATCTTCTGCGCGGTGCCGGTCTTGCCCGCGATCCGGTAGCCCTCGATCGCGGCGGGCCAACCGGTGCCGTTCTGGTCGGCGTTCATCGGATCGCGCTGCACGACGGCTTGGAACATGTGCCGCAGCGTCTGCGCGGTCTGCGGGCTGACCACCCGCATGCCCTCCGGCTGGGGCTCTTCGGTGCGAGCGCCGTCCGGTGCGATCTCGGCCCTCACGATGCGCGGCGGGATGCGCAGGCCGTCGTTCGCGATGGCCTGGTACATTCCCGTCATCTGTAGCGTGGACATCGAAAGGCCCTGTCCGATGGGCAGATTGGCGAAGGTCCCGCCGGACCACTGATCACGCGACGGTACCTGGCCTCCGGTCTCGCCCGGCAGGCCGACGCCGGTGCGCTGGCCGAGGCCGAAGCGGTACAGCATGTCCGCGTAGCGATCCTCGCCGACGCGCTGGGCCAGCATCAGGGTGCCGACGTTGGACGACTTCGCGAAGATGCCGGTGGTCGTGTACGGCGCGACGCCGTGGCCCCAGGCGTCGCCGACGGTGACGCCCGCCATCCGGATCGAGCCGGGGACCTGATGGACCTCGTCGGGGTGCGTCAGCCCGTATTCGATGGCCGCGGCCGCGGTGACGATCTTGTTCACCGAGCCGGGTTCGAACGGGTCGCTCACCGACGGGTTGCTCGTCTTGGCCGAGCTCCAGTTCTGCGGACCCAGCGTCGGGTTGAACGTGCTGTCGTTGGCCATGGCGAGCACCTGGCCCGTCTTGGCGTCCAGGACCACCGCCGAGGCGCCCTGGGCGCCGGACATCTGCCTGGCCTGCTGCACCTGCTGCTGCACGTAGTACTGCAGATCGGAGTCGAGGGTGAGCTCGACGCCGTGGCCGTTCACGGCGGGCTGCTTGTCGCGCCAGCTGCCGGGAATGACGGCGCCGTCCGAACCGCGGTCGTAGGTGTGGGAGCCGTCGGTGCCCGCGAGCACCGAGTCCAGCGAGGATTCCAGGCCGATCAGGCCGTGCCCGTCCCACCCGGTGGCGCCGAGGATGTTGGCGGCCAGCGATCCGCCCGGGTATTCGCGCCGCGGCTGCGAATCCGCGCCCACCTCCGGGAACTGCACGGTGATGTCCGTCGCGACACGCGGGTCGACATTGCGCGCCAGATAGACGAACGTCTCGTCACTGCGCAGTTTGTCGAGCAACGCCGATTCCGCCGGCGCGTTCTTGCCCAGCTTCTCGTGAATCGTCTTGGCGATGGCTTGCAGCCGCTCGTCCGGGTCGGGAGCCTTGTCGCTCTTGGCCTTCGCGTCCTCCAGATCCTTGCGCACCCGCACGGGCTGGAAGTGCAGTTCCACGGCGGTGGTGGTGAAGGCGAGCGACTTGCCGTTGCGGTCGGTGATCGGGCCGCGGGTGGCCTGGTCGGTCAGCCGCACGGTGCGCTGGCTGGCCGCCTGCGCCGAGAGTCCGGGGGCGGAAATGCCTTGGATCCACAGCAATTGGAGCACGACGACGGCCAACGCGACCAGCATGACGATCCGGCCGACCCCGAGGCGCAGCCGAACGGGTCGATCGGCGGCGGCGCGCGATCTCGACGGCCTCGATGCCACCGGCCCGCGCCGCTTGCGCGGCGCGGGCCTGGTCTGGGTCATCGGATGCCTCCGGGTTGATCTTGCGGTGCGACCTGCGCGCCCGGCGGTGCGGGCTGCTGACCGGCTGGGACTTGCGCCACCGGCTGCGGCGCCGGATCCGGTGCCACGGCGGGCTCTTGGGCGGCGGGCTGCGGCGCTGCCGGGTCCGCTGCCGGATTCTGGGCCGCGGGTTGCGGCGCTGCCGGATTCTGGGCCGCCGGTTGCGGCACCTCGGCGGGCGGCGGAGGTAGCGGCGACGGCTGAACCGCGACCGCCCCGGGAGCCGGTGCGGCGGGTGTGGGGCTCGGCGTGTTGCCGTTGGCCTGCTCGGCGCTCGGCCTGCCCGGCGTGGTCGACACCGGCACGACGCGCTCACCCTGCGCCTGGGCGTGCCCGGGCTGGGGAGACGGGCGCGCGGACGGCGTGACGTTCAACGGCGGCACGGGCGGGCCCTGCGCCGGGGTCTCCTTGCCGATCACCGTCACGGTGCCGTCCGGGCCGATCACCAGCCGTGCCGGATCCTTCGCCGGGATCATGCCCAGTTCGCGGGCGCGCGCGGCGAGTTCGGGCGCGGAGTCGGCGGACTCGACCTCGCGCTGCAGCGCGGCGCGCTCCTCGGAGAGCTTCCTGTTGAGTTCCCTGGCGTCACCGAGCTGGTAACTGTCCTCGGCCGCCCTGGTGGTGAGCAGCAGGGTGAGCGCGAGGCCACAGCCGAGCATCGCGATGATCGCCGCGACGAACGGTATCCGCGCGGCCATCACCGACCGGCGGGTCGGCAGCCGCGGTCCCGCGTCGGCGCGCTGCTCGGCACGCGTCTTGCGCTTGGCGTAGGCGCGTTGCGCCGCACCGGATTTGACCCGCTCGGCGGCCTGCACGCGACGGGCGACCCGGCCCGGCGACTGGACCGTGCGCGTCCGGATACTCATGGTGTCGTCGCCTCCTCTGTTCCGCAAGAACACCCCCGCCCCGTCGACGTCGTGCGGCCCGCGACGATCGGCGCGCGCGGTGCGCCTCCGGTCGCGGACCGACGTCCGATGAGCGCGACGGCACTCGAGGTCTGGCTCGATGTCGTCACCCTCATCCCCTTTCCTGAATCCGTTCGGCCGCCCGCATGCGCACGGGCGCGGCCCGCGGGTTCTCGTCTATTTCCCGCTCGGTCGCCTTCTCGGCGCCGCGGGTGAGCATTCGGAATTCCGGTCCCATGCCCGGCAATTCGACCGGTAGGTCCACCGGCGTGCGCGAGGTGATCCGCGGCGCGAGCTCCTGCTTGACGACCTTGTCCTCCAGCGACTGGTAGGACATGATCACGATCCGGCCGCCGAGCCGTAGGGAGTCCAGTGCGGCGGGTAGCGCGGCGCGTAGCGAGTCGAGTTCGCCGTTCACCTCCACTCGCAGCGCCTGGAAAGTGCGCTTGGCGGGATGACCGCCGGTCCGCCTTGTCGCGGCCGGAATGGTCGCGTAGAGCAGTTCGACGAGTTCGGCGCTCGTGGTGAACGGCCGCTGCTGACGGCGGCGCACCACCGCCGAGGCGATCTTCCCCGCGAAACGCTCCTCGCCGTAGGTCTTCAGCACTCTGGCGAGATCGCCGTGGCTGTAGGTGTTCAGCACGTCGGCGGCGGTGATGCCGGTCGTCGGATCCATCCGCATGTCCAGCGGGGCGTCGACGGAGTAGGCGAACCCGCGGTCGGCCTCGTCCAGCTGCATCGAGGAGACACCGAGGTCCATCAGGATGCCGCTCACCGAGCCGAGCTGATCGAGCCCGGCCTGGGTCAGCGCGCCGGCGATGCCGTCATAGGTGGTGTGCACCAACGTGATTCGGTCCGCGAACGGGCGCAGCCGCTCCTCGGCCAAGCGCAGCGCGTTCGTGTCCCTGTCCAGCCCGACCAGTCGCAGCTCGGGATAGGTGCGCAGGAAGTGTTCGGCGTGACCGCCGAGGCCGAGGGTGGCGTCGACGTAGACGGCACCGGGCTCGGTGAGCGCGGGACCGAGCAGTTCGTCGGCTCGGCCCAGGAGAACCGGGACATGCCGGGGGCCGTCCTGTTCGCGGTTCACCTCGACCTCCCGGATCCTGCCTCGCGTCGTCGCTTTGCACCGGATGGCGAGCGCCGGTGGCCGAACGTTCGACCATCGCACACGGGTCGCCTTGTTCCACAGTGCTTTTGATAAAGAAGCTGCTGTCGAGAACGAATGCCCCGTGGTCTCTGACCGAACAACGGCACCTGGCGTCGGGGAAGTACGCCAGGGTCCGCGTCCGGGCAGAGGCCGCGTGGCACTCGTCCGCTCGGGCTAGAAGATTCCGCCCAGCGACTCGTCTCTCGCTTGCGCGTAATCCTCCTCGTGCTCGGCGAGGTAGGACTCCCACGCCTGCTTGTCCCAAATCTCGAGGAAGTCGACGGAGCCGATCACCACGCAATCCCGGTCCAGGTTCGCGTAGCGCCGATGATCCGCTGACAACGTGATGCGGCCCTGTGCGTCCGGACGCTGTTCGTCGGTTCCGGCCGCGAGTGCCCTGACGAACGCGCGGGCCTGCGGATTGCTGCGAGACGCCGCCGCGGCTCGTCGAGCGAGCGCGGTGAACTCTTCCTTGGGGTACACGGCAAGGCTGTGGTCCTGACCCTTCGTGACCATCAACCCTCCCGCCAGATCGTCTCGAAACTTCGCAGGCAACGTGAGTCGCCCTTTGTCATCCAGTCGAGGTGTGTAGGTACCGAGAAACATCTCGATACCTCCCTACTGGATCACCTCTCTGGATGGCCTCTCCTGTAGTGCGCGCTCCACATTACCCCACTTTCCCCCACTTTCAATCGAAAGTGGAGGTGATCTGGCTCCCCGCCGAGACGATTTCGCAGGTCATCCCAGCTATCACCGGGGTGGGGAACTTTTTGCATGTTGTGCCGACACGCGGGCACTGGCGCGTGACGGCCCGGAAACATCCAGCAAACCGCCCTGGTAGCCAAGGCCCTCGAGCGTATCGGGGGTGGTGCTGGGGGAAGGTGGGGGACGCCGTGGGGAGAAGTGGGAACCGTCTCGGGGAAGGTGGAGGTACGTCCAAAGGAACAGCCGTATGGGAGTCCGTACGAAGACCGCGCACGGCCGGTGCGAGTGCGGCGATCACCTACGAAGACGCGTCCCCTACCGTGGCGCGGCAGGGCCTGAACGCGAGCAGGCGACGCCGCACCATCGCGTGGTGCGGCGTCGCCTGCCGTATGAAGATATCGGGGCTACAGCCGAGCTACTCCTGCTCGAACCGTCTCCGGAAGCGATCCTCCATGCGTTCGGAGAAACCACCGGACTTGCGCTGACGCCCATGTCCGCTCGATCCGCCACCGCTCGGCCCGCTGGAGGGCGCCTCGCCGGAACGCGCGCCACGGGCGGCGCCCTTGGAATTGCCGAGCAGCAGCAGCACGCCGGCGCCGAACATGACGATGAATCCGATCAGGCTGATGATCGGAAAGCCACCGGGCTTCACCGGAGCGGCGATACCGGCGACCAGTAGAAACAGACCGAGGACGAACAAGGCCGCGGCCTGGAGTCTGCGACGACTCGAGGTCGAGCGAAGGCGTCCGCCGCGGACGGACGAGGCGAACTTCGGATCCTCAGCATAGAGCGCGCTCTCGATCTGTTCGAGCATGCGCTGCTCGTGCTCGGAGAGTGGCACGGTACCTCCCCCGGCACTAGGACGTGGCTTGTCGCCTCCGGGTAGGCGACAGATAGCCGACCTTGGCGGCTATCTGTCACCAATGATACGAGTTCGATCAGGGCCGTACCACCTTCTCGGTGATAACTAAGCGGTCATGCCTCCGCCCCATCCCGGCGCGGGCCGCAACCGGGCGGCCGACTTCAGCAGATCTTCCACGTCGTGCAGGAATGCCCCCACCCGCGAAGAGAACTCGTCGGCCTGCCGCTCGTCCACTTCGCGGTCCAGTCCGGCCTCCAGCGCGGCGCGCAGTTCCGAGCGCGCGCTGAAGTAATCGGCCCACATGACGAACTCGGGCGCGGCGCGCTGCAACAGCACCCAAGCGTTGCGCGAGCGGGCCCGCGGCGCGGCGTCGGCGCCGGTGAACGCGAGCACCGCGCCCGCGCCACGCAGCGCGGCGAGGTACGCGGTACGGAAGCGCTCCCGCGGATCGGTCTCCCCCGCCGCCTGCAACAGCAGTCCGTCGGCCTTCTTCAGCAGTTTCCCCGCCTTGCCGGGCTGGCCCGGCTGCTCGATCCGACTCATCGGCTCGTCCCTCCGCACTCGTACACCTCTGGTCCCCGTGCACCGCGCGGACCGAACAGGTATTCGAACGTTTGAATTGAGCTTGAATATAGTGACGCCCACCGACAACTTTCCGCGTCCGCGCGGTCCGACGAGAGCCATGACAGCCGTCAAGCCACATCACTCACCCGCACCCGTCGTCGTCGACCTCTCGGTCGCGGATCTGCGCTACCGGCTGCACGACGCGCTAGCGGTCTATGTCGCCGCGATGGACTATCCGCGCGGCACCGAGAACCATCGCGCGCCGATGTGGACCGAGCACACCACCCGCGCGGGCTGGCAGGCGGTCGCCGCGCTGCTTCCCGACGAGGACGGCCGCGTCGACCTGCGCACCTCGCCCATCGTCGCCATCGCCTACGGCTACCGCGGCGCGCCGCACCAGTGGTGGCACCAGCAGGTGCACAGCGGGATGCGCCGCTCGGGCTGGCCGGAACACTCGGCGCGCGAATTGCTTTCGGACTATTTCGAGCTGACCGAGTTGCACGTGCACCCGAGCGCGCAGGGCCGCGGCATCGGCGCCACTCTGCTGCGCAGGCTGCTCCAGGACCGGACCGAGAGCGCGGTGCTGCTGTCCACGCCGGAGGTGGCGGGCGAGGAGAACCGCGCGTGGCGGCTCTACCGCAGGGAGGGATTCGCCGACGTCATCCGGCATTTCGTCTTCGCGGGCGACAACCGGCCCTTCGCGATTCTCGGCAGGCGGCTGCCGCTGTGAACGTGGTGGTCGTCGGTTCCGGCCACAACGCCCTGGTGGCGGCCTGTTATCTGGCGCGCGAGGGTCATCGGGTCGAGGTGCTGGAGCGCGACGAGGTGCTCGGCGGCGCGGTGTCGACGGTCGAGCGTTTCCCGGGACACCTGGTGGACCGCGGCTCCTCGGCGCACATCATGATCCGGCACACCGGGATCGTCGAGGAGCTCGAGCTGGAGCGCTTCGGACTGCGCTATATCGATTGCGATCCGTGGGGTTTCACGCCCGCCGATGCCGAGGGGCGGCCGCCGCTCGTCTTCCACCGCGACGTCGACGCGACCTGCGCGTCCATCGCGGCGGCGTGCGGGACGGCCGACGCCGAGGCGTATCGGCGGTTCGTCGCGGTGTGGGGTCCGCGCAGCGCGCGGGTGATGCGCGCGTTCGGCGGCGCGCCGGGGCCCGGTCATCTGCTGCGCTCGTTCTGGGGGCTGGACGCCGAGGCCGGGGGCAGCGCGCTGTCCAGGGAGTTCCTGCAGTCCGGTGACGCGTTGCTGGACAGCTTGTTTCGCGACGAACGGCTCAAGGCGTCGCTGGCCTGGTTCGGTGCGCAGTCCGGTCCGCCGATGTCGGAACCGGGCACGGCGCCGATGGTCGGCTTCGCGGCGCTGATGCACACGCTGCCGCCGGGGCGGGCGGTCGGCGGCAGTGGCGCGTTGAGCGCGGCGCTGGTCGCGCGGCTGCGCGCCGACGGTGCGACGGTGACGGCGGGTGACGCCGTCACCTCGATCGGGCGCGCGGGCGCGGGCTGGGTGGTGCGCACCGCGTCCGGGCGGAACCTGCGCGCCGACGCGGTGATCGCGGGCGCGCACGTCCTCACCACGCTGGACCTGCTGCGCGCGGGCGGATTCGACGAGGCGACGCTGGACGACTGGCAGCGCCGCATCCGGGTCGGGCCCGGCATCGGCATGGTGGTGCGGGTCGCGACGAACGCGCTGCCGGGTTATCCCGGTGCCTCCCCGGCTGCATCCGCGCGCGGCCTGCAATTCCTCGTCTCCGACCGCGCGCAGCTGCGGCGCGCGCACGGCGCGGCGCTGGCGGGCGATCTGCCGCCGCGGCCGGTGGTGCTGGCGATGAGTTTCAGCGCGCTCGATCCGAGCATCGCGCCGCCGGGCGAACACCAGCTCTCGCTGTGGGCGCAGTGGCATCCCTATCGGCTGGCCGACGGCAGCGACTGGGCCGCGCACGCCGATCGCGAGGGCGATCGGATCATCGCCGAGGTCGACTCGTACGCACCGGGTTTCGCCTCGAGCGTGCGCGAGCGGTTCGTGCAGACGCCGGTCGACCTGGAACGGGAGATGGGGCTGCGCGGCGGCAATGTGATGCACGTGGAGATGTCGCTGGACCAGATGATGCTGTGGCGGCCGCTGCCGGAACTCTCGGGTCAGCGGGTGCCCGATGCGCCCGGACTGTATCTGACTGGGGCGTCCACCCATCCCGGCGGCGGCGTCTCGGGCGCCAGCGGACGGACGGCGGCGCGGCTCGCCCTGCGCGACGCTCGGCGCAGGCGGTTCCCCTTCGCACGCAAGCGATGACGGACCCGATGATGCGGACGCCGGAACACGAGAGCGTGCGACAGGCTCGGTCGATGATTCGGCCGGTGCGGCACCCCGTGCCGGTGCTGCTCGCGGCCTCGCTCGTGCTCGCGCAGATCGGCTATCCGCTCACCGAGGGCGCGGCGCGGGATCGGATCACCGTGGTGATCGTGCTGTTGTCCGCGGGCACGGCCCTCACGCATGCCGCCGCGACGCGCGGAACTCGGTACGCGCTGGGGTTTGTGGTGATCGTCTCGGGGCTCGGCCTGCTCGCCGAGATGCTCGGCGTGGCGACCGGAATCCCCTTCGGCTGTTACGAGTACGCGCAGGACCGGATCGGGCCGTCGCTGGCGGGCGTGCCGCTGCTGGTGCCGCTGGCCTGGACCGGCGGGATGTATCCAGTGTGGATCGTGGCCGGGATCGTCAGCCGCGGGACCGTGGGCCGGGTCGTCCTCACCACGGTCGGGGCGGTGGGGTGGGACCTGTTCCTCGATCCGCAGATGGTGGCCGACGGTCAATGGACCTGGTGCGATACCGATTCCGGGCTGCCGGGCCTGGCCCATATCCCGCTCACCAACTACCTCGGCTGGTTCTGCGTCGGCCTGCTGATGGCGCTGCTGCTCGAAGTCTGGGACCGCGCCGCGCCCGCCCCCACCCGACCCCGCTCCGGCGCCTCGCTGACCGTGCCCGTCGCGATCTTCCTCTGGACCTGGCTCGGCTCCATTCTCGCCCACGCCGTCTTCCTCGATCTTCCCTACTCGGCCTGGTACGGCGCCCTCGGCATGGCGCCGCTCGGCGTGCCGCTCCTGATCCATTCGGCCCGGCACAGGCGAGGCGGGACGGGGTGTGTCGTCGTGTCGCGCCCGCCGCGTGGCGATTCGGACGTCGGGCCTGGCACGATGTGAGCCGTGCAACCGAGTCCCGCCGCCACGATGCCCGAAGTTCCGGTCCGACCGTCGCCGCGCGCACCCCGTACCAGGGTGCGGGTAGCCGCGGGCGTGCTGCTCGCCGTGCTGTTGGCTCCGATGCTGGCGGGGTGCCTGCGGGTGCAGGTGTCGATGGGTGTGTCGTCCAACGACCGGGTGTCCGGGCGGATCATCGCCGCGGTGGTGCCCGCGAGTCCCGAGGACAAGGGTCCGCAGCTGAAGGCGCCCGAAACCCTGGCGGCGAAGGTGCGGGTCGAGCCCTACAACCAGGACGGTTACCTGGGCAGCAAGGTGTTCTTCGAGGACCTGTCCTTCGGTGAGGTGCAGCAGCTCGGCATGCTGTCCGATCAGACGCAGGGCATGTTCCAGCTGAACTTCAAGCGCACCGGCGATCTGGTCAGCCTGGAGGGGCGGGTCGACCTGAAGTCGGTGCCGCCGCACGGCTCCGACGTGCAGTTCACCATCGCGTTCCCGGCCCGGGTAGCCAAGACCAACGGTAACCGCGAGGGCGATTCCACCGTCTCCTGGAAGCTGCCGCCCGGCGAGGTGTCCAGGGTGCTCGCCGAGGTCCACTACGCCGACCCGAACACGCGCTCGTTCGCGGGTTGGGCGGGCATCGTCGGCGGCATCACCCTCGCGGTCGCCGCCATCGTCGCGGCCATGGCGTACATGGACCGCAACCCCGCAGCGCCGGAAGTTCCCGAGCACCAGTTCTCCTGGCGGCGTTGGTGGCGGACGGTCAAGCAGTTCCGCTGATCGCGCTGGTGCGGATCGGCACGGCCATCGCACTCGCGGGTTGCGGTACCGCGCTGATCAATCGGCTCTCGACGCCGCGATTGGATGCGAATGCCGAAGTGGCCGAGGCGGTTACCGTGTGCGTACCGGCTCGTGACGAAGCGGAGCGGCTCCCCGCGTTGATCGCCGACCTGCGCGCGCAGACCGGCGTGCCCGGCCTTCGGGTGCTGATCCTCGACGACGGTTCCACCGACAGCACCGCGGCGGCCGCGCGGGAGGCGATCGCGGGTGATCCCCGCTTCGAGGTCATCCGTTCGGAGGCCGAACCGCCCGCAGGATGGACCGGCAAAGCCGCCGCGTGCGCCCGCCTTTCCGAATCCGTCGACACGCCGATCCTGGTTTTCCTGGACGCCGATGTGCGGCTGGCCCCGCGAGCCATCGCCGCGGCGGCACGCGCGGTTCGCGACCGGGGCGCGGCTTTGGTCTCGCCGTGGCCGACGCAGCGAGCCGAGTCCATCGCCGAGGCGCTGGTGCAGCCGCTGCTCTGCTGGTCCTGGGCGTCGACGCTGCCCATCGTGCTCGGCAACCGCGGCCACCGTCCCTCGACGGCGGTCGCCTGTGGCCAGTTCCTCGCCTTCGACACCGCCGCCTACCGCGCCATCGGCGGGCACGCCTCGGTGGCGCACAGCCCCGTCGAGGACCTCGACATCGCCCGCGCCCTCCGCCGCGCCGGCCACACCACCCATCTCGTCGCCGCCGGGCACCTCGCCCGCACCCGCATGTACCGCGGCGCGGCGGAGATCGAGGCCGGGTACACGCGCTGGCTCTGGTCCGCCTACGGCGGCTCACCCGCGGCGGCCGCCGCCGTGGGAACCGCCCTCGCACTCGGTTATTGGCTTCCCCCGCTCGCCGCCCTGTTCGGCAGCGGACCGACCCGCCGCACCGGCGCGCTCGGCTACGCCGCCGCGGTCACCGGTCGACTCCTCGCCCGATCCCTCGAATCCGGCGGCGCCCTCCGCCGCGCCGACGTGCTCGCGGGCCTGGCCCATCCCGTATCGGTCGCCGCCTATCAGCGCCTGGTCCTCCGCTCCCACCGCGCGAAAAGCCGTGGGGCACTGCGCTGGAAGGGCCGCGCGCTGCCCGAGATCACCTGAGCAGGCGCGCCCCATCGACCCCTCGAACCCGAGGATCGTTGAGCACTACCGCCGATTTCCAGCGCCCCTGCACCCGAGACGTGGCGGGGAACATCCTGCTGGCGCAGAAGACGACTCCGGCTCGGTCACAGGACCGAGCCGGAGTCGTCGGAGGCCGGAGCCTTACGGGACCGAGGTGATACCGACGGTCGGGAGGAAGAAGCAGGACTGGTTGCCGTTGTCGACGGTGCCGAAGACGGCGGCGAGCACGGTGCCCTTGCCGGTGTCGACGGGGACGGCGCGGATGCCGCCGACGGGGAGTGCCGCGAAGAAGAACTCCTGGACGGCGCGTTCGGCGTGCGGGCGCAGGTCGGCGGGCACCTCGGCGGGGATCATCGCGCGGAAGATGTCGGCGAGCGGGCCCATTTTGGTGATGCCGCTGCGGCCGTTGCTGATATTCAGCCAGGCCACTTGCATCCCCGCGGTATTGCGGCTGTCCTGGTTCACGCCGTAGGGCACGAAGGTGAACATGGTCTGGCCGGACTTCACGGCCGTCAGATCCAGACCGGGAATGGACACCGTGGTCTTGGGCCACGGTCCCGGCATCGCGCCCGCGACGGCGGGCACCAGACCGAAGGTGCTGCCGTTGCCGCAGAACGCCGCGGCGGTCGGGTACAGGAACGGGTCCATCCCGAATCCGCGCAGCGCCTCCACGGTGGACTGGTAGGCGCCGAGCAGGTCGCCCGGTGCGGCGGCCTGCTGTTTGCCCACCAGTTCGGTGGCGGCCGAGGGTGCGGCGGGTGCGGGGGCGGGCGCCGCCACGGCGGGGGCGCAGACGCCGAACGCCAGCGCGACCGAACCGGTCGCGGCGGCGGTGAGAGTGGTGAAGCGGCGCAACAGGGTCACAGCGGTGCTCCTCATCGTCGGCACGGTGAGGACACGGTACTCCGGCAAACTCGCTCAGCAGCCGTTTCGGCAATCGGCAAGTTTTCGGCGCGTCGGCTTGCACCCGCATCTCAGAGCGTTTTCGGGCAGCCGACCGGCCGACCCGCGCAATGATCACCGGTCGTTCCGTCCGGAACCAGGGCTGCGCTCACCCTGATTTCTAACCTTGTCCGGCGCATGCCCTGCTCCGCATGATGATTCGGCTCGACCCCTGCTGCGCCCGGAGCGGACCGGGGTCCGCAACACCATCCAGAGCGACCGAGAGACCTGGCTCGCCGACGTCGCAGCAACCCCCCCGGACAACCGGGTGCGGGTGCTTCCGCCAGGAACGATGGAGGACCGAATGATTCGCCCACGCAACGCCGCCCGCCGGACCCGACGCCACACCGAGCCCTGCCGCCGAACCCCAGCCAGCTGTCCGCGCTGATCCAGCGCCAGACCGTGCACCCGTCGCTGGCCGGGTGCGGTGACCAGCGCGTTGCGCGGTCGCGTTCGAATCTCCCGAAGGGCCCGAAATGAGTGCGTCCCTCGCATCCGATGCGGCGGCGGCGGAAGACGCCGATCCCCCCGGCTCCGCCAACCGGTCCGTCACAGCAAACCAACCCAGCTCAGACGTGAGCGGACCCGCCGCCACCGGCGACCGACTCGGCTCAGCCGCGAACCGACCCGGTGCTGCCACCGACCAGCTCGGCTCGGGCGTAGCCGAACCTGGCACAGCGGCGAACCAACCCGCCGCACCCCCGGATCGGCTCGGCGAAACCGCCGACCGACCTGGCTCGACGGTCAGCGAAACCCCGTCTGTCACAACCCAACTCCGTCCTGCTGCGGGTTACCCGGATGCCGCCGGACAGCCGAATGCAACTATCACGGCAACCGGCACTCGACCCACCCCCAGAATCGCGCGCACGTACCACCCGTGGCGCTGGGTGATCAGCGCCGCCGCTTTGGTGCTGCTCGCCCAATTCGCGCACGGCCTGGCCACCAATCCCGGCTGGGATTGGCCGACGTTCGCGAAGTACTTCACCGCACGGTCGGTGCTGACAGCGCTGCGGGTGACTCTGGAGCTGACGCTGTGGGGCACCGCGCTCGGTTTCCTCATCGGCACCCTGCTCGCCGTAGCGCGGCTGTCGAACAATCCGGTGCTGCGGGTGATCGCGTGGGTCTACATCTGGGCGTTCCGCTCGATTCCGATGATCGTGCAGCTGCTGTTCTGGTTCAACATCGCCTACCTGTATCAGACTCTCTCGCTGGGGATTCCGTTCGGACCCGCGTTCCTCACTTTCGAAGTCAACGGTGTGATCACCGGATTCACCGCCGCCGTGATCGGTCTAGCGCTGCACCAAGCCGCTTATTCGGCCGAGATCATCCGCGCCGGGCTCATCTCGGTCGATCCCGGTCAGCTGGAAGCGGCGGCGTCGCTGGGGATTCCGCGCTGGCGGCAGTTCCGCACGATCGTCGTGCCGCAGGCGATGCGCTCGATCCTGCCGAACGCGACCAACGAGGTGATCAGCCTGTTCAAGGGCACCTCGATCGTCTCGGTGATGGCGATCGCGGAGCTCTTCTACCAGGTGCAGGTGATCTACGGCCGCAACGGCCGGGTGGTGCCGCTGCTCATGGTGGCGACGGTCTGGTACATCGTGCTGACCACGATTCTCACGGTGGCGCAGTACTACATCGAGCGCCATTACGCCAAGGGCGCCCAGCGCACCCCGCCGCCGACCCCGCTGCAGAGGCTGCGCCGCAGGGTCCGCGAGATCGCCGAGCTGGGTTCCGCCGCGCCGCGGGGAGCCACCCGATGACCGCGCTCGAGACGCCCGCCGTGCGGCTCACCGGCGTGCGGAAGTCCTTCGGTCGCACCGAGATCCTGCACGGCATCGATCTGACGGTGCGCGCGGGCGAGGTGGTCGCGGTGATCGGCCCGTCCGGCTCCGGCAAGTCGACACTGCTGCGGGTGCTCAACCACCTGGAGCCGGTCGACGCGGGCACCGTGCACATCGATGGCGAGCTGATCGGCTACCGGCTTCGGCGCGACGTCTTGTATCCGCTGCCGGATCGCGAGGTCCGTAAACAGCGCTCCCGCATCGGTTTCGTCTTCCAGCAGTTCAACCTCTTCCCGCATCTGACGGTGCTGGACAACGTCACCCTCGCGCCGCTCACGGCCCAGCGCAGGGACCGCGGCGAGGTCGAGCGCGAGGCGAAGGCGCTGCTGGAGCGTGTCGGCATCGGCGAACTCGCCGACGCCTATCCGCGCAGGCTGTCCGGCGGACAGCAGCAGCGGGTGGCGATCGCCAGGGCGCTGGCCGTGCGGCCGCGGGTGATCCTCTTCGACGAGCCGACCTCGGCGCTGGATCCCGAGCTGGTCGGCGAGGTGCTGGACGTGATCCGCGATCTGGCCGAGGACGGCACCGCGCTGGTGATCGTCACGCACGAAATCGGTTTCGCCCGCGAGGTCGCCGACACGGTGGTCTTCCTCGACGCGGGCGTGATCATCGAACAGGGCACGCCCGCCGAGGTTTTGGACAACCCGAGCCATCCGCGCACCCGCGCCTTTCTGTCCCGAGTCCGATGAGCGCCGCGACGCCGGTCCCATCCAGCGCCCCAGCCCTCCCCTCCACGAACAGGTTTCCGATGAAGTTCCCCGCCATGGTCGCCGCGCTCGCCGCGGCCGCGCTGCTGGTCACCGCGTGCGGCACCGACCCGGACGAAGACCGCCAGGTCTCCTCCGACGGCACGGTCGCCTTCGATCTGTCCCCCGAGCAGTCCGGCCGCGTGCGCGCGGACAAGGTCGACGCCATCGCCGCCGAGGTCCCGCAGGCCATCCGCGACCGAGGGACCCTGGTGGTGACCGGCGCGTCGGGCACGGCGCCGCCACTGCGCTTCTACGCCACCGACGACAAGACGGTGGTCGGCTCCGAGGTCGACTTCGCTTCGCTGGTCGCCGACATCCTCGGACTGCGATTGGTCGCGCGTGTGGCGGATTGGTCGCAGAACTTCGTGCGCGTCGACTCCGGTGAGGTGGACGCCTTCATCTCGAACGTGACCGTCACCGAGGAGCGCAAGGAGAAGTACGACTTCGCCACCTACCGCCACGACAACGTCGCGCTGGAGGTGCCCGCCAAGAGCGATCTCCAGTACCAGGACCGGAAGAGCCTGGCGGGCAGGCGGATCGGCGTCGGCACCGGAACCAACCAGGAACAGCTGCTGGTGAAATGGAACGAGCAGAACCGCGCCGAGGGGCTGCCCGCCATCGAGATCGCCTACTACGACAAGACCAGCGATTACTATCTCGCGCTCGCCTCACAGCGGCTCGACGGCTACCTCGGCCCGAATCCGACCGCGATCTATCACGTGAGCACGGCGAACCAGACCAAGATCGTGGCTACGTTCTCCGGCGCGGGCGAGGCGCTGCAAGGCGAGATCGGCGTGCTGACGAAGAAGAACAACGGCCTGATCGGCGCCGTCCAGAAGGCGCTGCGGCATGCCATCGAGTCCGGTCTCTACCAGCGGGTCATCGATCGCTGGGGACTGCGGACCGAGGCAGTCACCGAATCGCGGATCAACCCGCCCGGTCTACCGAAGCAGCGGTGATCCGGTGACACGGGGAATTTCGACGATCCGCCGGGCGCACTGGGTCGCCCAGGACGACCCGCTGGCCGCGCCGCTGCTGGCCGAGCTGGCGCTCGAGTACAGCAGCCGCTACGGCCGCACTCCCGGCGAGGTGCACTCCGACCTGCGCGGATATCCGGCCGCGCGCTTCTCCCCGCCCGGGGGCGGGCTGCTCGTGGTCATCCAGGACGGAGAGCCGGTGGCGGGCGGCGCTTTTCAGCAGTTCGACGCGACAACCGCCGAGCTGAAACGGATCTGGACCGCACGCGAGCACCGCAGGCGCGGTCTCGGCCGATTCGTTCTGGAGCGATTGGAGACCGAGATCGCCGTCCGCGGGTACCGGCGCGTCTACCTGACGACCGGACCGCGCCAGCCCGAGGCGGTCGGGCTGTACCTGGCGGCCGGGTACACCGCGCTCTACGACCCCGCGCTGCCCGCGGAAGAGGTCGGCCCGCACCCCCTCGAGAAGTTCCTCGACCTCGGCGAATGGGAGGAGACGGCATGAAATTCCTGTTGTTCACGCTGGTGACGCGGGTGCCCGAGCCGCGGACCGGGGTGCTGCCCGACACCAGGCAACGGTTGCGTTCGGTAGTCGAACAGGCCAGGCTCGCCGAGGATCTCGGCTACGACGGTTTCGCCGTCGGTGAGCGGCACGAGGATTCGCCAGCGACAGCGTCACCTGGTCGGGGCGGTTCCGTCCGCCGCTGGAGCGGGCCAGGGCACTGCCGCGCCCGTTCCAGCCCCGGATCCGGATCTGGCACGGCAGCGCTACCAGCCGCGATTCGGTGGAACTCGCCGCGCGCCACGGTGATCCGCTGTTCTCGGCCAACGTCACCAACCCGATCGAGCCCTACGCCGAGCTTGTGCGCCACTACCGGGAGCGGTGGGAGCACTATGGCCACGATCCGGCCGAGGCGCTGGTCGGGGCCGGTACAGCGGGCTTCCACGTGGCACGGACCTCGCAGCAGGCGCTGGCCGCCTACCGGCCGATCTTCGAAGCGCGGCTGGCGTCGAGCCGGAAGCTCGGTCTGCCCATCGTCTTCGAGACACTCGACGACTTCGTCGCGCGCAGTTCGGCGTTGATCGGCAGCCCGGAACAAATCGTGGACAAGATCGGCCGCCAGCACGAGCGGTTCGGCCACGAGGTCATCCACCTGTCCGCCGAGCGCGACGGACGCGGCGTGGCCGAACACCGCGAAAGCCTCGAACTCTTCCAAACCGAGGTGGCGCCGGAACTGCGCCGCCGCATCCCCAGCAGGCCGTTGGCCTCGAGCACCGAACTCATTGGAGCGACATCGTGATCCGAACCCGCCATCGAATTCTCGCGCTGGTCGGCGCGCTCGCCGCGACGAGCGCCCTGGCCGCCTGCGGCAGCGATTCGAGCGCGCCGGGGGACGACGCGGGCCCGCCGCGCCCCGGCGGCACGCTGCGCTACGGCCTGTCCCAGGCGCCGACCTGCTCGGATCCGGCACAGGCCGGAACCAACCAAACCCTCTATGTGACACGCCAGATCGTCGATTCGCTCACCGACCAGGATCCGCGGACCGGCGAGATCAGGCCGTGGCTGGCGCGCAGCTGGGAGATCAGTCCGGACGCCAAGGTGTTCACCTTCCACCTCGCCGACGGCGTCACCTTCAGTGACGGCACCCCGCTCACCGCGGAGTCGGTGCGCAACACCTTCGATTCGGTGCAGCGGCTCGGCGGGGTGAAGGCTCCGCTCGGCGCCAGCTATCTCACCAACTACGTGGGCACTACCGCCGTGGACCGGCTGACGGCGCGCGTGGAATTCAGCAAGCCCAATGCCCAGTTCCTGCAAGCCTCCTCGACCACGCAGCTGGGCATTCTCGCCGACGCGACGACAGCCGAGCCCGCCGAGCAGCGCTGCCTCGGTGACAACATCGGCACCGGGCCGTTCACCTACGCGGCCTGGCGACAGGATCAGTCGGCGAAGCTGGCCAAACGCGCCGGATACCGCTGGGGCTCGGCGGTGTTCGCGCACCAGGGCGAGGCCTACCTGGACGGGATCGAGTTCACGGTGGTGCCCGAATCCGGCGTGCGCACCGGCAGTCTCGTCTCCGGTCAGCTCGACGCGATCAGCGACGCACTGCCGCAGGACCTGCCGCAGCTGGAAGCCGCGGGCGCGCGACTGCTCACCACGGTCAACCCCGGTGTGCCGTTCGGTTTCCAGGCCAACGTGACCCGCGGTCCGTTGCGCGACCCGGCGGTGCGCCAGGCACTGCTGCCCGCCATCGACCGAAAGCAGCTGGTGGACACCGTGCTCGGTCCCCAGTTCAATCCGGCTTCGGGTCCGCTGTCCAGCACCACACCCGGCTACCAGGACTTCTCGGCCCGGCTGGCCTACGACCCGGCCAAGGCCAAGGGCGTTCTCGACCAGGCGGGCTGGGCGCCGGGCGCCGACGGTATCCGCGCGAAGAACGGTGAGCGCCTGTCGTTCTCGGTGCTGTTCAGCCAGGCCTTCGCCGGAAACCAGGCCATTCTGGAGCTGACGCAGCAGCAGCTGCGACAGGTGGGCGTCGAGTTGAAGCTGGACCTGGTGTCCACGCCGGACTACACCGCGCGGCAGAACGCCAAAGACTTCGACATCACCTACTACAACACCACCCGCGCCGACGGTGACATCCTGCGCGCGGTGTTCGGTGTCGACGGCCGCAATCTCAATGCCCGCGACCGTATTCCGGCGTTGGACGACGCCCTCGAGGGGCAGCTCAGCGCGGCCGATTCCACCGCCCGCACCGCGTTCGTCCGCACCGCCCAGCAGCAGGTGCTCGACGCCGGGCTGTGGATCCCGACCATCGAACTCTCCCAGGCCATCGGCGCCGCCGCGAACACCAGGGACCTGAAGTTCGAGGCGTCGGCGCGGCTGCAGTTCTTCGACACCTGGCTGAGCGGGCACTGAGATGGTCCGTTATCTGGCGCTGCGCGTCCTGCAGGCGATGTGGGTGCTGTGGGCCGCGTTCAGCATCTCGTTCGTGGTGCTCTACCTGCTGCCCGCCGATCCGGTCTCCATCGCGGCCGACGGCGGCGGGGGCGCGACGGTGGACAAGGCCGCGATAGCCGAGATGCAGGCCCGCTACGGTCTGGATCGTCCACTGTGGGACCAGTACTCGACCGCGCTGGGGAACGCGATCCAGGGCGATCTCGGGCTGTCCATCTCGACCGGCCGTCCGGTCACCGAGGCGATCGGCGAAGCCGTGCCCTCGACACTCGGATTGGCCGCGCTCGCCTTGCTTTTCGCGACCGTGGGCGGTGTGACGCTGGCCTTCGCCGCCACCTACACGCGCAAGCCGTGGCTGCGCGACCTGCTCGCCGCGCTACCGCCGCTCGGTGTCGCGGTGCCGACGTTCTGGACGGGACTCATCCTGCTGCAACTGTTCTCGTTCCACTGGCGGCTGGCGCCCGCGTTCGGCGGGGAGGGGCTGCGCGGCACGGTGCTGCCCGCGCTGACGCTGGCCCTACCGATCGGCGCGGTGATCGCGCAGGTGCTCGCGGCCGGATTGGAGTCGACCTGGCGGCAGCCGTTCACGGAAGTCGCGCTGGCCAAGGGCGCGTCGCGCTGGTGGGTGCAGCGCAAGCACGTGGCCCGGCCCGCCAGCGTGCCCGCGTTCACCATCGCCGGTGTACTGGTCGGCAATCTGCTCGCCGGTTCGGTCGTGGTGGAGACGGTGTTCGCCCGCACGGGCGTCGGCAGGCTGACCCAGATATCCGTGCTGGCCCAGGACATTCCGGTGGTGCAGGGCATCGTGCTGCTGACCTCGCTGGTGTTCGTCGCGGTGAATCTGGCGGTGGATCTGCTGTATCCGCTGCTGGACCCGCGGATCGCGGCGCGTGGCGCACGGTCGGCGGACGACGGCGCGACGGACGCGGAGGACATCGCGGAGGAGGTGCTCGTCCGTGCCTGACGTGCTCGACTTGGACAAGACTCGCCGCATCGCACTGCCCGGACTCCGCCTGCCGAGCCCGGACGACCTCCGGCGCAACGCCGCGCTGATTCTGTCGGCGGCGGTGGCGCTGCTGGTGCTCGGGTGGGCGCTGGCGCCGTCGCTGTTCGCCAGTGGTGACCCGCTCATCGGGGTACCCGCCGAGAAGTTCCAGGCTCCCAGCGCGCAGCATTGGTTCGGCACCGACAACCTCGGGCGCGATCTGTACACGCGGATGGTGCACGGCGCGGGGCTGTCGCTCACCGCCACGCTGTCCGCCGTCGCGCTGGCCGTGGTGGTCGGCTCGCTGCTCGGTCTGCTGGCCGGTGCGACCGGCGGGGTGGTCGACGCGGTCGCCATGCGCGTGGTGGACGTACTGCTCTCCATTCCGTCGCTACTGCTTTCCCTGGCGCTGGTCACCGCGCTCGGCTTCGGAACGCGCAATGTGGCTATCGCCGTGGGTGTTTCGTTGATCGCCAACTTCGCGCGGGTGATGCGCTCGGAAGTGCTGCGGGTGCGGCGCGCGGTGTACGTCGAGGCGGCGCACGCCTCCGGGGTGCGCTGGTACACGGTGCTCGCCCGGCACATCCTGCCGAACTCGTACCAGCCCGTGCTGGCGCTCGCCGCGGTCGAGTTCGGCATGGCGGTGCTCTCGGTCTCGGCGCTCAGCTTCCTCGGCTACGGCGCCGAACCGCCCACGCCGGAGTGGGGCTCGCTCATCTCCGAGGGCCGCAACTACCTCGCCACCGCCTGGTGGCTCACCACCCTGCCCGGGCTGGTGATCATCGCCGTCGTGCTGGCCGCCCAGCGCCTCGGCCGCGCCGCAGGAAGGACCGATCAGCCGTGAGCGATCCGACCACCGCCCGCGCCGACCGGCAACCCGCCGAACACGACGTCGCCGCGACACCCGATACCGGTGCGCAGACCGCCGCTGATGCGCTGACCGACGTCCGACTGGACAGCCGAGCTCCGACCGAAGAGCGCGAATCGCCCTCGGCACAGCCCGTTTCGGACGAACAGGCAGCGCGCTCGGAAACTCGATCAGTCCCGCTAGGTGATGTCAAAAGCGAATGGCCGAATGTGGAGTCACCGCCCGGTGACCGCGAAGCCGAGAGCCGGGCGGCCACGGACACGAGTCGCGCTACGCGATCAGCCCGCCCCGAGACGACCGGGCCACCGACGGGCGCCTCGACCCGATCGAGCACCGACAACGACACAGCGCGTCCCGATCGACGTCAGGACGAGGGCAGCCCAACTCTCGATCGACGTCAGGACGAGGGTCGCGCCGAAGACGCCCTGTTGCAGGTGGATCGGCTCCGGGTCGACTATCGCCCTTCGGGCGGGCCGGTCACGGCGCTGACGGCCGCCTCGCTGCGTATCGCTCGCGGCGAGGTGGTGGCGCTGGTCGGCGAGTCCGGTTCCGGGAAGTCGACACTGGCGCATTCGGTGATCGGATTGCTCGGAGCGACCGCCGAGATCACCTCGGGCACCATCACTTTCGACGGCGAACAGGTCGACACGAGCTCGGAACGGACGCTGCGAAGGCTGCGCGGGGTGCGGATCGGGTTCGTACCGCAGGACCCCGGCCTCTCGCTGAATCCCGTTCGGCGCGTCGGCGATCAAGTGGCGGAGGCGCTGCTCGTGCACCGGCTCGTCGCCCGTCGGGGTGCGCGGGTCCGTGTGCTGGAGCTGCTGACCGAGGTCGGCCTGGATCGTCCGGAGTCGCGGGCGGATCAATATCCGCACGAGCTGTCCGGCGGGCAACGCCAGCGGGTGCTGATCGCCATCGCCCTGGCTTGCGGACCGGAGCTGATCATCGCCGACGAGCCGACCAGCGCGCTGGACGCCACCGTGGCGCGCCGGGTGCTCGACCGGCTCGCCGAGCGCACCGCCGCGCGCGGCACGGCGGTGCTGCTCATCATCCACGATCTGGCGATGGCCGCGGAACGCGCCGATCGGCTGGTGGTGCTCGCGGGCGGCGAAGTCGTCGAGTCCGGGCCGACGGCGGAGATCCTCGCCGCGCCGCACCACCCCTACACCAAACGGCTGCTGAGCTCGTCGCCGAGCCTGGCTCCCGGTCCGCCGCGACCGGAACGGCCGCGCGAGGGGGAACCGCTGCTCGTGCTGCGCGAGGTGCGCAAGCGCTTCCACACCCGCTCCGGCGACGCCGTCACGGCGGTCGACGGCATCGGATTCGAGCTCGGCCGCGGCGAAACCCTGGCCCTGGTGGGCGAATCCGGCTCCGGAAAGTCGACAACCGCGCGGATCGCATTGCGGCTCACCGACGCCGACCATGGCAGCGTCGTCTTCGACGGCGAGAATCTGCTCGCGGCCCGCCGCGGCAGGCTGCGGGCGCTGCGGCGCCGGTTCCAGGTGGTGTACCAGAACCCGTACTCCTCACTGGATCCGCGCTGGCGCGTCGGCGCGATCATCGAGGAACCGCTGCGCGCGTATGGGATCGGCGATCGCGCCGCCCGCCGCGACCGGGTGCGGGAACTGCTCGGTCAGGTCGCGCTTCCGGAGCGTTTCGCCGAGCGTCGCCCCGCCGAATTGTCCGGCGGACAGCGCCAGCGGGTGGCCATCGCCCGTGCGCTCGCACTGCACCCCGACCTGCTGGTGCTCGACGAACCGGTGTCCGCGCTGGACGCCTCGGTGCAGGCGCAGATCCTCGACCTCCTCGACCGCCTGCAGTCCGAGCTCGACCTGAGTTACCTGTTCATCTCGCACGACCTGGCCGTGGTGCGGCGGATCAGCGATCACGTGGCGGTGCTGCGCCGCGGCCGCATCGTCGAATACGGCCGCACCGCACGCCTCTTCGCGGATCCGCGCCACGACTACACCAGGGAACTGCTCGCCGCGATCCCCGCCGTCCGCACGGGGAGCGTGGATTTCGCAACGGAAAGGACGGCATGATGCCGGATTCGGATTTCTTTCTCGCGGTGGAACTCGCCGGGACCGGCGCGCATCCCGCGTCGTGGCGACGCCGGGATTCGCGCGCCGAGGACCTGTTCACCGCCGCGTACTGGGTCGACGCGATCACCGCCGTCGAAAAAGCCGGGGCGGACGCGGTTTTCCTGCCCGATTCTTTCGGGTTGCAGCCAGGCGGCGCCGCGACCGCACAGGGCAGACTCGACGCGGTCGCCATCGCGGCACGGGTCGCCGCCGCAACGCACCGCATCGGTCTACTGCCGCAGGCCCCGGTCACCCACACCGAGCCGTTCCACCTGTCCAAGGCGATCGCCAGTCTCGATTTCGCCACCTTCGGCCGTGCGGGCTGGGAGGTCACCGTGTCCGAGGGCGCCGAGCAGGCGAAGGCGTTCGGCCGCAAGGGCGCTCGCGACCCGGCGGCGCTGTGGCACGAGGCGGACGAAGCCGTCGAGGTGGTCACCCGGCTGTGGGATTCCTGGGAGGACGACGCGGAGATCCGCGACTTGCCGACCGGGCGCTTCATCGACAGAGACAAGCTGCACTACATCGGTTACGCGGGCGACAACTTCTCGGTGAAGGGGCCGTCGATCACGCCGCGCTCGCCGCAGGGTCAGCCGATCGTCGCGGTCCGCGCCGACGAAGGGCCGAGCATCCAGGTCGCGGTGCGCCGCGCCGACCTGATCCGCGTCGCCCCACCGGATCTCGACGCCGCGCACGCCAGGCGGGCCGCGCTGCGCAGCGCCTTGCTCGGCGCGGATCGCGACCCGGACGCGGTGCGGGTGCTGATCGACATCGATATCCACCTGGCCGATACCGCCGAGCGCGCGTACGCGGAACTGGCCGAGCTGGACCGCTGGTCGGCGTCGGCCACCGCGCCGCTGTCCGGCGCGCCCGCCTCGTCGCGAGGCGGCGCCGAGCCCATCGCGCCGCAAGGTGGTGCCAAGTACACAGCGCCGCAAGGTGGTGCCAAACACACAGCGCCGCAAGGCGGTGCCGAGCACACAGCGCCGCACGTCGGCACAAGGGCGACCGGCTCGGTGCTTCGTCACATCGGCACCGGCGACTCGCTCACCGAACTACTCGCGGCCGTCGCCGATTCGGACGCCGCCGACGGCGTGGTGCTGCGTCCGCTCGCGGTCCAGGCCACCCTGCGCCACCTACCGACAGCCCCGCCCGCACCGGCCACCACCCTGCGCGAGCGGCTCGATCTGCCGCGCCCGCCGAGCCGCTACGCCACGATTCAGGAAGGAACACCGTCGTGAGTTCCGCCGAGCCGCGCAAGACCGTCCATCTGGCCGCGCACTTCCCCGGGGTGAACAACACCACGGTCTGGAGCGATCCGGCGTCCAAGAGCCAGATCGACTTCGAGTCCTTCGTCCACTTGGCCCGCACCGCCGAGCGCGGCCTGTTCGACTTCTTCTTCCTCGCCGAAGGTCTGCGGCTGCGCGAACACCTCGGGCGCATCCACGATCTGGACGTGGTCGGCAGACCGGACACCTTCGCGGTGCTCAACGCGCTGGCCGGTGTCACCGAGAAGCTCGGACTGGCGGGCACCATCAACTCCACCTACAACGAACCGTTCGAGCTGGCCAAGCAGTTCGCGTCGCTGGATCACCTGTCCGGCGGACGCGCGGCGTGGAACGTCGTCACCTCCTCCGACGCGTTCACCGGCGAGAACTTTCGCCGCGGTGGATATCTGGAGCACGCCGACCGCTACCGCCGCGCGGCCGAGACCATCGAGGTGGCGCGCGCGCTGTGGGACAGCTGGCCCGCCGACGCACTGGTCATCGATCGCGACGCGGGCGTGTTCGCCAGGAACATTCCCGAAACCCGCCACCGCGGCGCGCAATTCGACATCGCCGCGCGCTTCGTCCTGCCACCGAGCCCGCAGGGCCATCCGGTGCTGTTGCAGGCGGGCGATTCCGACGACGGCCGCGAATTCGGCGCCGCCACCGCCGACGCCATCTTCACCGGCCACGGCACCCTCGAGGCCGGACGCACCTTCTACGCCGACATGAAGGGCCGCCTGGCCAAATACGGCCGCGGACCCGACGAACTGAAGATCCTGCCCGCCGCCACCTTCGTGCTCGGCGACACCGCCACCGAGGCCGAGGACCGGGCCAGGCACATCCGCTACCAGCAGGTGGGTCCGCAAACCGCCATCGCGTTCCTCGAACAGGTCTGGGGCCGTGATCTTTCCGGCTATGACCCGGACGGACCGCTGCCCGACGTCGATCCCTCCGGCGACGTGAACATCACCAGGGGACGGGTGCGTCACGCGAAGGATCCGCGCGCGGTCGCCGAGGCGTGGCGCGCCAAGGCCGAGGCCGAGAAGCTCAGCATCCGCGAGCTGATCATCGAGGTCACCGCGCGCCAGCAGTTCGTCGGCACCCCCGCCGAGGTCGCCGAGCGCATCGACGAATACGTGCAGACCGACGCCGCCGACGGTTTCATCCTCGTCCCCCATCTCACCCCCGGCGGGCTCGACGAGTTCGTCGACCGCGTCGTCCCGGAGCTACAAGAGCGCGGCAGCTTCCGCACCGAGTACACCGGCGACACCCTGCGCGACCATCTCGGCCTGCGTCATCCACGTCACCGCACATCCGTCCACGAAGGAGCCAGAGCGTCATGACCGCAACCACCGCAACCACTTTCGACTCCGAGTGGGCCGCCTGGCACGACGCCAGGGAGGACCGGCTGCGCGACCGGCTCGGCTTCCTGAGCCTGACCGCGCTGCACTGGCTCACCGACCAACCCGAACGGCTGCCCGGCCTGCCCGGCACCTGGTGGGTCACCGACAACAAGGTGTTCATCACCGCCCAACCGGCCGACCGGCTCGTCTTCGACGGCACCGGCATCGCCGGCGTGCAGATCCTCACCCCCGCCGAAGGCGCGCCGGGACTCGAGGTGCGCCACGAACAGCGCGTGCTCGAGGTCATCCGGCGCACCGGGCGCTACGCGGTGCGGGTCCACGACCCCGCCGCCCCGTCGCTGGCCGCGTTCGCGGGCATTCCCACGTACCAGCCGGATCAGCGCTGGATCGTGCCCGGCCGCTTCGAGGCGTTCGCCGAGCCGCAGGACGTCGTCACCGCGGCCGTGGTCGACGGCCTCGAACATCACCACACCGCCACGGGCACCATCGAATTCACCCTCGGCGCGGTCACCGAGCGCGTAGTCGCGTTCCAGGCCGGCGCCGAACTGCGCATCCTGTTCACCGACGCCACCAGCGGCGTCACCACCTACCCCGCGGCCAGGTCACTGAGCATCGCCGCGCCCGACGCCGACGGCGCGGTGCTGCTCGACTTCAACCGGGCGGCCAATCTGCCCTGCGCCTTCACCGATTTCGCCACCTGCCCGGTGGCGCCCGTACAGAACCGGCTGCGGGTGGCCATCGAGGCGGGCGAGCAGGATCCGCGGCTCGGAAAGGGGCAGGCGTGACGGTCCCCCTCGCCATCCTCGACCTGGCTCCGATCAGCGCCGGTTCGACCGCGCAGCAGGCGCTGCGCAACACCGTCGAACTGGCCCAGCGCGCCGAACAGTGGGGCTACCACCGGTATTGGCTCGCCGAACACCACTTCGTCGCGGTGGCCAGTTCCAGCTCGATCACCCTGATCGGGCTGGTCGCGGCCAACACCTCCCGGATTCGGGTGGGTTCGGCGGCGGTGCAGATCGGCCACCACACCTCGGCGTCGATCGTCGAGGCGTTCGGAACCATCGACGCCCTGTATCCCGGACGTCTGGACCTCGGGCTCGGGCGTTCGGGGCATCGGCGGGCTCAATTCGGTTCGGAGCCGGAACATCTCAAGGGCGGGCGCCCGGTGGTCGACACCGCCACCGGGCGCACCGAGATCCGGGACGGCGTGGTGATCCCGCCGCCGTTCGATCCGGGTCGCATCGTCGACCGGTCCCGCTACCTGGCATCGCTGCGCGCGTTGCAACAGCCGGGCGCACAGGCGCCGGACTTCGCCGACCAGCTCGACGAGGTGCGCGCCCTGCTCGCGGGCACCTACACCAGCGCGGACGGCATCCCGTTGCACGCGACGCCGGGTGAGAACGCACAGGTGCAGCTGTGGCTGTTCGGCAGCTCGGGCGGCGAGAGCGCCGAACTCGCCGGCCGTCTCGGTCTGCCGTTCGCCGCGGCCTATCACGTGGCGCCGGGGACCGCGCTGGACGCCGTCGCCGCCTACCGCGCGGCGTTCCGTCCGTCCGAGTACCTGGCCGAGCCGTACGTGGTGGTCTCGGCCGACGTGGTCGTCGCCGCCGACGACGCGAAGGCCGAGCGACTGGCCGCGGGCTACGGGCACTGGGTGTACGGCATTCGCGCCGGAACGGGCGCGACCGAGTTCCTCGCACCGGAGACCGCGGGTCCGCTCACCCCGGACCAGCTGCGGCTGGTGGACGATCGGCTGGCGACCCAGTTCGTCGGGTCGCCGGGCACGGTGGTGGAACGGCTCGCCGCGCTGCAACGGGTGACCGGCGCGAACGAACTGCTGGTGACCAGCGTCACGCACGATCACGCCGACCGGCTGGAATCCCATCGGCTGCTGGCCGAGGCGTGGGGGTCACGGGCGGCGCGGGCGGCTTGATACGTGAATGCCCGCCGGGTCGGCGGGGCATTCTTCAGGCGCTCATGGGCGCGGCGGTGACCCCGTAGCCGAGGTTCGTCAGCACCTCGCTCGTCGCCTTGGCGAAATTCAGCGTGATGAAGTGCAGGCACGGCGCGCCCTCGTCGATCAGCCGCTGCGCCATCTCGGTGGCGATCTCGATGCCGACCTCGCGGACCGCCGCCCGGTCCTCCTCCGGACCGTCGCCCGCCGCCTTGCGCAGCCGCTCCAGCACCGAGGCGGGCAGCTCGCGACCGCACAACTCCTCGGCCCTAGCCACGGTGCGCAGCGAGGTGATCGGCATCAGCTCCGGGATGATCGGCTTGGCGCCCTCGACCGGGTCCATCGCGACGACCCGATCCCGCAGACGCAGGTAGTGGTCGACCTCGAAGAACATCTGGGTGATCGAATACTCCGCGCCCGCACGCAGTTTCGCGGCCAGGTAGGCGGTGTCGGAGTCCAGGTCCGGCGAGCGGTGGTGCCCCTGCGGGAACGAGGCGACGCCGACGTGGAAATCGCCGAGATCGCGCACGATGCGGACCAGTTCCTCGGCGTACTCCACGCCCTGCGGGTGCTTGTGCCACTCGCCGAGCGGGTCGCCGGGCGGGTCGCCGCGCAGCACCAGGATGTTGCGGATGCCGGAGTCGGCGTACGCGCCGACCAGTGAGCGCAGCTCGGCCACGCTGTGCCCGACGGCGGTCAGGTGCGCCACCGGCAGCAGGGTGGTCTCCTGCGCGAGCTCACCGGTCACCCGCACGGTGCGATCCTTGGTGGAACCGCCCGCGCCGTACGTCATCGACACGAACGCCGGATGCATGCGCTCGAACTCGCGTACCGCGCGCCAGAGCCGAGCCTCGCCCGCGGCGTCGCGCGGCGGGTTGAACTCGACGGAGAACGGCACCATCCGGCCGGAATGCACCTGCAAGCTTTGCACGACCGAAGGTGTTCCCGAGACGATCGGTGGCGTCGGGGACGGTCGCCCTGGGGTCGAACGTCCCCGCACGGAATCGAAAGTCACCGGTTCAGTGTAGTGGGACGGCCGTACGGCCGTGTCGGCACGGGATTTCCCGGCGTGGAGGTTGGTCGACGACGGGATCGAAAGGCCGCGTATTCTCTGATACGGCACCACTATCGCTGCGGCCGGACCGGACGTGCGCCGCGATCGCGCCGAACCGGGCGGCGGTGACGCGCGCTCGCCCACACAACGAACCAGTCGCGCTCGACCGGCGCGACCACACCCGTGACCCTGGAGGTTCCTCTGTCCGCCGGACCCGGTACTCCGACAAGAACCCCGGCAACGCCCGTCGCCGACGCGCCACGGACGCCGAGTCCCGGCACGCCCGACTTCGTCGCCGCCGTGCAGGACCGGCTCACCGCGTTCTTCGTCACCCGGCGGCCGATCGTCGAGCCGCTCGGCCCGGTCTTCGTCGACGCCGCCGACGCGCTGGAGATGTTCGTGCTCCGCGGCGGCAAGCGCACCAGGCCCGCGTTCGCCTGGACCGGCTGGCTCGGCGCGGGCGGCGACCCGGACAGCGCGGAAGCTGGTGCGGTGCTCGCCGCTTGCTCGGCGCTCGAACTGGTGCAGGCGTGCGCGCTGATCCACGACGACATCATCGATTCCTCGCGCACCCGCCGCCGTTTCCCCACGGTGCACGTCGATTTCGAGCAGCGCCACCGCGAGCGCGGCTCGGCGGGCGACGCCGCGCACTTCGGCGTCAGCGTCGCGATCCTGATCGGCGATCTCGCCCTGGCCTGGGCCGACGACCTGGTGCACGCCTCCGGTCTCGACCCGGCGGCGCTCGCGCGGTTCGCGCCGGTCTGGGCGATGATGCGCACCGAGGTGCTCGGTGGGCAGCTGCTCGACATCAACGGCGAAGCGGTCGGCGACGAGTCGGTGGATGCCGCGTTGCGCATCAACCGCTACAAGACCGCCGCCTACACCGTGGAGCGCCCGCTGCACCTGGGCGCCGCCATCGCCGACGCCGACCCGGACCTGATCGCGGCCTACCGCACCTTCGGCACCGACATCGGGATCGCCTTCCAGCTGCGCGACGACCTGCTCGGCGTGTTCGGCGATCCGGAGGTCACCGGCAAACCCTCCGGCGACGACCTGCGCGAGGGCAAGCGCACCGTGCTGCTCGCCGAGGCGCTGCGCCGCGCCGACGCCACCGATCCGTCCGCCGCGCACCTGCTGCGCACCAGCATCGGCACCGATCTCGGCGCCGAGGACGTTACGCGCCTGCGCGCCGTGCTCACCGAGCTCGGCGCCGTCGACGACGTGGAACACCGCATCGCCGACCTCACCGACCGCGGCCTAGCCGCCATCGATTCCAGCTCGGCCACCCCCGCCGCCAAAGAGCAACTACGCGGCATGGCACTGGCCGCAACCAGGAGGACCGCATGAAAGCCGTTGTGGGACCAGCCGATCGCGTGATCGCCGTCGGCGCAGGACCGGCCCCGCGCAGCACCGCCAAGCGCCGCGGGAAGTCCACCGCCGCGCTGACCGAACGTCGACTGATTCTCGGCGCCGCTCTGCCGACCCGGCGCGGCGTCCGTGTCCCCCGCGCGTGCTCGGCGCCGCGGGACACCGAGTCGGCCGAGGACTGAATCTCCGTCTTTCAACGCCGGACGTCGCGAGGCGACCGGCGGCGCGCACCGCGTAGCGATCCACCTACCGACCGGCAGGCACGGGAATCATCGTGGTGCGCGAAACGCACGCCGCACCGGCCCGCCGCGGCGTGCGAACGGCCGCGTTCCACTGGAACGGACGCGGCGCGGGCCGAGGCAGAGTGTCGTGTGCAGTACCGCCGTGCCCGGCGGCCGAGGAGAAGTCAGATGAAAACCGTTGCGGGACCGACCGATCGGGTGGTCGTCGTGGGCGCGGGCCTGTCCGGGCTTGCCGCCGCGCTGTATCTCACCGGCGCGGGGCGGTCGGTCACGCTGCTGGAACGGGCCGATCATCCCGGCGGCCGGGTCGGCAGGTACCGGGGGCCCGATTACGAGATCGACAACGGCGCGACGGTGCTGACGCTTCCGGAACTGATCACCGACGCCTTGGCCGCGGTGGGCCGGACCCTCGAGTCGGGACCGACACCGCTGCGCATCCACCGGCTCGCGCCGAGCTATCACGCCCGCTTCGCCGACGATTCCACCATCCGGGTGTTCGCGGACCCGGACGCGATGGCCGAGGAGGTCGCCCGCACCTGCGGCCGCGACGAGGCGCGCCGCTACCGACAGCTGCGGGACTGGCTGGCCCGTGTCTACCGCGCCGAGTTCACCGAGTTCATGGACACCAACTTCGACTCGCCGCTGGACATGGTGCGCTCTCCGCGCAAACGCGCCGCGCTGCTCGAACTGGTGCGGCTCGGCGGGTTCGGCAGACTCGGACCGCGCGTCGGCCGGATACTCACCGACCGCCGACTGGCTCGGCTGTTCACCTTCCAGGCGCTCTACGCGGGCATGGCGCCCGCCGACGCACTCGCGGTCTACGGCGCGATCCCGCACATGGACACCTCGCTCGGCGTCTACTTCCCCGAAGGCGGGATGCGCGCCATCGCCGCCACCATGGCCGAGGCGTTCACCGCCGCGGGCGGGACGCTGCACCTGAACACCGAGGTGGCCGGGATCGAGTACGAAGGCCGACGCGCCCGCCGGGTGCGCACCACCGACGGACGCACGGTCGACTGCGACGCGGTGGTCCTCACCGCGGATCTCGGCTCGATCGAACGCTTCGGCGTGCGCCGCCGACGGGGACTGCGGGCCGCGCCGTCCGCTGTGGTCGCGCACGGCACGATTCCGGCCGACGTCGCCGCGAGCTGGCCGGTGCAGGCTCACCACACCATCGATTTCGGCGCGGCGTGGGACACCACCTTCGACGAGATCGCCGTCGCGCCGCGCCGCGGCGGCAGGCTCACCGCGCGCGGACGGCTGATGCGCGACCCGTCGCTGCTGCTGACCCGCCCCGCGCTGACCGATCCCACGCTCTACATCGACCGGGCCGACGGCAGGCACGAGCCGTTCTCGCTGCTCGCGCCCTGCCCCAACCTGGCGAGCGCCCCGCTCGACTGGGACCGGTTGGCGGGCCCTTACCTACGCGAACTGCTCGAGGTACTGGAGACGCGCGGCTACCGCGGGATCGCCCAACACTTCACCGTCGATCACCTGGATACCCCGGCGACCTGGCTGGCGCAGGGGATGATCGCGGGCACGCCGTTCTCCGTCGCCCACCTTTTCCGGCAGACCGGTCCGTTCCGACCGCGGAATTTCCCGCGTTTCAGCGACAATGTGGTTATCGCCGGTTGCGGCACCACGCCGGGCGTCGGCGTGCCGACGGCGCTGCTCTCCGGGAAACTGGCGGCAAACCGCATTACCGGCGCCGCGGCCGATCTCCGGGGTGAACCGCGCGTACCAGCGGGATAGTGTTCCGCGCGAACCATTAAACTGATCGCCGACCTATTCACTCGCGGTTGCGACCGCCGACCTTGCCGGGGGGACCGACACGACATGCATCCCCCCGAGACGAGCGCCGCAGCCGCCACGCCGACCGACACCGCGCGTCGCGCGTCGAGTCGCGGCACCTCGAGCGCCACCGGATCCAGCACAGCGCGATACTCCGGCGACGGCGCCGACCGGAACGACATCCGGGACCGGATGCAGACCTACGCCGATTTCGCGCGCAGTCCCGAGGGCCACGCCGCGCTGCTCGGCTTCTTCGGTGCGGTGATGATCACCTTCGGCGGTCTCGGCGCGGGCAGCGTACGCCAGCGCGATCCGCTGCTCGAGGCGATGAACCTGTCCTGGCTGCGATTCGGGCACGGCTACGCGCTGTCGAGCATGCTCATCTGGGTCGGCGTGCTGCTGATGATCACCGCGTGGGTTCGGTTGGGCCGCACCACACTCGGGCTCGGCAACCGGGCGGGCGCGGCGGTGACGCTGAACGAACTGCGCGCGATCGTCGGCATCTGGATCTTCCCGCTGCTCTTCGCGGTGCCGATGTTCAGCCGCGACGCCTACTCCTACTTGGCCCAGGGCGCGCTGCTGCGCGACGGTTTCGATCCCTACCAGGTGGGTCCCGTCGCGAATCCCGGTGTGCTGCTGGACAATGTGAGCCCCGTCTGGACCACCACCACCGCGCCGTACGGCCCGGTGTTCCTGCTGCTCGGCCGCGCCATCACCGCCATCACCGGCGACAACGTCGTCGCGGGCACCATCGCGCTGCGCTTCGTGATGTTGCCCGGTCTCGCGCTGATTATGTGGGCGGTCCCGTATCTGACCAAACATCTCGGCGGCAAGCCGACGGTGGCGCTGTGGCTCGCGGTGCTCAACCCGCTGGTGCTCATCCACCTCATCGGCGGTGTGCACAACGAGATGCTGATGGTCGGCCTGATGTGCGCGGGCATCGCGCTGGTGCTGGAGCGCCACCACGTGGCGGGCATCGTCGTCGTCGCGATCGGCGTGGCGATCAAGGCCACCGCGGGCATCGCGCTGCCGTTCCTCGTCTGGATCTGGATGTTGCACGAGCGGGAACGCCGCGCCGCCGAACGCGCGGCCGCGGACCCGAACGCACCGGCCGATCCGAACTCCGGCCCGGCCAACGGCGCCCCGGACGCCGCGAAGGCGGGACCGGACATGCCGCATCCGGCCATGACGTTCGCCAAGATCGCGGGCCTGGGACTGAGCGTGTTCGCGGCGGTGTTCGTCGCGGCGTCGGCCATCGCGGGCGTCGGCATCGGCTGGCTGACCGCGCTGTCGGGCTCGAAGAAGATCATCAACTGGCTGTCGCTGCCGACGATCATGGCGCACACCACCACCTGGATCACCCCGCTGCGCATGGAATCGGTGCTCACCGTGACCCGCGCGCTGTGCGCGCTCGCACTGGTCGCGGTGCTGGTGTGGACCTGGTGGCGGTTCCGGCACAGCGAGCGCGAGGCGGTGTTCGGCATCCTCATCGCGTTCGTCGGCATCGTCATCCTCTCCCCCGCCGCGCTGCCCTGGTACTACTCGTGGCCGCTGGCGCTGGCCGCCGCGTTCGCGCTGTCCACCACGACGCTCATGGTGCTCGTCGGCCTGTGTACCTGGCTGATGCTGGTTTTCCAGCCGGACGGATCGATCGGTCTGTACAACTTCTGGCACGTGGCCGCGGCGACGTTCGCCGCGGTCGTCGCCGCGCTCTCGCTGCGCACGGTGGATCCACTGCGGCTGCGTTCCACGCCGCAGGCGGAGACCCCGCGGAGTGAAGTCGCGGCCACCGCTTCGCGACCATGAGCACCGCGAGACCCGGGAAGGACTCAGACCTAGCCGGTGTCGGCCGCGGTCCGCTCGACACGACCGAAGCGCGGCCCGGCATCTCGTCCGATCTCGCGGGAACAGCTCGAGCCGAGGCGGAGATTCGCCTAGCGGACGCCTACCGCGCGTGCCGGGCGATCGCCGCCGAGCACGGCCGCACGTACTTCCTCGCGACCAGGCTGTTGTCGGCTCCGCGAAGACCCGCCGTGCACGCGCTCTACGCCTTCGCGCGGATGGTGGACGACATCGTCGACCACGCGGACGCGAGCCATGGACGGCAGCCGAATCCAGCGGAGACATCGCGCCAGAGCCCGGCGAAGACACGGCAGTCGAGCCCCTCGGCCGAACTCGACCTGATCGAGAAACAACTGCGCGTCGCCCTCGATCACCGCACACCCACGGAACCGGTCCCGCCGCTACACGCCCTGGTGCTGGCCGCGCTCGCCGACACCGTCGACCGCTACGCCATCGATCCCGCGCACTTCTGGACCTTCTTGGACTCCATGCGCATGGACGTCCCCGGCACGGCGCACTTCCGCACTCGCTACGCCACGCTGGCCGAGCTGCGCGAGTACATGCGCGGCTCGGCGGCCGCCATCGGCTTGCAGCTGCTTCCGGTGCTCGGCACCGTCGCGCCGCCCGCCGAGGCCGAACCCGCGGCCGCCGCGCTCGGCGAGGCGTTCCAGCTCACCAACTTCCTGCGCGATATCGGCGAGGATCTCGATCGCGGCCGCGTCTACCTGCCCGGCGACCACCTGGCCGCCTTCGGCGTGGACGACGACCTGCTCGCCCATTGCCGCCACACCGGCCGCACCGATCCGCGGGTACGCCGCGCGCTGGCACATCTGATAGCGATCAACCGCGGCGTCTACCGCACCGCCGATCCAGGGATCGACCTGCTGAACCCGCGGGTCCGCCCCGCCATTCGCGCGGCGAGCGCGCTCTACGCGGGAATTCTCGACCGGATCGAGGAATCCGGGTACGCGGTGTTCCAGGGGCGAGCGGTGGTGCCGACCGGGCGGCGGCTGCTCGTCGCGGGTACCGAATTCGTAGCGGGCGCGTTCCACCGCCGTTGACGGTGACTTCCCGTGCGGTGTCGTTCACACGCCGCACAGCGCCACCGGCCCTGCGCGGAGTGCGAAACCTGGAGTTCAGAAGGGGTCGGCGGCGGCGCGGCGCAGCACCTCACGGGCGAGCGGGCCGTGCAGCGCGTCGATCGGCTTGCCGGGAAGGCTGGCGTCGTCGGTGAAGATCCACTCGAGGATCTCCTCGTCGGTGTACTTGGCGTCCTTCATGACGGTGATCAGCCCGGGTAGGGGCTTGACGACCGCGCCGGTGTCGTCGAAGAAGACCTCCGGAACACTCGCCACTCCATTGCGGCGCAGGGCGAGGAGCTGATGGTCACGCAGCATCTGGTGCACCCGCGTCACCACGATCCCGAGGCGGTCGGCCACCTCGGGCAGCGGCAGCACGGCCACGGAATCCGGAAGGACATCCTCGCTGCAGGGAAATGCACTCACCCGCACAACGGTAGACGGTGTGGCGGCGCGCGTCGTGTGACACCCGGGCGACAGACCGGTTCGGCCGCTCGGCACGGTTACGATCGTGGGGGCCGCACGGGGCGGCCTGTCGCTGTTCGCGTCACAAGCGAGGGGTGAGCACTTTTGTGAAAGCCGGAGGACATCACTTGATCGGGCAGATGCTGGAAGGGCGCTACCGGATTGACGCGCCGATTGCTCGGGGCGGGATGTCGATGGTCTTCCGCGGCGAGGACACCCGCTTGGACCGTCCGGTCGCGATCAAGGTGATGGACCCCAAGTTCGCCGCGGATCCGCAGTTCCTTTCCCGGTTCGAGTTCGAGGCCCGCGCCGTCGCCAAGCTCAAGCATCCGTCGCTGGTGGCGGTGTACGACCAAGGCGTGGACGGCGACCATCCGTTCCTGATCATGGAGCTCGTCGAGGGCGGCACCCTGCGCGAGCTGCTGCGCGAACGTGGACCGATGCCGCCGCACGCCGTGCGCGCCGTCGCCGAACCGGTGCTCGCCGCGATCGGCGTCGCGCACTCCGCCGGCCTGGTGCACCGCGACGTCAAGCCGGAGAACGTGCTCATCTCCGATTCCGGCGAGGTGAAGATCGCCGACTTCGGCCTGGTGCGCGCGGTGGCGGCCGCGACGACCACCTCGGCGAGCGTCATCCTCGGCACCGCCGCCTACCTCTCCCCCGAGCAGGTGACCAGCGGCACCGCCGACTCGCGCAGCGACGTGTACTCGTTCGGCGTACTGATCTTCGAGTTGCTCACCGGCCGGGTGCCATTCACCGGCGACACCTCGATATCGGTGGCGTATCAGCGGATCGAGAACGACGTGCCGAGCCCGAGCCAGTTCATCTCGGGCGTTCCGCCGGAGTTCGGCGAGCTGGTGGCCCGCGCGACCAACCGGGAGCCCGCGCACCGCTTCGCCGACGCCAACGAGATGGCCGCGCAGCTGCGCTCGATCGCCGCGGAGCTGAATCTGCCGCCCTACCGGGTGCCCGCGCCCCGAGAGTCGGCCGAGCATCTGAGCGCGAGCTTCCGCGCGTTGCCCGATCACGGCGGCCGGCCCGCGCCGTCGCGTCCCGCCCCCGCGCCGGACCCGCACACACCGCAGGCGACGCAGCACACCAAGGTGGTCACCGCGGCGCGACCGCGGGTTCCCGACTACGGACCGTCCGGGGAGTACGGGCCGCCTTCCGACTACGACCCGCAGACCAGCGGCCTGCGCCAACCGCCGTATCAGCCGTACGACGACGACCGGCGCAAGTCGCGCCGGACCACGCTGCTGTGGGTGGCGATCGTCGCGATCCTCACGCTGGTCGTCGGTATCGGCGGCTGGTGGTTCGGCGCGGGCCGCTACGAGCCGGTGCCGCCGATCGCGGGGCTGAGCAGCGAGCAGGCCACCGCGAAGCTCCAAGAGGCGGGCTTCGAAACCGAGATCAGGCAGAAGGCCTCGGACACCATCCCGGTGGGGGGCGTGGTCGGCAGCGACCCGTCGGCCGGATCCAAGCTCACCAAGGGCTCCACGGTGTCGGTGCTGGTCTCCAGCGGCAAGCCTCGGGTGCCCGACATCAATCCCGGTGACGACGTGCGCAAGGTGAACCAGCTCATCAAGGACGCCGGACTCCAGCCCGTCGACGCGGGCGAGGTCGGCAGTCAGGCGCCCAAGGGCTCGCTGGCCAAGGTCGAGCCCGCGCCGGGCACGGTGCTGCCGACGGGCGGACAGGTCAAGGTCTACCGCAGCAACGGCGCGCAGCCGGTGAAGGTGCCGGACGTACGCGGCAAGACCACCGAAGAAGCCGTCGCGGCGCTCAGCGCGGCGGGCATCAAGGTTCGTGAGACTCGCTCCGAATACGACAAGGCCATCGCGGCCGACGAGGTCATCGGCACCGACCCGGCTGCGGGCAGCACGGTGAACTCGGGCGAGGGCGTCGCGCTGATCGTCTCCAACGCGGTCAAACTGCCGCTGCTGGTCGGCGACAGCGTCGGCGAGGCCCGCCAGAAGCTGGAGGGCCTCGGCCTGCGCGTCCAGGTCCAGCAGCTGACCCCGTCGGACAACTCCGTGGTCATCGGCCAGAGCCCCGGCGCGTCGGCCAAGGTCCAGCCGGGGAGCACCGTCACCCTCACCGCACTGCCCTGAGCCACCGGCGACTGCGTCGGCGGCCATCGGTCGGCGGTGTCGGCCGCGCCGCTAGGCCCTAGAGGGTCAGCGTGACCTTGCCGAGCGCGGCGACGACATCGCGGTACATCCACCGCTTCATCGCCGCGAGCGCGGGACCCGCGGTGCCTGCCAGCGCGCCCGCCCTGGCCAGCGCGACCGACAGCACCCGATCGTGCTCCTCGACCGCGTCCACGATGCCCGCGGCCAGCGCGTCGGGCCCGCCGTAGCGGCGGCCGGTCAGCATCGCCTCGTGCGCGGCGGGCCCCAGCCGAGCGGTCAGCAAGTCGGCCATGCCGCCGGGGATGACGAGGCCGTCGTCGGATGCGGCCAGTGGCAAGGTGATCTCGGGCAGGCAGAAGAAGCCACGATCACCGCGCATGACCCGCCCGTCGTGGGCCATGGCGAGGATCGCGCCCGCACCGAACGCGTGCCCCTGGACCGCCGCGACGGTCGGCGCGGGGAAGGTCAGCAGGCGCTCGAACACCCGCTGTCCGGCCATCAGGTAGTCGGCGACGTCCGGCCGCAGGAACCGCTCGGGCTCGAAACCGTTGGAGAAGAACTTGCCCGATCCGGTGGTGACCAGCGCCTTCGGCCCGTCGGCTGCCTGCACTTCGTCGAGGCAGGCGTGGACGGCGTCCATCCATCCGGGGGTGAAGCGGTTCTCGGTGTCGAGCTGATCCGGTTCGCCGAGATCGAGCACGAAGACGGCGTCTTCGCGGCGTAGGTGAGGCATCAATACTCCAGGGGTGCGATGTGTTTCGGGTCAGGCGGGCGGGTCGACGAAGATGTCGTAGCCGAGCTCGCCGCTCGGGCCGTAGCCGGACAGATCCGTGATGCCGTGGGCGGCGAGGACTTCCACGTCCAGGTAGGTGTTGCCGGTGGTCGTCGCGGCCGGGCTCTCCAGGATCAGCGCCGCGGCGTCGGCGACGATCTCCGGGGTGCGCGCGGTCGCGGCCACCTCCTCCCCACCGAGCAGGTTGCGCACCGCGGCGGTGGCGATGAGCGTCTCGGGCCACAGGCAGTTCGCGGCGATGCCCGACTCGCGGTGTTCGGCGGCCACACCGAGCGTCAGCAGGGTCATGCCGTACTTGGCCAGCATGTAGGGCGGGTGCGCGCCGAGCCACTTCGGGTCCAGGTTCAGCGGCGGCGAAAGCGACAGCACGTGCGGGTTCGCCGACTTGCGCAGGTGTGGCAGCGCGGCGCGGGTGAGCAGGAAGGTGCCGCGCAGCTGGATCTGCTGCATCAGGTCGAACTTCTTCGCGGGCAACGTCTCGGTGCCCTGCAGATCGATGGCGCTGGCGTTGTTGACCACGATGTCGATGCCGCCGAAGCGGTCGACGGCCTGGTCGACGGCGGCCTGCACCGAGTCTTCGTCGCGCACGTCGCCGACCACAGCGAGCGCCGATCCGCCCGCGGCCTCGATCTCCGCGGCCGCGGTGTGCACGGTGCCGTCCAGCTTCGGGTGCGGGACATCGGTTTTGGCGAGCAGCACGATATCGGCGCCGCGCCGGGCGGCCGCGAGTGCGATGGCCAGGCCGATGCCCCGGCTGCCGCCGGACATCACCAGGGTGCGGCCGGACAGAGTCTGTGGAGTCATGAGGTGCCTTTCGGTGTCGGCGGCGGCTGCGCATTCGTGCGCCCGGCGCCACGGCGTTGAGCAACGCATATAATTGGCTAAACAAATCGTTTGCGCTACTACCCTTTTATAGACGCAACGGTTTGTCAAGGGCACCGGCCGCTGGGCATGATGTGACGGGAGGTGAACGATGTCCGAAGACTCGGCGCTGGTTCCTGGGACCATCGCGGCGCACACGGTGTGCCTGCTACAGAAGATGGGACAGGTCGCCTTCCGGCTGGCCGAGGAACGTCTGCTCGGCCTCGGCCTGCGGGTACGGCACTACAGCGTGCTCCAGGCGCTGGCCGACCGCGGCGGCATGGCGCAGGCCGAACTCGGCGGCTACCTGCGCATCGACGCGGCCACCATGGTCTCCACCCTCGACGACCTGGAACGCCACGGCTACGCCGAGCGGCAACGCGATCCCGGCGACCGCAGGCGCTACCTGGTCATCCTCACCGACAAGGGCGGCGAAACGCTCGCGGGCATCCAGACCGCCCTGCGCGAGGTGCACGAGGAGATGTTCGCCGACCTGCCCGAGGAACGGCGCGACCTGCTCTATGCGGTCCTCTGCGAGTTGAACGATTCGGAGCAGTTGCGCGCGCGCTTCGACGCGACGCGGGGCTGAGAGCTACCGCGCTCGCGGCGATTTGGTTCGAAAGCGTCGAAACAGCTGACTGCGCAAAGAGATCCGCACTGCCAGGACGACAGTGCGGATCTCGATGTATCGAATTAGACCTACCCGCGCGGTGTTTCGAATTCAGCGCAGCATTTCGGCGACCAGGAACGACAGCTCCAGCGACTGCTGGGTGTTCAGGCGCGGGTCGCAGGCGGTCTCGTAGCGGCCGGACAGGTCCAGATCGGAGATGTCCTGGGCGCCGCCGAGGCACTCGGTGACGTCCTCGCCGGTCAACTCGATGTGCAGGCCGCCGGGGTGGGTGCCGAGCGCGCGGTGCACCTCGAAGAAGCCCTGCACCTCGTCGACGATGCGGTCGAAGTGGCGGGTCTTGAAGCCGGTGGAGGCCTCGTGGGTGTTGCCGTGCATCGGGTCGCACTGCCAGATCACCTGGTGGCCGGTCGCCTGCACCTTCTCGATGATGGGCGGCAGCACGTCGCGGACCTTGGCGTTGCCCATGCGCGAGACGATGGTGAGGCGGCCCGGCTCGTTGTTCGGATCCAGCCGCTCGACGTACTCCACTGCCTGGTCCGGTGTGGTGGTCGGGCCGATCTTGAGGCCGATCGGGTTGGCGAGCAGTTCCGCCAGCGCGATGTGCGCGCCGTCGAGCTGACGGGTGCGCTCACCGATCCACAGGAAGTGCGCCGACAGGTCGTAGAGCACCGGCTCGCCCGAGACCGGGTGCTCGCTCAGGCGCAGCATGGCGCGCTCGTAATCGAGAACGAGCGCCTCGTGGCTGGCGTAGATGCGGGCCGACTGCAAGCTGGGGTCGTTCACGCGGCAGGCGGTCATGAACGCGAGACCGCGGTCGATCTCCTCGGCCAGCGCCTCGTACCGCGCGCCCGCCGGGGACTGCGCGACGAAGTCGCGGTTCCAGTCGTGCACCTTGTGCAGGTCGGCCATGCCCGCGCTGGTCAGCGCGCGGACCAGGTTCATCGCCGCGCTGGCGTTGGCGTAGGCGCGCACCAGGCGGGACGGGTCGTGCTCGCGCATCTTCTCGTCGGCCACCAGCGCGTTCACCATGTCGCCCCGGTAGGACTTCAGGCCGAGCGCATCGGTGTCGGAGGAGCGCGGCTTCGCGTACTGGCCCGCGATGCGCGCCACCTTCACCACGGGAAGGCTGGCGCCGTAGGTCAGCACCACGGCCATCTGCAACAGCGTGCGGATATTGCCGCGGATGTGCGGTTCGGTGTTGTCGGCGAACGTCTCCGCGCAGTCACCGCCCTGCATCAGGAACGCCTCGCCCCGCGCGACCTCGGCGAGCTGGCCGCGCAGCTCCTCCACCTCGGCAGGCACGCAGATCGGCGGCACGCTCTCCAGCACGGTGCGCATCATCGCCGCCTGTTCGGGATCCCACGACGGCTGCTGTAGCGCGGGCCGGGCCAGCGCCTCGTCCAATCTCCGGCGCAGCTCGGCGGGCAGCGGTGGCAGTTCCGGCAGGCGATCGATGGGTACGTCGACGGTCCAGTTCACGAGTTCAGAATACGGACCGCGCGGTCGTGCAGACAGCAGAGGTAGGGGTGGATATCGATCCCCGGAGGTGTGGGCGATCCCCACCCGCGGTAGCCCCTCGCGTACGCCGCCCACATCGCCGCATAGGGTGACAACGACCGGCACATGCCACCGCCCGCCCGATCGAGGAGAGGTCGATCTCGCTGAGGTATTTCTATGATTGCGAGTTCATCGAGGACGGGGTCGTCATCGACCTGGTGTCCATCGGCGTCGTCTGCGAGGACGGCCGCGAATACTACGCGGTGTCCACCGAATTCGACCCCGAGCGCGCGGGGCCGTGGGTGCGCAAGTTCGTGCTTCCGCAGCTACCTCCGCCCGCCTCGCCGCGCTGGCGCAGCCGCGAACAGATCCGCGACGACCTCTACAAGTTCCTGATTCCGCGGCCCTCCGTGCAGCCGGAGCTGTGGGCCTGGGTCGGCGCCTACGACCACGTGGCGCTGTGCCAGCTCTGGGGTTCGATGGTCGACCTGCCCACCGCCCTCCCCCGCTACACCAACGAACTGCGCCAGCACTGGGAGGCACACGGCCGCCCCGCACTGCCGCCGGTCCCGCCGGACGCGCACGACGCGCTCGCCGACGCCCGCCACAACTACGCCAAATTCGAGGCCATCGAAGCCGCGCGCAGGCGCTGAGGCCCCCAGATGACAGGCCCGGGTCCGGACTCGGGGCCTTCGTGTTCGAAAAAAGGGGAAGGCCCCGAGTCGTAGTCGACTCGGGGCCTTCCCGCCTACCGTGGCTCAGTGGCCGTGCTTGCCGTTGGCCTTCTCCTGTGCCTTCTGGAGCACCGCCAGCTGCCGGTGTTCCTCGGCGTGGTCGAGCTCGAAGTTCCGCTCCGACTCCTCGTGCGGGTCGGGGCGCAGGAAGCTACCGGTGCCCGGCTTGCCCGCCGAACCCAGCTGGTTCATCTTCTTGGGCACCGGGGCGCCCTGGTATGCCAGCGGGATCGGGTGGCCGTGGTCGTCGACCGGGCCGAGCGGCTGGTGCACCTCGATGTACTCGCCGTGCGGCAGGCGCTTGATCACGCCGGTCTCGATGCCGTGCTCGAGCACCGCCCGGTCGCTGCGCTGCAGGCCGATGCAGAACCGGTAGGTGAGGAAGTACGCCACCGGCGGGGCCACGAGCAGACCGATACGACCGATCCAGGTCGTCGCGTTCAGCGAGATGTCGAACTTCAGCGCGATGATGTCGTTGACGCAGGACAGCGTCAGCACCACGTAGAAGGCGATCGCCATGGCGCCGATCGCGGTACGGACCGGCACGTCGCGCGGACGCTGCAGCAGGTTGTGGTGCGCGTCGTCGCCGGTGAGGCGCTTCTCGATCCACGGGTAGGCGATCAGCAGCGTGAACACCAGACCCATGATCAGCGCGACCCAGAACACGGCGGGAACCGTGTAGTTGCCGATGTAGAGCTCCCACGGCGGCATCAGACGCGCCATGCCGTCGGTCCACATCATGTAGAAGTCCGGCTGCGAACCCGCGGAGACCTGAGCCGGGTTGTACGGGCCGAGGTTCCAGATCGGGTTGATCTGCAGGACGCCGCCCATGATGCCCACGATGCCGAGGGTGAAGGCGAAGAACGCGCCCTGGTCCGCGGCGAACACCGGCACGATGCGGGCGCCGACCACGTTGTTCTCGGTGCGGCCGGGGCCGGGGAACTGGGTGTGCTTCTGGTACCAGACCAGCGCGACGTGCGCCGCGATCAGCGCCAGGATGATGCCCGGGAAGAGCAGCACGTGGGCGATGTAGAGGCGCGGGATGATGATGTCGCCGGGGAAGTCGCCGCCGAACATCAGCCAGTGCATCCAGGTGCCGATCACCGGAATGGAGATGGTGATGCCGGAGAACGCGGCGCGCAGGCCGGTGCCGGAGAGCAGGTCGTCGGGCAGCGAGTAGCCGAAGAAGCCTTCGAACATCGCCAGGATCAGCAGCAGCGAGCCGATCACCCAGTTCGCCTCACGCGGCTTGCGGAACGCGCCGGTGAAGAAGATACGGAACAGGTGCACGATGATCGAGGCCGCGAACAGCAGCGCCGCCCAGTGATGGACCTGGCGCACGAACAGACCACCACGCACCTCGAAGGAGATGTTCAACGCGGTCTCGTAGGCCCGTGACATCCCGACGCCGCGCAGCGGCTGGTAGGCGCCGTCGTAGGTGACGTGCGCCATCGACGGGTCGAAGTACAGCGTGAGATAGACGCCCGACAGCAGCAGGATGATGAAGCTGTAGAGCGCGATCTCACCGAGCAGGAACGACCAGTGGGTCGGGAAGACCTTGTTGATCGACCGCTTCACGAACGCCGCGGCGCGATACCGCTCGTCCATCTCGTTGGCTTGGGCTGCGACTGAAGGGCTCATGAACGACGCTCCCAGTAGGCCGGTCCGAGCGGCTCGATGAAGTCGCCGTTGGCGACGAGGAAGCCCTCGGAGTTGACGGTGATCGGCAGCTGCGGCAGTGCGCGAGCGGCGGGACCGAAGATCGGCTTACCCCATTCGGTCGCCGAGAACTGCGACTGGTGGCAGGGGCAGAGGATCCGGTTGGTCTGCTGCTCGAACAGCGAGGTCGGGCAGCCGAGGTGGGTGCAGATCTTCGAGTAGGCGAAGTAGTCGCCGAAGTTGAAGCTCTCCTGGCCCTTGCGCTTGATCGCCGACTCGGCGTCCTCGGTGCGCAGACGGATCAGCATGACCGCGTTGCGGATGCCGCGCAGCGACTGCAGCATCTCGTGGGAGTCGCCGCGCCACTTCTCCTTCCACGGGAACACCGTCTCCATGCTGCCCGCGTCCAGGTCCTCCGGACGCACCAGCACGATGTCCTCCGGACGGCCGGTGTCGCGGCGCAGGTAGATGGTCTCGCCAGGGAAGTCCGGCGTCCAGCCCGAGACCCACAGCGGCGACTTGTCGCCCTTGGCCCACGGGTTCTTGATCATGCCCCCGACGAAGAGGAACAGCGAGCCGAGGCCGAGGATACCGACGCCCGCGCCCGCGGTGCGGGTGATCATCTTGCGACGACCCAGTGTGGAGGTGTCGAGCGCGTCCGACAGCTCGGCGACCAGGGTGCGCCGCTCGACCTCCGGCGACCGACCGTCGTGACGGTCCTGGATGGAGATCTCGGCCGGGATGAACTTCTTGCGGATCAGCACCACGGCGATGCCGATGACCAGCACCGAGATGCCGAAGGTCAGACCGACCAGCGGCGTGAACAGCGAGTAGGCGTTGTGGCCTTCCTCGTTCGTGCCCTTGAACTCCCAGGGCCAGAACAGGAAGACACCGACAAGCGCGGCCGCCGCGAGACCGGAGATGGCGAACCAGAAGGTGACTTCGCGCTCGGCCCGCTTCTCGGCCCGGGTGCCCGGGATCGGGAAGCGCTCGCGCCGGTAGGCGACGTCGACGCCGTCGCGCTCGGTGCCGAGCTTGACCAGCTCGTCACGCGACATCGCGTCCAGTTCGTCTTCGGTCGGGTCGGCGGGGGTGTTCACCGGCCCCTTCTTCGACAGCTCGGTCCCCTCATCCGGGCGACTCACGTCGTCTCGCTCCTGTTCACTCATGACCGGGACCCGATCCACATAGCCGCACCGACGGTGAGCACGATGCCGACCACCCAGATCGCCAGACCCTCGGTCGCGGGGCCGAAGCCGCCGAGGCCGTAGCCACCGGGGGTCTTCTCTTCGGCGGCGTTCTTGATGTACGCGATGATGTCGCGCTTCTCTTCGGGCGTGAGCTGGCGGTCGGAGAACTTCGGCATGTTCTCCGGGCCGGTCAGCATGGCCGCGTAGATCTGCTGCTCGCTGGCGGGCTCCAGCGGCGGCGCGTACTTGCCGGAGGACAGCGCGCCGCCCTTGCCGGTGAAGTTGTGGCAGGACGCGCAGTTCATGCGGAACAGCTCGGAACCGCGGGCGATGTCGTCGCCGCGCAGCGATTCCTGGGCGATCTCGCCGTTGGCGTCGCGCACCACGGACGGTCCGCCGCCGTTCGCGGCGATGTAGGCGCCGAGCGCGTCGATCTGCTGGGCGTCGAACTTCGCGGGCTTGCGCGTGGCCTGCGCCTGGTTGGCGGCCAGCGGCATGCGCCCGGAGGACACCTGGAAGTAGACGGCGGCCTCGCCGACGCCGATCAGGCTGGGGCCGCGGTCCTGCACACCCTGCAGGTTCGCGCCGTGGCAGGTGATGCAGGACGTGTCGTAGAGCTGCTTGCCCTCGCGGATCAGCGCGGACTGGTCCTGGTGGGCCGTCGCCACCTGGGGCTCGGGCGTGAGAGCCGTCGCGAGGAAGCCGGCTCCGACCAGACCCACCAGGAGCGCGAGACCGCCCGCGATGCGCCTGCGAAGGCGACGCTGCTTGCGGGTCTTGCTGGCCTCGCCGTTCCCGGGGCTGGCGGGCTCAGGCGCTGACGGGGGAGATGAACTCATCTGTGTCCCTTTGGAGTAGACGGAACCGACTTGTGCAAAAGATTCGGGGCTGGCTCAGCGGACGAAGTAGATCGTGGCGAACAGCCCGATCCACACGATGTCGACGAAGTGCCAGTAGTACGAGACGACGATCGCGGCGGTGGCCTGCGCGGGCGTGAACTTGCTGAGCTTGGTGCGGATCAGCAGGAACACGAAGGCGATCAGACCACCGATGACGTGCAGACCGTGGAAGCCAGTGGTGATGTAGAACACCGAGCCGTAGGCGCTGCTCGAGATCGAGGTGCCCTCGTGGACCAGGTGGTAGTACTCGTAGGCCTGGCCGCCGACGAAGAACGCGCCCATCAGGAAGGTGAGGACGTACCAGCGGCGCAGGCCGAACACGTCGCCCTTCTCCGCGGCGAACACACCCATCTGGCAGGTGAACGACGACGCGACCAGCACGGCCGTGACCGGCACGGCGAGCTTCAGGTTCAGCTCGGTCGGTTCCGGCGGCCAGTTGCCGTGGGCCTGGGCGCGCGCGACGAAGTACATGGCGAAGAGGCCGGCGAAGAACATCAGCTCGCTCGACAGCCAGATGATGGTACCGACGCTGACCATGTTGGGCCGGTTCAGCGAGTGCACACGCTGGGTAATGGCCGATCCTGGGGTCCCTACTGCGGTCGTCACGGGGGTAAGTATGACTCGTCGTAGTACGACAGCAGTAGGCGGGTACGAAACTTGGCCGTCCGTGTCGGAAAACGCACGGACGGACCGGGACTGGCATGTCCGAGTCCGATCCACGGGAAGCCGCCGCACCGAACGCGCCGACCTGCGCGGACGCGGTCATGATGACAGGCGAGAGTAAGTAGAAGCTGAGACGAGGAGGCGGATGTGGCACCGCGTATCTGGCGGCGGTTGTTCGGGCGCGACGCACCGGCGCCGCTGGACCCGGCCCGTGCGGACCTGGTGGTGGTCGCGGCCAGTTTCGACGACGCCGAGGCCTGCTCGGCCGCGCTGGCCAGGGCCGAAGGGCTGACCGAGGACGCGCCCGCGGTGCTGCGGCATCACCTGCGGATTCCGGCGGAGCAGGTCGAGCGGGTGTGCGAGATCGCGGCGCAGGAGGGGTACGCGCCCGCCCCGCGACCCGATGCGACGGGCGATGCACTGGAGATGTTGATCCTGCAACGGGTGCAGCTCGTCGACGCGCTGCATTGTTCGCAGGAGCGGTCGAGGATGGCCGGGCTGGCGCAGCGCCACGACGGTTTCGCCGACGGGTGGGACGTGCTGCAACCGGGTGGGGCGGCCACTCCGCGCTGAAAACGCCTTTCCGGCCGGGCGCGCCCCCGCTTACGCTCCGGCGCGTACCCAACCCGGCGTCCGGCCGCGCAGGCCAGGCGTGGACCGTCGACGGCGCGCCGTCAGGCGCACCTCCGCCTCCGCTCCGGCCGGGCGCGAGGCTGTTGACGGACCTCGCACGACCGCGCCGATTAGGCTGCTTGCTACAGAAGTGACGGGAGAAATCGAATGAGCGTGCGCAGCTGGCCCCAGGTGCTCGGAACCCTTGCCGACGGCGGCGACCTGGCCGCGGACGACACGGCGTGGGTCATCAACGAGATCTTCACCGACAACGCGACGCAGGCCCAGATCGCCGCGTTCGGCGTTGCGATGAAGATCAAGGGTCCGACGCCCGCCGAGCTCTCCGGCATGGCCTCCGGCATGCTCTCGCACGCCCGTCTCGTGCACATCGACGGCGACGCGGTCGACATCGTCGGCACCGGCGGCGACCGCTCCGGCTCGGTGAACATCTCCACCATGTCCTCGGTCGTGGTCGCCTCGGCCGGGGTGCCGGTGGTCAAGCACGGCAATCGCGCGGCCTCGTCCAAGAGCGGCGGCGCCGACGTGCTCGAGGCGCTCGGCGTGCGGCTCACCCTCGGTCCGGACGCGGTGGCGCAGTGCGTCCGCGAGGTCGGGATCGGCTTCTGCTTCGCGCCGCTGTTCCATCCCGCGCTGCGCTTCGCGGGCCCGGCGCGCAAGGAGATCGGGATTCCCACTGTCTTCAACGTGCTCGGTCCGCTGACCAACCCGGCTCAGCCGCGCGCGGGCCTGGTGGGTTGCGCCTTCCCCGATCTGCTTCCGGTGGTCGCGGGCGTGTTCGCCGAGCGCGGGGCGAGCGCCCTCGTGGTGCGCGGCAACGACGGGCTCGACGAGATCACCACCTCCGACACCACCGACGCCTGGGTGGTGTCGGGCGGCCGGAAGCGACAGACCACCATCGACCCGACCCGCCTCGGCATCCCACGCGTCGAACTGGACGCGCTGCGCGGCGGTGACGCCGAGACCAACGCCGGTGTGGCGCGGTCGGTGTTCGCGGGCGCGCCGGGCCCCGTGCGCGACGCGGTACTGGTGAACTCCGCCGCGGCCATCGTCGCCTACGACCTCTCGCGCGGGGAGGGCGATCCCGAGGCCGACGTACACGACGCGCTTGCCGCCGGTATCGAGCGCGCGGCCGCCGCGATCGACGGTGGCCAGGCGGTAGCGCTACTGGACAGCTGGGTCAAACTCTCGAACACGCTCGGCGATCGGTGAACTTCAGGCAAACGCTCGATCCGATTGTCGCCGAACCTCTTCCACGCACGTAACAGACGGCTAGACTGACCCGGCGCGGGATGGATCGACCGCAGCGATGCGCCCGTGGCAATGAGTCTGCATATCACGATCCCGGCGGTTATCCGACCGCCGGGCACCTCTCCGGCACGGCATCCCGACGCGAATCGGTGTGCCGTCCGGTCCGACACGTGAGGAGCCGACTATGAAGCGCGCACTATTCGGAATCATGGCTGCCGGCCTGCTGCTGGCCGCGCCGACAGCCAACGCCCAGGAGGGCGACGTGATCGTGAACGGGAAGGCGATCCAGGCCCCGGTGGGCTGTGTTCAGGTCGCCGACCAACCGGATGAGCTCTCCGTGGAGAACAACACGGACAAGGTCATCAGCGTGTATAGCGACGACCAGTGCACGGGCGACGCGGCCGCCATGGTCGACCCGGGTGAGACCCGCTCGGTCACCGGCTGGTCCATCAGCGCGTCCTGACCGGTCATTCTCCCAGCGAGAAACCGGCCTCCACGTCGGCGCGGGAGTACGACTTGAACGCGATGTGGGTGGTTGTGCGCAGCACGCCGGGCGTCTTGTCGATCCGGTGCGTCACCACCTCGGCGACCTGCTCGTGATCGCGCACCCGCACGATCGCGATCAGGTCCACATCGCCCGCGCAGGAGTACACCTCGGTGACGCCTTCGGTGTCGGCGACCGCCTGCGCGGTCTCCGGGATACGGCCGTTGTCGGCGTGGATCAGCACGATCGCGTTAATCATGCTGCCAGCGTAATCGGCGCTGTCGGCCGAAGTCCGTCCTCGGACCGTGCACGGCCGGAGCGAATGCGGAGGTACGCCTGACGGACACAACCGGACGCAGCCGCCCACCGACCGCGCACGGCCACAGCGAATACGCAGGGATGCCCGACGGACGCCCCACCCAGCCCGCGCCGACCTCGCTCGAGAAGGCGGTCACCGAAGGTGGCGCGACGCTGAGCGACCTCGCCGATGCCAGGGCGCTGATCTGGGCGGGCGGCCCCGGCGAGTTTCCCGAGGAGCTGCCCGGCACCCGCCGAGTGGGTGCCAGCTGCTCGCGGCGGGCGTCGAGTACTGGTTCACCGGAGGTCTGATCGCCCGCCATCCGAGTCGGATGCAGGCCGCCCCCATACCGCGCATGGCTCGAAGCGAATGCGCATCTACGCCTAACGCTCGGCGTAGTCCGCCTCGGCCGACCGCGTCCTGGCCGCAGTGTCGGCCACCTCGGCCCAACCCAACCATCGGCCCGCGCCGTAGCGCGGCTCGTGATACCCGTCCGTGGTCCGCACGATGCGCACGCCGGGCCGCGCCAGCCAGCGCGTGACGAGGCCCGCCTCCTCGGGCGAAGCGCCGCGCAGCGGGGGCGCATCGTCCGGATCCGCGCCTCCCGCGCCGTCCGGGACGACCGTCTCCGCAGCCGCGACGATCTGCTCCACGATCGCCATCGGCGGCGTGCCGCGCCGCGCCACCCCCGATCCCGCGAGGCGGCCGTAGCGGATGACGGCGAACTCCCAGCCGCCCGCGCCGTCCGGGTGCGCGGCGATCAACTCGGTGATCCGGGCGACCGCCGCGAGCCGCTGGGTGCGCCGCAGCGCCCTGATCACCGCGACGGTGCGATCGCGCAGGCGCGCGGCGGCCTCGAAATGCTCGGCGGCGGAGTGCGTTTCGATGCGGTCTAGCATCACCCGCACAGTGGCGTCGGAATCGCCGCGAAACAGCGCGCGCACCGCGGCGGGAGCGGGTGCGTATTCCGTTGTATCTATAGGGATTCCGGAAGGGGTCGCCGCAGGGCAACCGCCGACCACCGCGGGCGGGCATTCGTGGCGGCCGCCGCGGGGCAGTCGGGTAGTGCAGGTGCGCAGTCCGGCGTGCTCGGCGACGGTGGCCGCGACATCGGCGGCATTCAGCCGAGAAGTGAAGGGGCCCAGCGCGTCTTGCGTCGGTGTACGGACGATCGCGAACCGCGGGAACGGCTCGTCGGTCAACGCGATCCACCATCCCCGCTTGGGGAACTTCGAGCGCCGGTTGTAGGGCGGGGCATGCGCGACGAGCAGCCGCAGCTCGCGCACCCCGGCCTCCAGCGCGTGCGCGCACACCACGTGGTCGACGCGAGTCGCCAGCGCGACCATCTCCTTCATCCGGCCCCTCGTCTCCGAGCCGGTGAAGTAATTGCGCACGCGGCGACGCAGATTCACCGCGGTGCCTATATAGAGGACCTCGTCGGTGGGACCGCGGAAGAGGTAGACCCCAGGCTCGGCGGGCAGGTCGGTGGCGAACACCCGCTTGGCACGCTGCCCGGAACTCACGTCCGGCAGATAGTCCATCAGCTCGGTGAGGCTGTGCACGCCTTGGTTTCCCACCCGGGCGATCAGCGCGTGCAGCACGTCGACGGTGGCGCGCGCGTCGTCCAGTGCGCGGTGCGTCGGCTGCGTGCTCGCGCCGAGCAACCGGGCCAGCGACGCGAGCCGGACCGAGGGCGCCTCGTCCCTGCCGAGCACCCGTCGCGCCAGCTTCACCGTGCACAGCACCGGCGCCTTGGGCCACTCGGTCTCGCAGCGCGCCGCGGCCGCGCGCAGGAAGGCCATGTCGAATCGGGCGTTGTGCGCGACGAGCACCGCGCCCGCCGCGAACTCGAGGAATCCCGGCAGCACCGACTCGATGCGCGGCGCGGCATAGACCATGGCCGTGGTGATCCCGGTGACGTGCACGACCGCGGGCGGTATCTCCCTGCCGGGATTCACCAGCGTCGCGAACTCGCCGAGTACCTCGCCGCCGCGCACCTTGACCGCGCCGATCTCGGTGATCGCGTCGCCGTCCGCGCGGGTTCCCGTGGTCTCCAGGTCGACGACCACGAAAGTGGTGTCGTAGAGCGGCGTATCGAGTTCGTCGAAGGCCAGCTGCTTGGCGGCGGCCTGGCGCGGCACGGGGTCGGGCACGGCGAGCAGCGTAGGACCTCGGTACGACAACTTCCGCGCGCGCGAAACCGTGCGCCATTCGTCCGATTTGTCGCGCGAGGTTCTCATTGCGATACCCCCGAAATGATCTAGATCACCGAAAAGCGATCCAGATCACATTTCCGCCGCGAAGGAATCAGCGCCCGGGCGTGTCCGGTACAGCCGACCAGTCGTCCTGGACATGCTGCGGCACTGCCGGGCCACTCTGGTCAACCGCCCGGATGGAGGACGCGTCAAGCAGCAGAGTGAGCGCTTTCACCTGCGAAAACAACGGTCATGCACGCCGCGCATGGGCCGGGCCACCACCTGGGACAGCTGAGGGTAGCGACATGGACGCCCGTCGATAACCGGCCCTCGTTATCGTTTCGTGATTGGTGTGAGATACCTCGCAGATATGCCTGGCGGAAATTGTTGATCATCGCCATTTCGGATGCCCTGGGCTTTACAAAACACCGTGATGTGTTCGTAACCTTTTCGAGACCTCACGGAGTCCGCCGCACCGAACGGAGCGGCAGCACGCAGTCCGCTGCACCACCGGGTGTGGCGTCGTGGGGCAGATTGGAAGTAACCGCATCATGGCGACCAACACCGTCAAGCGACAGGCGCAGCGTGCCGTTGCCGCCGGAGCCGTCGGCGCTGCCACCATCGGCGCGTTCCTCCTTCCGGCCGCCCCCGCGTCGGCTCAGCCGGTGACCATCCCCGGCGTGGGAACGTTCGATGTTCCGAACGAGATCCCGATCCCGGCCGACATCCCGGGCGTGCAGCTGGGCACCCCGCCCGGCGGCGCTCCCCTGCCGTTCGTCGCGCCGCAGAAGACCCTCGGCGAGGTCGCCCTGGACGCGGCCATGTCCAAGCTCGGCTCCCCTTACGTGTACGGCGCCGCGGGCCCCAACGCCTTCGACTGCTCCGGCCTCGTGCAGTGGTCCTACCGCCAGGCGGGCATGGAGCTGCCGCGCACCAGCGGCGCCCAGCTGGCCTCCGGCACCCCGGTCTCGCTGAACGACCTGCAGCCGGGCGACCTGGTGTCGTTCTACGGCGGCGGCCACTCGGGCCTGTACGCGGGCGACGGCAACATCATCCACGCCTCCACCTCCGGCACCCCGGTGATGATCGCCTCGCTGGACTCCATGCCGGTCGCGGGCGCGCGCCGCTTCTGATTCCGAGTCGAGCCGGGCCGCCCACGCGGCCCGGCTCGATCTCCCCGCGGCCGTGATCGGTTCGTTCCCCACTGGACACCGACCGCTGCCGTTTCGTAACCTAAATGAGACATACCCGGGTTGCGGAGCCGCCGAACTCGTTTCCGCGAACCGGGGTGTGGACGACAGCGTCGCTTTCGATTTCACGATTCGGCATTACGAGAGAACGGGGCACGCCAGTGGCTGCTGGTCACCGGAGACCGCGCACCAATCGTCTGGTGAGTGGAGTACTGGCGGCGGGAGCGCTGGCCACGGCCCTCTACGCGAGCGGTCCCGCGGTCGCCGATCCCGTGGCACTGCCGGGCACCGCGAGCGAGGCGGTGCAGCGGATGATCGATCTCTCGCGTCAGTCCGAGCAACTCAATCAGCAGGCGCTGAGCGCCCAGGACGAGCTCGACGCCAAACTCGCGGTGCAAGAGGAAGCCGACGCGAAGCTGGCCGCGACCACCCAGGTCGCCGACGCCGCCCGCGCCGAGGTCCGCAAGTTCCAGCCGGTCATCGACCGCACCGCGATCGCCACTTATACCGGCGCGCGTACCAACCGCATGTACGCCGTGCTGGTCAGCGATTCCCCGCAGCAGCTGCTCGACCAGATGTCCACGCTGGACGTGCTCAGCGCGCAGACCGCCGATCAACTCAAAGAGTTCAAGAAGGCGACCGACGCGGCCGAGACCGCCGAGTCCGCCGCACGCGCCGCCGCCGACGCGGCCCGCGGCGCCGCCGAGAAGGCCGAGCAGGTGCGCGCCGATCTGGAGCGCAAGCGCAGCGAGCTGGGCGGCGCGATCGCCCAGGTGATCGAGGCGTGGAGCTCGCTGTCCGTCAAGGACAGGTCCGCGCTGGCCGGATCGCCGTTCCCGCCCGGTTTCGATCGGGACACGTTGCTGCAAGGACTGGTTCCCGGCAGCGGAACCAGCGCGCTGGCCGCCGGGCTCACCCGCGTCGGCGACCCGTACGTCTGGGGCGCGACCGGACCGGACCAGTTCGACTGCTCGGGCCTGGTGCAGTGGGCGTTCAAACAGGTCGGCAAGAACGTGCCGCGCACCAGTTCCGCGCAGGCGTCCTACGGCACGCCCGTGCCGAAGGAGAACATGCAGCCCGGCGACGTGGTGTTCTTCTACTCCGACATCTCGCATGTCGGCATCTACGCGGGCAACGGACTCATGTTGCACGCCTCCACTTTCGGCGTGCCGGTGGCCGTAGCGCCCATGGGGACGACACCGTTCCACTCCGCTAGGCGATACTGATCCGCTATGGAGGGTTGGCGACGGGCACGCGGCTGGTGCATGGCCAAGGGGCGGTGTCAGTTCGTTCTCACCGTCGCGATGATCACCTTGTTGACGGGCACCTGCTGCGCACTGGCGATGGCGCCCAAGTGGGCGATGCCGAAAATCCGCGCGGCCCAGCACGTCTCCACCGAGAGCCTGGGGCAAGCGCCCGCCGACGACCCGCGCCTGGCCGCGGTGCGCCGCACCCTGGAACCGTTCGGGCCGATCGAAACGCTGCGCGTCCCCGGCGGTGACGGCACGGAGTCGCTGGTGGTCGGCCACCCCGGTCACCGCGCCGAGCTCGAGATTCTCGCGCGCGAGCTGCCCGACGCCACGGCCGCGACCACCGAACTGTGGGGACCGGAATGGGCGCAGTCGGCGCTCGTCCTGGTCGCCGCCAATCCGTCGGAGTTCGCCGCGCTGGTGCGCGCGGGAGCCGACATGCCCGAAGAGGTCGCCGCGGCCTCGGTGGCCGATCCGTTCGTGCGGGGCAGCCAACCGACCGGTCAGCGAGTGGTTTTCAGCCCCGACGCGGGTCGGCGCCTATCCCCCGCCGGATTGCGCACGCTGCTGCGCCACGAACTGACGCATATCGCGGCCCGCGCCGTGACCGCCGACGGCGCTCCGCAGTGGATGCTGGAGGGCTTCGCCGAGTACGCCGCCCACCGCGGCGAGGGCCACGCCTTCGCCGACATCGCGCCGACGGTGGTCGCCGCACTGCGCGCCGGGACGCTGCCCGCCGACCTGCCGCGGGACACCGCGTTCGCCGGTGGCACTGCCGTCGCCGCCTACGAGGAGGCCTGGACGGTCTCCGCGTTCGTCGCCGAGAAGTACGACGAACACCGCCTCGTCGAGCTCTACCGGCGCATCGCCGCGGACCGCCTCGACACCGCGGGCGAGGATCGCGTGCTGCGCGAGGTGCTCGGCGTCGGGCGCGCCGATTTCGTCGCGGACTGGCGCGCTTGGCTCTCCGCTCAGGCCATGTGAGCAGGCCCCCGCGCAGCCCGACCGGATCGGCGGCGAGCCGATCGCACCAAGTAGGTTGTCCCCATGGCCCGAACTCTGCTGGTTACCAATGATTTCCCGCCGCGGCCGGGCGGTATCCAGTCGTATCTGCAGACGCTCGTCGGCGAGCTGCCGCCCGACGATCTGGTGGTCTACGCGCCGCGCTGGCGCGGTGACTCGCACCTGAAGTTCGATGCCAAGCAGAAGTTCCAGGTGGTACGCCATCCCACCACCCTGATGCTGCCGACGCCGCTGGTCCTGCGCCGGGCCGCGCGGCTGCTGCGCGACGAGAAGTGCGACACCGTCTGGTTCGGCGCGGCGGCGCCGCTCGCCCTGCTCTCACCACGGCTGCGCCGGGCGGGCGCCGAGCGAATCCTGGCCAGCACGCACGGACACGAGGTCGGCTGGTCGATGCTGCCGGGCGCGAGACAGGCGCTGCGCGCGATCGGCGACCACACCGACGTCGTCACCTACGTCAGCAAGTACACCCGGGGCCGGTTCGCCTCGGCCTTCGGCGCCGGCGCGGCGCTGGAATACCTGCCGCCGGGCGTCGACACCGAGACGTTCCGCCCCGATCCCGCGGCCCGCGCCGAACTGCGCGAGCGCTACGGGCTCGGCGATCGCCCGACCATCCTGTGCCTCTCCCGGCTCGTCCCGCGCAAAGGCCAGGACGTGCTGATCGCGGCGATGCGCGAGATCCGCGATCGTGTCGACGGCGCGGTGCTGGTCATCGCGGGCGGCGGCCCCTACGAGGACAAGTTGCGCGGTCTGGCGGCCGCGCTCGAGGTGAGCGACAGCGTGGTCTTCACCGGCCGGGTCCCGTCGGCCGAACTCGCCGCGCACCACACCATCGCCGACGTCTTCGCCATGCCGTGCCGCACCCGCGGCGCCGGACTCGACGTCGAAGGTCTCGGCATCGTCTACCTGGAGGCCTCGGCCACGGGCGTCCCGGTGGTCGCGGGTCGCTCCGGCGGTGCGCCGGAAACCGTGCTGGAGGGCAAGACCGGCCGAGTGGTGGACGGACGCAAGGTCACCGAGATCGCCGACGCGCTCGTCGACATCCTCGCCGACCGCGACGCCGCCGCGGCCATGGGCGCCGCGGGACGCGCGTGGGTGGAGCAGAACTGGCGCTGGGACACCCTCGGCGCGCGCCTCCGCCACCTCCTCCGCTGAGCGAACCCCGATCAACTACGCTCAGCGGTGTGAGCAGCATTCAGGTCGCGGACCAGACGTTCGTCGCCGCCTCGGGCGCGGCGGTCGCCGAAGTGCTCGATGGTCCGAACAGATGGCGCCAGTGGTGGCCGGATCTCACCCTCGAGGTGCGGGAGGACCGCGGCGACAAGGGAATTCGCTGGTCGGTGTCCGGAGCGCTGACGGGCAGCATGGAGGTGTGGCTGGAACCCTCGCTGGACGGGGTGATCCTGCACTACTTCCTGCACTGTGAACCGCAGGGCGCCGAACGGATGTCGCCGCGCGAGTTGCTCGCCGCCAACCGGGCCCGCCGAGTCGCGGGCAAGAACATGTCCTTCGAGATCAAGGCGCGGCTCGAGGCGGGCCGCCCGGCCGGAGTGACGCCCGCCGCGACACCCGCAGCCTGAGGACGGGCGGCACGCAGGCCGCGCCCGCGCGGCCACTCAACACCGAAAGGAACCGTTGACCACCATGGCCGACCGGACCCAGAGGTCGATCCTCATCGAGGCCCCCTCGCAGCGGGTGATGGCCGTCATCGCCGACCTGGAGTCCTACCCGGAGTGGGTCTCGGCGGCGAAGTCCGTCGAGGTGCTGGACAAGGGCGCGGACGGCCGGGCGCGCACCGCCCGCTTCGTGCTCGACGCGGGCGTCGTCAAGGACACTTACGTGCTGACCTACACCTGGCGCGCCGACGACAAGGCGGTCAGCTGGAAGCTGATCAGCGGTGATCTGCAGAAGGCGCAGGACGGGACCTACGAACTCGTCGACCAGCCCGACGGAAGCACCCAGGTGATCTACGAACTCACCGTGGATCTCAACATCCCGATGATCGGCATGTTCAAGCGCAAGGCCGAGAAGGTCATCACCGATACCGCACTGAAGGAACTGAAGAAACGGGTCGAAGGCTGACCGGGCAGCGCAAGCCCGGCGAGCGGACCCGGCTCGAGCTGTTCGTCGGCAAAGGCGGCGTCGGCAAGACGACCCTGGCGTGCGCCACCGCCATGTCCTACGCCCGCGCCGGGCAGACTGTCCTGCTGGCCTCCCTCGATCAGGCGCATTCGCTCGGCGACGCGCTCGGTTTCCGTTTCCCGCACGATCCGGGCACGGTCACCGGAATCACCAGGGTGCTGCCGGGACTCGACGTCATCGAGGTGGATTCCCTGGCGCTGCTGGAGGATCGGTTCCGCGAGGTGACCCGCATGCTGTCGGCGGGCGGCGCCCATACCCACGACCACGGCATCGATCTGGCCGCGCTCGACCCCGCCGAGCTGACCGGCCTGCCCGGCGTGCAGGAACTGCTGATGCTGGTGGAGATCGCCCAGTTCGCCGACGACGACGAGTGGGACGTCGTCGTCGTGGACTGCCCACCCTCGGCGGACATGCTGCGCATCGTCACCGCGCCCGACACCCTGCTCGGCTACCTGGAACGCATCTGGCCCCCGCACGCGCGGGCGATGAGCACCATCGGCACCGACCTGCGCAAGGCGGTGCTCGCCGCCACCGTGGACCGGATCGTCAAGGCCGTCGGCGCGGTGCGCGACCTGCTCGCCGACCACGACCGCACCGGCGCGCGACTGGTCACCGTCGCCGAGCGGGTCGCCCTCGCCGAGTCCGGGCGGGTGCGTTCGGCGACCGCGTTGCTCGGACTGCGGCTGGACGCGGTGATCGTCAACAAGGTGCTGCCGCCGATGCCCGAACCGACCGGCCCGGCCGAGGAGGCGCATCCCGCGGTGCACTGGTATCACAACCGCAGGGCCGAGCAGTTCGACGTGATCGAGGCGCTCGGCAAGGCCATGCGCGACATTCCGGTGCTGATCGCCCAGCACACCGGCGCGGAACCGGTGGGTCTCGGGTCGCTGCAGGCGCTGTCCTTCGGCGTCGGTTCCGCCGCGTCGGACACCGAAACTGCACCTATGCTGGGCGACAATCCGGCGGAGGTTCGCACACGTTCCGGTGAACCGGTGGTTCGATTGGAATCGGGCACGGGTCTGCATTCGGTGTACGCGATGCGGATGCACCTGCCCGTCGTCGATCCGGCGACGCTGCGACTGGGACGAGTGGAGGACGATTTGATCGTGGGAGCGGACGGTGTGCGGCGCCGGTTGCGCCTGGCGCCGGTATTGCGGCGGTGCACGGTCGACGACGCCGAACTCGACAGCGGCTACCTGGTCGTGCGATTCCGCCCGGACCCGGACGTGTGGCCGCTGACGTCCGAGGGCCGCTGAGATGGAGCGCGAGATGCCGGCCGGCGACGGATTCAGCGAATTCGCCGAGGAACTCAAGCTGCTGGCGGAAGCGGTGCTCGAACGCGTCGAGCCGGTGCTGCGGCGCAGCGCGGCGCAGGGTCAGCCGGACTGGTCGGCGTGCAGCTGGTGCCCGGTCTGCGCGGCCGCGGCGCTGGTGCGCGGGGAGCACCACGACGTGGTCGCGGCCATCGCCGATCACGGCACCGCCATCGTCACGGTGCTGCGCGAGGCGCTGGCCGGGGTGCCGGTGGATCCGCTGCTGCCGGACGACGAGGATGCGGAAAGCGGTGTGGGGCAGCGTCATCCGGGGGGAGACGATGGGACGCGGTCGGATGCGCGGCGCGGCGCCGGGGACGGTCGATCGGGTGCGGCGCACCGTTCGGCTCACCAGCGCACGGGCGCGGCCGATCGACACGACGCCGGGTCCCCCTCGGATGGCCGGAGCACGGCTACATCGCGGGACGGTCACCGGCACGGCGATGCGTCGCGGTCGAGCGGCGCGCATGTTTCCGTCGGTGGCCGGGAGAACAAGGCGGGCGACGTCCGAGGCGCGGCGTCCCGCTCCGGAAATCGACACAGCGACGAGGCCCACTCGAGCGGTCCGCGCAACGGCGCCGCTCGCTCCGACGACGAGCGCAGCGACAGCTCCGGCGCACCGCCCGACCAGCGCACCAACACACCGCTGTCGTCCGACACGCCTTCCTCCGCCCGAAGCAAACGGTCCGGATACGTCGGTATCCCCGTGACGATCAAGGCATGACACACCAGGTGGCAGCCGCGCTCCCGCTGACCGTCGGTATCGACGTCGGCGGCACCAACATTCGCGCCTCGGTGGTGGACGGCGACGGCGAGGTGCTCGACACCGTGCAGTCGCCGACCCCGCACAGCGCACGCGCGCTGGAGGACGCGCTCGACCGCGCCGTGCGCGAGCTGTGCCGCCGCCACCCGATCGGCGCGGTCGGTCTGGCCGTCGCCGGTTTCATCAACGACGATCGCTCCACCGTCCGGTTCGCACCGCACCTGCCCTGGCAGGACGCGCCCGTCGCGGCGCGGCTCGGCGAGCGCCTCGACCTGCCGGTCATCCTCGAGCACGACGCCAACGCCGCGGCGTGGGCCGAGTACCGGTTCGGCGCGGCGGCGGGCGGGCACAACGTGGTGCTCGTCGCGATCGGCACCGGCATCGGGGCGGCGCTGCTCATCGAGGGCAAGCTCTATCGCGGCTCGCACGGCGTCGCGCCGGAACTCGGTCATCTGCAGGTGGTGCCGCAGGGACGGGTCTGCCCGTGCGGCAAGCACGGTTGCTGGGAAAGGTATTGCAGCGGAACGGCGCTCGCCGACACCGCGATCGAGCTGCTGGCCACCGACCCCGGGCGCTCGACGGTGCTGGCCAGGGAGGTCTACCGCGATCCCGGTTCGCTGACGGGTCGTCGGGTGGCGGGCGCTGCCCAGGACGGCGATCCGGTCGCGCTCGCCGCGATGGCCGATTTCGCGCGCTGGCTGGGGCTCGGGCTCGCGTTCGTCAGCGACATCTTCGATCCCGATCTGGTCGTCATCGCGGGCGGGGTGAGCAGTTCGGCTCCGCTGTTCCTCGACGAGGCGCGCGAGGAGTACGCCCGAGCACTCACCGGCGCGGGCCACCGACCGCTGGCTCGTATTCGCACCACCCAGCTCGGCGAAGCGGCGGGCATGATCGGCGCCGCCGAACTGGCCCGCGCGGTGCTCGACGAGCCGGGGCGGCGGCCGTCGCGCGTCGCGCGCAGCGGGCGCTGACTTCGGCGCGCAAGGGCACACCCGTTCGAATCAATCGGCGGCGGAGGGACCTTCGAGAGCCGCTTCGGCCCGATTGTGGTGAGATACACCGCTGTAATTGGATGTGATCTCCAGCCAGCGGTAAAGTCGGCAACTGACGCAGGTTGCCCGCTACTATCCCGGTCCCGGGGGAAGGACGTCATGTTCTACTGGCTGCTGAAGTTCGTGCTCGTGGGACCCTTCATTCGCCTCTACAATCGGCCGACCGTAGAAGGCGTGGAGAACATCCCGGCGCACGGGCCGGCCATCATGGCGGGTAATCACCTATCCTTCGCCGACTGGCTGTTCGCTCCGCTATCGAGCCCGCGGCGCATCAACTATCTCGCCAAGGCCGAGTACTTCACCACTCCCGGCTTCAAGGGTCGCCTGCAGAAGTTCTTCTTCAGCGGCACCGGCCAGTACCCGATCGACCGCAGCGGCGCCTCCGCCGCCGAAGACGCGCTGAACGCCGCGCGCAAGCTGCTCGACGAGGGTCGTCTGGTCGGCCTCTACCCCGAGGGCACCCGCTCCCCCGACGGCCGCCTCTACAAGGGCAAGACCGGCCTGGCCCGGCTCGCGCTCGAAACCGGCGTGCCCGTCATCCCCGTCGCGGTCATCGGCACCAACGAGGTCTCCCCGCCCGGCCCCTTCAAGTGGCGCCGCCGCAAGGTGACCATCAAGTACGGCGCCCCCATCGACTTCTCCCGCTACGAGGGCATGAGCGGCAACCGCTTCGTCGAACGCGCGGTCACCGACGAAGTCATGTACGAACTCATGCGACTGAGCGGCCAGGAATACGTCGACGTCTACGCCCACAGCCTCAAGGGCGTCCCCTCCGGCTCGAAGCCCGAAGCCGCCCGCATCCCCGACACCGCCGCCAGCTGACCTCCCCGAGAACGGCCCCGGAGACCGAAAAGTCCCGGGGCCGTTCTCGTTTCCGCGACGGTATCGTGGCCGCGTGTCGGTGCGTGCGAAGCTATGCGGAATCAGGTCCCAAGGTGATTTGCGGATCGCGATCGCGGCGGGCGCCGACGCGGTCGGTTTCATCGCGGGCGTCACCCACGTCAGCGAGGACGCACTCGACGCCGACCGGGCAGCATGGCTCGCCGGGCAGACGCCGCCGTTCGTCACCAGGGTTCTGGTCACCCATATGGAGAGCGCCGAGGCGATCCTCGAGCTCGCCGAACATGTCGGCGTGGACGCCGTTCAGATCCACGGCTTGGTGACCGACGAGACCGTTCGACAGGTTCGCGCGGCCTCGCCGCACCGGATCATCCGAGCCGTGCACGTCACCGGTCCCGAGGCCGTGGACGCCGCCCGTTCCGCAGCGGCGAATTGCGATGCGGTCCTGCTCGATTCGCGTACGACCGAGCGCCTGGGCGGCACCGGCCGAACCCACGACTGGTCAGTGAGTGCGGCGATCGTCGACGACCTGCGCGGGCTCGGCCGCCCCGTCATCCTCGCGGGTGGCCTGAGCACGGCCAATGTCGCCGACGCCATCCGTACGGTCCGCCCCTTCGCCGTCGACGTCAACAGCGGAGTCGAGCACCCCTCCGGCGACAAGTCCCCCGATGCCTGCGCTGACTTCGTCACTACCGCCCGCCGCTCCTTCTCCTGACCTTCCCTATGTTTCGCACACGAGGCGACCTCGTGCGGCGTACGACGGCAGGGCCGCGGATGACGTTGGTCACAGCGCAAGGCAACGACAAGGTGTCGGTAAGGCGGGGCGGGGAGACTGCGGGGCATGTTCAAGAAGTTGTTGGCGGCGGCAGGGGTCGGCGGGGCCGAGGTCGAGACCGAGTTGTTCACACCGGGCGTGCAGCCGGGCGGGGTGGTCGAGGGCGTGGTTCGGCTGCGCGGCGGACAGGTCGGGCAGGACATCGCGCAGGTCGCGGTGGAATTCGTGACCAGGGCCGAGCAGGAGTACGAGGACCACGAGGGCTTGCGCGACATCGCGTTCGGGCGCACCGGGGTGCACGGTCCGCTGCACCTGCCGCCCGGCGCGGTGCTGGATTTCCGTTTCGCGGCGCGCGCGCCGATGGAAACGCCGATCACGTTCTACAACGGCAGGCATCTGCCGGGCACAGTGGTCTCGCTGCGCACGATCGTGGAGATCCACGGCGCGGTGGACGCCGCCGACACCGACCCCATCGGAGTCGGCGCGCTGCCCGCACAGCACGTGCTGCTGGCGGCCGTGGAGCGCTTGGGTTTTCACCTGCGCAGCGCCGACGTGGAGTCGGGCCGGGTGCACAACACGCCCCAGACATTGCCGTTCTATCAGGAGATCGAGTTCGCCGGATCGCCGCACTATCCGCGGCTGAACCAGCTGGAGGTGACCTTCATCGCCACCGAGACCGGCATGAGCGTCGTGCTGGAGGCGGACAAGCGCGGCGGCTGGATCTCCGAGGGTCGCGACGTCTTCGACGCGCTGTGGGTCGACTACCAGCGTCTCGAGGGCGTCGACTGGGCTGGAGAACTGCACCAACGCCTGGCACGGCTCGCGCACTGAGGCCTCGTTGGTAGCCTTGTCACGCACAACGTCGACGCGGGACCACGGGTAGGGGTGGTCTTTCTCGGCGTGCGAGTGAGGTGACCATGGCCCGCCGCGACAACGGTGGTCGAATTCTGAAGCTGCCCAGGCGTATCGACGCCGAGCCCGCCGGTGATCCGCCGACGGGCCGACTCGCCCGCACCACGAAGCTGGCCGGTCTACCGGTCGCGTTCGCGGGCAGGCGGGTCGCGGGCGCGGGCAAACGCATGCTCGGCCGTTCCGCCGACGAGGTGAACCGCGAGATCCAGGCGCGGACCGCCCAGCACCTGTTCGACGTGCTCGGCGAGCTCAAAGGCTGTGTGGCCAAGCTCGGGCAGCTGATGTCGCTGTACGAGCTGGCGCTGCCCGCGGATTTCGCCGCGCCGTACCGCGACGCGCTGAACCAGTTGCAGGATTCGGCGCCCGCCATGTTGCCCCCGATGGTGCACGCGGCGCTGGCGGCCCAGCTCGGTCCGGACTGGCGCGGGCTGTTCCTGGAGTTCGAGGACCGGCATGCGGCGGCGGCGTCGGTCGGTCAGGTGCACCGCGCGGTGTGGCACGACGGCCGCCGGGTGGCGGTGAAGGTGATGTATCCCGGCGCGCGCGAGGCGGTGCTCAGCGATCTACAGGCGCTGCGCCAGATCGCGCCGCTGTTCACCGCCTTGCTGCCCGGCGCGGATTCGCGCGCGGTGATCGAGGCGCTGTGCGCCTACATCGGCGAGGAGCTGGACTACGAGATCGAGGCCGCGCACCAGCGCAGCTTCGCCGCGGCCTACGCGAACGACCCGGATTTCGTGGTGCCCGACGTGGTCGCGCAACAGGGCGACGTGCTGATCACCGAATGGCTGGACGGCGTCTCGCTGTCGCGGATGGTCGCGCAGGGCGCGCCGTTCGACCGCGACCGGATCGGTTTGCTCGTGCTGCGCTTCCTGCTCTCCGGTCCGACGAAAGCCGGTCTGCTGTACGGCGATCCGCACCCCGGCAATTTCCGCATCATGCCCGACGGCAGACTGGGGGTCGTCGACTTCGGCGCGTGCGCGCCGTTCCCGCCCGGCTACCTGGAGGCGCTGACCGACATCGCCCGCGCGATCCTCTCCGGCGACCCGACCGACCTGGAGGCCGCGATCCGCCGCCGCGGTTACGTCGAACCGGACCGCGCGCTGGACAGCCACACCGTGCTCGAGCAGCTGGCGCCGATGCGCGACGCCATGCTCGACCCGACCTTCCGCCTGACCACCGACTGGCTGCGCAAACGGGTCTCGGCGACGGTGGACCTGAGCCTGTCCAACGTCATCCGCCAGCTCACCATGCCCGCCGAACACACCCCCATGCTGCGCACCTTCCTCGCCGGCGTGAGCGTGATGTCGCAACTCCAGCCCGAACTGCCCCTGCGCACCGAATGCATCCGCTGGTTCCCGGACGTCACCGCGGCCCTCGGCCTGGACGACGCGAATTTTCCGTGGATGCCGGACCGCCCGACCGAACCGCTGCGCCGAGTACGTCCAGCCGCACCGAGCGCACGACTGTCGGTGGCCCCACCTGCCCCAACCACCAACCCGGCCCGGCCAGCAACCGCGCTCGGCCCCGGGGCACCCACCGCGTGCGGACCTGGCGCTGCCGACGAGCCACCGACCAATCGGCCACCCGAACCCTGAACGCCCAACGCCCAACCGAGCTCGCGGCACCCGGTTGCCCGACGGCCGCCCCCTGACAACCGAGCGCGCCGAGCCGCCCGACTTCAGGCACGCGCCGCCGAACCCAGCAGCCAGGTCTGGCGCTACCGACGAACTGAACAGCCGCCGTCGAAACCGCCGCGTGATGGGCGACCACTACCGACGACCTCGGGCGGCAAACATCCGACCCGAGCCGTGAACGAAGGCCGCCGAATGCGCGCGCGACCGACAGTTGCGCCGATGGCCGCCACCGATGGTTCAGTGCGGCGAACGGTTATGCCGAACAAAGCGCGCCGGGCGGCGACCCCACTCACCTGTTGGCCCCGCGGACCACACCCGTTCACCCCGCGTTGAATTCCCTGCGTGAGGGTGAAATCCATGGCTCCCGGTCATTCGGAACTCTCCCGGCGCACCCTGCTGCGCACCTCCGCGCTCGGTCTGGTGGCCGCGCCAGCGCTGGCCGCCTGCGGCACGGACGACGGTCCGGTGCTGGTCCGGCAGCGTCCCACCCTGACGCACGGGGTCGCGGTCGGCGATCCGCGCTCGGACGGCGCGCTGATCTGGGCCCGCTCGGACCGGCCCGCCACGCTGATCGTGGAGACGGCCGCCACCGAATCCTTCGCCGACGCGCGCCGTTTCACCGGCCCGCTGCTCACCCCCGACACCGACGGCACCGGACGCGTCCGCGTCGCCGGTCTCCCTTCCGGCTCGCTGGTGCACTACCGCGTCACCCTCGAAGCCGAGGACGGCGCCACCTCCGAGCCACTGCGAGGCGTGTTCCGCACCGCGCCGACCACCCAGTCCGGCATCAGGATTCAGTGGTCGGGCGACGTCGCGGGCCAGGGGTACGGCATCAACCCGGACCTCGGCGGGATGACGATCTTCGCCACCATGGCCGCGCGCGACCCGCACCTGTTCCTGCATTCCGGCGATGTCGTCTACGCCGATGTCCCGCTCCAGGAGTCGGTCACCCTGCCCGACGGCCGGATCTGGCGCAACACCGTCACCGAGGCCAAGAGCGCGGTCGCGCAGACCCTCGACCAGTTCCGCGGCCAGTACGCCTACAACCTGACCGATCAGAACTATCGAAGGTTCAACTCCTCGGTGGCGCAACTGGTCCAGTGGGACGACCACGAGACGGTCAACAACTGGTTTCCCGGCGGCACCGTCGCCGCGGACAAGGGCTACACCGAACGCAGCATGGACACCCTCGCCACCCGCGCCTGGCAAGCGTTCCACGAGTGGATGCCGCTCGATCCGAAGGAAGCCGTCGACGGCAGGCTGTATCGCAGAATCTCCTATGGCCCGCTGCTGGACGTGTTCGTCCTGGACATGCGCGCCTACAAGGACGCCAACGGCGCCAACACCGCGCCCGAGGGCAGGATCTTCGGTGCGGCACAGACGAAATGGCTGATCGAGGGCCTGCGCGACTCCCGGGCCACCTGGAAGATCGTCGCCAACGACCTGCCGCTCGGCGTGATCGTGCCGGACGGCAAGACCGCGTTCGAGGGCCCCGCCAACGGCGCACCCGGCGCGCCCTCGGGCCGGGAAACCGAGATCGCGCAGGTGCTTTCGGCGATCAAAGCGAACCGGGTGACCGGCGTGGTGTGGCTGACCGCCGACGTGCACTACACCGCGGCGCACCGCTACTCCCCCGAGCGCGCGGCGTTCACCGATTTCGACGAGTTCTGGGAGTTCGTCTCCGGACCGCTCAACGCGGGCGCCTTCGGCCCCAACCAACTCGATCTCACGTTCGGTCCCGAGGCGGTGTTCGTGCACGCGCCGCCCGCGCCGAACACCTCGCCGCTGGACGCCGCCTATCAGCATTTCGGCGAGGTCCACATCGACGGCCGCACCGCCGAACTGACGGTGAATCTGTGCGACGCGACGGGCGCGGTGCTGTTCGCTCAGCGCCTGCCCGCGCCCGGTCGCTGAGCCGCGATCGGAAGCCGATGCGCGCCGTGCCGATTCGGGCGTCCGGCGGACCGATTCCCGAGGTGGACGAGATACGCATAACCGCAGGTCGAAGGGGGTTGTCCGGGTGCGAGGAAAGAGCCTCCGACTTCGGGTGCGCACCGAGCGCCAGACTGTGGTTAGCTGTCGTGCCATGAGCACGCCGCAGTCTGTCTCCGCCGAAGAATATCTACCTCGTGACACCGCGGATGTCGTTCGCACGGTGCGGGATTCACGCGGTCGCGCGGAACGTCTGACGGTCCGCGGCGGCGAGCCGCTCGACGACAACCTGACGCTGCCCGATCAGCGCACCGTGGTCTCGCTGCGCCGGATGAACTCGGTGCTCGACATCAACCTGGGTCGTCGCACCGTCCGCGTGCAGGCGGGCGCCAAGCTCTCCGACATCGACCGCCGCCTCGGCGCGCACGGGCTCGGCCTGCCCATCGTCGGCGACCACCGCGACATCACCGCGGGCGGGTTCGCCTCGGTCGGCGGCGTGAGCAGCGCCTCGCACCGGTACGGGCTGTTCATCGACCAGATCGTGGATCTGGAATACGTCGACCCGGACGGGCGCATCGGCACCTGCGGACGCCACCACCACACCGAGCGCTTCCACCGCATCCTCGGCGCGGGTGGGCGCGCGGGCATCATCACCGCGCTCACCCTGGACGCGGTCGACATCGACAAGGACCACACCTGGCTCACCACCGACGCCGACCGGTTCCTCGATTTCGATTCCTTCGTCGAGCACGCGCATTCGGAGATCTTGCGCCCGGGCAACGCGGCGTTGCAGGTCGGCCGCTGGGTCGACACCGCGCCGCTGAAGGTGGCCCGGCCGGTCGGCACCGGCCACGTGCAGCTCGGCACCGTGCGCTTCGGCCAGTGGTCCAGCCTGTACCCCACCACGCCAACCCGTTCGCTGCGCGCGCGCCGCGAGGTCGGCACGCGTACCCGGAAGTCGTTGGGCGCCATCGCCTCGCACGCGGGCGGCAAGGCGGGCATGCCGGTGCGCAACGCCGCGGCGGGCGCGCTGATGTTCGCCCCCAAGGTGCTCACGCTGCGCGACGCGGAATACCTCGCCGACACCGTGATCAGCTCCTCCGAGCGCGGACCCGCCTATCGCGTCGGCATTTTCGCGCCGCTGTCGACCTACGCCTCGGTGTTCTACCGGCTGCACGACCTGTTCTCCGGCCACCGGGAACGCACCGGCTGCTTCACCGTCATCTCCGCGATGACCTACGGCGTGCGCTCGACCTACCTGCGGTCCGAGGCGGCCGCGCGCAGTCTGCCCGCCGAGGACCACGGTCTGATCACCTTCACCTGCCGGTTGCGTCCGTCCGCGCTGCCCTCGGAACTGCTGCGCGACATCGTCGCCGGAATCGATGAGATCTGCGCGTCCGAACACGCCATGCGCTACGAATCGGCCGATTAGACTGTGCCGCACCGTATTGGTCGCCGAGTGGTAGCTCCGTAGCCACTCGGCGACCGCGGTCGACTCGGCATTGTCGGCGGGGTGCCGATGGGTTCGTTCAGCATGTCATCGGATGCGAAGGTAGCTGTATCGATGCTCGAATTCCGCCCCGCCCCGGCCCGTTTCGTCGAACGCAAACTCCGCGCGTCAGCATCACGCGCCGAACAATCCGGCAGCCGCCGAAGCGGCGCGGACCGGCCCGGTAGAGATCGGCTCGGTACGAATCGGCCCGATACAGACCAGCCCAGCACGGATCGCCCCGCCGGGAAGCACACAGGCGCGGACCAATCCCTCGCGGGCAAGCGCGTCCTGGTCACCGACGCCTGCTCCGAGGTCGGCCGCGCCACCGCCACTCTCTTGGCCGACCGGGGCGCCCAACTGCTACTGGTCGCCCGGCGCGGCGACCAGCTGATCACGACCTGCGCGGAGATCACGTCCGCGGGCGGTCGGGCGCACTGGTTCCGGTGCGACATCTCCGCGCTCGGCGATGTCGACCAGCTGGTCACCTGGGTGCTCACCGAGTTCGGCTCGGTCGACGTCCTGGTGAACAACGCGGGTCGCCCACAGCACCGCCCGGTCGTGCAATCCCTGGACCGCTTCCGCGACTATCAGCGCATGATGGCGATCAACTACTTCGGCCCGCTGCGGCTGACCCTCGGCCTGCTGCCAGCGATGCTCAATTCCGGCTCCGGCCACGTCGTGAATGTCGGCCCGGCGCACCACAACGCCACGGCGGCGGCCAGTTTCGCCTCCTACGCGAGTTCCCAAGCCGCGTGGACCACCTTCGCCGAGTGCGCCGAGGCCGAACTCGGGTCACACGGCATCCAGGTCACCGCGATCGACTATCCGGCCGTACACGCCGATCCCGCCGCGGCCGGAACCGAGGTGGCATTCGCCGACCAGTACGACCGCGACCCCGCCGAAGTCGCCCGCGCGGTCGAGACCGCCATCACCGCCCGCGACGAGGAACACCCGCGCCTCGCCCGCACCCTACGCGGCCTTGCGGGCGTCGCGCCCCGCTCCACCACTCGCCTTCGGCACGCTTTCGGCCTCTGAGGTCTCCCGGGAACAGCAAAGCGCCCCACCGGAAACCGGTGGGGCGCTCGGTGCTTACGCTCAGTGCTTCTCGGGACCGAGGTGGTACTCGAACACCAGCCCCGCGGCCGCGGCGAGCACACACAGCACGCCGACCGCGATCAGCCACGGCTCGAAGAAGGCCAGGCCAAGGGCGGTGACCGAACCGGCGGCCGCCAGGGTGATGGGCCAGAAGCTGCCCGGCGAGAAGAAGCCGAGGTCACCGGCGCCGTCCACGATCTCGGCGTCCTCGTAGTCCTCTGGACGCAGGTCAAGGCGACGGGCGACGAACCGGAAGTAGGTGCCGACGATCAGCGACAGGCCCGCGGTCAGCACGATCGCGGTGGTGCCCGCCCACTCGACGCCGGTGCGCGACTGGGCGGTGAAGAAGCCGTACACCACGCCCACGATGACGAAGAACACCGTGAGCAGTTCGAAAATGCGCGCTTCGATCTTCATGTCAGATCAGTCCTCACTTGGTCTCGGGCGCGGCCGCGCTCTTGACCGAGCGGTCGGTGTTGAACGGCCGGGTGGAGGTGGCGACGGGGGACTCACCGATGGCCTCGAGCGCCTGGGCATTGGTCTTGCCCGCGCGACGCTCGTCCAGGTACCGGGTGAACTTCTCCGGCGAAACGGCGCGGACCTCGAAGTTCATCATCGAGTGGAAAGTACCGCACATCTCGGCGCAGCGGCCGACGAACGCGCCTTCCTTCTCGATCTTGGTGATCTGGAAGACGTTGTCCGACTGGTTTTCCTTCGGGTTCGGCATCACGTCGCGCTTGAACAGGAACTCCGGCACCCAGAAGGAGTGGATCACGTCGGCGGCGGCGAGCTGGAACTCGATGATCTTGCCGGTCGGCAGCACCAGGACCGGGATCTCGCTGCTGGAGCCGACGGTCTCGACGGTGTCGTAGTGCAGGTAGGAGAGGATGTCGTTCTCCGGCTTGCCGTGCACCGGGCCCGGCTGCGGGTGACCGTCCTTGGTCCGCTCCTCGTACTCCGCCAGCTGCGCCTGCGCGGCGTCCTCGCGGACAGAGTCGATGCCGTTGAACTGGTAGCCGTCCTTGAAGTCGACCTCGCGGTAGCCGAACTTCCAGTTCCACTGGAAGGCGGTGACGTCGACCGTCACGTCCGGGTTGTCGACCTTCTCGTGGACGTAGTTCTGCACGACCACGGTGAAGTAGAACAGCACGGCGATGATGACGAAGGGGATCGCCGTGTAGGTCAGCTCGAGCGGCACGTTGTAACCGGTCTGCCGCGGGAACTCCGGGGAGTCCTTCTTCTTGCGGTGGAACGCGATCGTCCAGAAGGTCAGACCCCAGACCAGCACACCCATCGCCAGCGCGGCGACGACCGACCAGGTCCACAGCTCCCGCATCCGGGTGGCCTGCGGCGTGACACCGGAGGGCCAGCCGAACCGCAGCCAAACATTGTCGATCGAGCAGCCCGAGACGAGCATCGCGGTGATCCCCAAGGACACCGCCAGCCCGGCCCGCCGAAGGACGCGGCCCTGCCGACCCTTCACGGGTCGTGCCCCGATCTCTTCGCTCGCCTTGTGCGCCACGCTCACGCCTTCCTGGTCGCCACACATTCCGACAGTGCGCCGCCGGGGCCGCGATCGCCCTGACGACACTTTCCAAGCACATGTCAGGCCGTCTCGACTCCGCGCACGCGTCGCCTGAGAATGGCCTGAGTACTACGCAGCGTAGACCAAACCGGCGTCTTGCTTGTCGTCGGGTCGCCCTCGACACTCCGCCGGGGCGGGGACGAGGGCGATCACCAGCGCATCCGCGCAGGACAAGACGCGCGCGCCGCGCGGATCCCCCGCGTGCGGCATACTCGGACACAATATTTCGGCCCGCGGTGTGCGTGGCGCGCGCCGCAGCTCCCCCAGCCATTTCGGACGCCCGGACGGGTGGCGTCCCCACCGGAGAAACGAGGTTGCCGACACCGTGTGCGGACTGCTCGGATTCCTGACATCTGACGCGGCGACATCCGACGTGGTCGACCAGGTCTACAACGCGCTGCACTGCATGCGCCACCGCGGCCCCGACGAGCGCGGCACCTGGCACGACGACCACCTCGTCGTCGGCTTCAACCGCCTGTCGATCATCGATATCGAGCACTCGCACCAGCCGCTGCGCTGGGGTCCCGCCGAGAACCCGGAGCGCTACGCGCTGACCTTCAACGGCGAGATCTACAACTACATCGAGCTGCGCGAGGAACTGGCGGCGGCGCACGGCGCCGAGTTCCCGGACGGGAAGATGTTCGCCACCGAGGGCGACAGCGAGGCGATCGTCGCGGCCTTCCACTACTGGGGCGCCGACGCGGTGCGGCGACTGCGCGGCATGTTCGCCTTCGCGATCTGGGACACCGAGACCAGCGAGCTGTTCCTGGCCCGCGATCCGTTCGGCATCAAGCCGCTGTTCCTGGCCACCGGCCCCGGCGGGACGGCCTTCGGCAGCGAGAAGAAGAGCCTGCTCGACCTGCTGCCCGCGCTGCGCTCGTCCGACGAACTGGACCCGCGCGCGCTGGAGCACTACACGGTGCTGCAGTACGTCCCGGAGCCCGAGACGCTGCACAAGGGCATCCGGCGGCTGGAGTCGGGCACCTACGCCACGGTCCGTCCCGGTGCGGAGCCGAAGATCACCCGCTACTTCCGGCCGTCCTTCAAGGTGCGTCCGTTCGCGGCGGGTTCGGAAGCCGCCCGCTATCGCGAGATCGCGGCGGCGCTCGAGGACTCGGTCGCCAAGCACATGCGCGCCGACGTGACGGTCGGGTCGTTCCTGTCCGGCGGCATCGACTCCACCGCGGTCGCGGCGCTGGCCATGCGGCACAACCCGAAGCTGATCACCTTCACCACCGGCTTCGAGCGCGAGGGCTACTCCGAGGTGGACGTGGCCGCCGAGAGCGCCGAGGCGATCGGCGCTCGCCACATCGTGAAGGTGGTCTCCCCCGCCGAATTCGCCGCCGCCATCCCCGAGATCGTCTGGTACCTGGACGACCCCGTGGCCGACCCGGCGCTGGTTCCGCTGTACTTCGTCGCCAAGGAGGCGCGCAAGCACGTCAAGGTGGTGCTCTCCGGCGAGGGCGCCGACGAGCTGTTCGGCGGATACACCATCTACCGGGAGCCCTTGTCGCTCAAGCCTTTCGAGTACCTACCGAAGGGTGTGCGCAAGCTGGCGGGCAAGCTGTCCGAGCGCATTCCGGACGGCACCCGCGGCAAGAGCCTGCTGCACCGCGGCTCGCTCACGCTGGAGGAGCGCTACTACGGCAACGCCCGCAGCTTCAACGACGCCCAGCTGCGCGCTGTGCTGCGCGAGTTCCGCCCGGAGTGGACCCACCAGGACGTCACCGCCCCGCTCTATGCCCAGTCCCGCGGCTGGGACCCGGTGGCGCGGATGCAGCACCTGGACCTGTTCACCTGGTTGCGCGGCGACATCCTGGTCAAGGCCGACAAGATGACCATGGCCAACTCGCTCGAGCTGCGGGTGCCGTTCCTGGACGCCGAGGTGCTGAAGGTCGCCGAGCAGCTGCCCTTCGAGCAGAAGATCACCAAGGAGACCACCAAGTACGCGCTGCGCCAGGCGCTGGAGGGCATCGTGCCCCCGCACGTGCTGCACCGCGCCAAGCTGGGTTTCCCGGTTCCGCTGCGGCACTGGCTGCGCGGCACCGAGCTCTACGACTGGGCGCAGGTGCAGATCGCCGACTCGCAGACCGACCACCTGCTGGACAAGGCCGCGATCAAGACCATGCTCGACGACCACCGCGCCGGTCGTTCCGACCACAGCAGGCGGCTGTGGACGCTGCTGGTGTTCATGGTGTGGCACGGCATCTTCGTCGAGGATCGGATCAAGCCGGAGATCCAGGAGCCGGTGTACCCGGTGTCGCTGTAGGCCCGCGCGAACGCGCGCGGTGTAAAGCCCCGAATACGACAGCGCCCCTCGGTAGACCGAGGGGCGCTGTGCTTGTACGGCCGGAGTCCGGCGTCATCCGATGGGCAACGCAGCCTGGTGCTGCGACGGGGATTTGTCCGATGCGGCCGCCTTTCGACGGACGGCCGCTAGGCGACCATTCAGAGCAGCGGCTTGATCTCGGCGGCGGCTTCCGCGCCGTACGCCTGGGTGAGGCGCTCGAGCGCGTCGTCCTTGTTGAGCGTCCACTCCTGGGTGCCCATGGTCTCCAGGACCAGGACCGCGACCAGCGACCCGAGCTGGGCGGAGCGCTCCAGGCTCAGTCCGGCGGTGTGGCCGGTGAGGAAGCCGGCACGGAAGGCGTCGCCGACGCCGGTCGGCTCGACCTTGGTGCGCTCGGGGACCACGCCGACGTGGATCTCGGTGCCGTCGTTGTCGACGATCTGCACACCGTCGCCGCTGAGGGTGGTGATCCGGATCCCGACGCGCTTGGCGACCTCGTCCTCGCTCAGGCCGGTCTTCTGCAGCAGCAGCGCCCACTCGTACTTGTTGGTGAAAAGGTAAGCGGCGCCGTCGATCAGGCGCACCGCCTGGTCGCCGTCCAGGCGAGCCAGCTGCTGAGAGGGGTCGGCCGCGAACGGGATGCCGAGCTCGCGGCATTCCTCGGTGTGGCGCAGCATCGCCTCGGGATCGTTGGCGCCGACGAGCACCAGATCCAGCCGCTTGGTCTCGGCGAGTTCGGCCAGGGAGATGTCGCGAGCCTCGCTCATCGCGCCGGGGTAGAAGGACGCGATCTGCGCCATGTCGTCGTCGGTGGTGCAGACGAACCGGGCGGTGTGCGCGCGATCGGAGATGTGCACGGTCGAGCAGTCGACGCCGTGCCGCTCCAGCCAGGCGCGGTAGTCGGCGAAATCGGCGCCGACCGCGCCGACCAGCAGCGGCTCGCGGTTGAGCACGCCCATGGCGTAGGCGATGTTGCCCGCCACACCGCCGCGGCGGATCTGCAGGTCGTCGACGAGGAAGCTCAGCGAGACATGGTCGAGCTGATCGGCCAGGAGCACATCGGCGAACCGTCCGGGGAAACGCATGAGGTGGTCGGTCGCGATGGACGCGGACACGGCGATAGACACGAGGCTGAGCCCTTCAACGGTAGGCGGCAGGCGGTGGAAGCGGAGATCGAGATCCCGCTCCCACCGTAGCCGATCCGCAGTGCGCTACAGAGGCACTGGCGTCAGCTCGCGCGGCTGCACGCGGGTGGTCGACAGCCGCGCATACTCCGAGCTAACGCTCGGCTCGGCTGCGCGCCGAATCACAGGCCGTCGATTTCCGCGCATGGCCGGAGCGAAGGCGGACGTTCGCCTTTCGCGGGTCAGTTGAAGGAGTCGCCGCAGGCGCAGGAGCCCGTGGCGTTCGGGTTGTCGATGGTGAAACCCTGCTTCTCGATGGTGTCGACGAAGTCGATCGAGGCGCCCTGCACGTAGGGGGCGCTCATCCGGTCGACGGCCAGGGTGACGCCGCCGAAGTCGACGGTCAGGTCGCCGTCGAGCGAGCGGTCGTCGAAGAAGAGCTGGTAGCGCAGGCCCGCGCAACCACCCGGCTGCACGGCGATGCGCAGCGCCAAGTCGTCGCGGCCCTCCTGATCCAGCAGCGCCTTGGCCTTCGAGGCGGCGGCATCCGTCAGAGTCACACCGTGGGTGGTCGTCTCGTTCGGCACAGTCATGAACTCTCCTAAGGACAGCTGTGGGTCAACCCGTGAACAGCGCACGGCTCGTGGAGTCAACACCACTCAGCGGGCTGCTATTCCCCATCTTGCCACTCGGCCCCTCGCGCGTTGACACAACCTCGGTGTTCGGTGGCCGGACTCACGGCCGCATTTCCGGCTGGCTGGCACATCGAATAGCCTGGTTGCTGTGAAATTGTTCCGTCGCGGCGAGTCCAGCACCACCGACGCGACCGCCGACAGCACGGCGGACGCGAACGGCGGCTCGACCGCCATCACCACCAAGACGCCCCCCACGCTCACCCCGGGCAAGGGCCGCCCCACCCCGAAACGCCGTGAGGCCGAAGGCAAGCGGCGCGGACCGGTCGCGCCCGCGCCGTTGACCGCCAAGGAGGCCAGGGCCCGCCGTAAGGCCACCCGTGGCACCAAGGAGGAACGCAAGGCCGCGAGCGCCGAGCGCAGGCAGGCGGCCCAGGAGCGCCGGGCCCGCATGCTCGCGGGCGAGGACAAGTACCTGCTGCCGCGCGACCAGGGTCCGGTCCGCGCCTACGTGCGGGATCTCGTCGACGCCCGGCGCAACCTGGTCGGCCTGTTCATGCCGATGGCGCTGGTGCTGATCATGTCGATGTTCGCCGCGCCCGGTCTGCAGACGATCGTGACGTTGGCCATGCTGGTGATGATGCTGTTCATGGCCATCGAGGGCGTCGTCCTCGGCCGGATCGTGAACAACCGGGTCCGCGAGCGGTTCCCCGACAACACCGACACCGGCTTCCGTCTCGGCTGGTACGCCTTCGTCCGCGCGTCGCAGATCCGCAAGATGCGGGCGCCTAAGCCGCGGGTCTCACCCGGTGAGGCCGTATAGGCGTACCTCCGCCTTCGCTCCGGCCATGTGCGGTCCGTCGACGGACTGTGCCCGGCAGCGCATAGGCACTCCGAAGTTCGGCCGTTCGTGGCGAGTGCCGCGAACGGCCGTTTTCGTTCTCAGCGGTGGTGCGAGAAGCGAATGGCGTTCAGCTCGGCTTGCAGGCGCTGGGCGTCCCGGTCGACCACATGCGCGGAGCCGGCGAGTCCCCGCCCGCGCGCCAGGAAGACGGAAACAGCTACCACGACGATCGCGATGAGAAGGAAAGTCAACATGGCAGAAATTTTTCGCCTATAAACTTTCCGCCGAAAGTGGCAGCCAAGCCATTGTTCGCAAAGATCCAGCCAGGTACCCTCGGACCATGCTGTCGAAGGTCGCCGTCGTGCTGTTCGAGAAGCTGGCCATGTTCGAGTTCGGGGTGGTCTGCGAGGTCTTCGGGCTCGACCGGACCGCCGACGGACTGCCCGGCTTCGACTTCAAGGTCTGCGGCGCCGAACCAGGCCGCGCGCTTCGCTCCACCACCCCCGGCGTGACGATCACACCGGAGTTCGCGCTGGACGAACTGCCCAAGGCGGATCTGGTCGCCATCCCCGCCGCTCCCGCCACCGCGCTGACCGACGGACTCGACCCCCGGATCGTCGACGCCGTGCGCGCGGCATCGGAGGCGGGCGCGATCATCCTGACCGTCTGCTCGGGCGCGTTCGTCGCGGGCGCGGCCGGTCTGCTCGACGGACGCAAATGCACCACGCACTGGCGCTACGTCGACCAGCTCGCCGCTCGCTACCCGTCCGCCACCGTGGACCCGGACGTGCTCTTCGTCGACGAAGGCAACCTCATCACCAGCGCGGGCACCGCCGCGGGCATCGACGCCTGCCTGCACCTGGTGCGCAGGGAGATCGGCAGCGCCGCCGCCAACGGCATCGCCCGCCGCATGGTGGTGCCGCCCCAGCGCGACGGCGGACAACGCCAGTTCATCGAACGCCCGGTCCCCGCCTGCACCTCCGACAGTCTCGCCACCACCTTGCAATGGATGAGCGAGAACCTGGATCTGCCGCACACCATCGACGACCTGGCCGCGCGCTCGATGATGTCGACGCGCACCTTCGCCCGCCGCTTCGCCGCCGAGACCGGGACGACCCCGGTGAAATGGCTCACCAACCAGCGCGTCCTCTACGCCAAGCACCTGCTGGAAGACACCGAACAGGGTCTCGAACAGATCGCCGCCCGCGCGGGCTTCGGCTCCGGCGCGCTCCTCCGCCACCACTTCCAACGCCTGGTCGGCATCTCCCCGACGGAATACCGCCGCCGCTTCGGGGCCACCGCGTCGACTAGCTGAGTCATTCGCCCGATCGCTAGCGGACGAGTCCGTCCGACAGCGGCCGGAGCAGGCGAATCCGCTGCCCGCGCTTGGGCCGCAACGACGTTCCGGTGGTGCTCGCCCCTCCCCTGTCTCGCTTCGACGCCTGCGACCGGCGGCGCCCGTCCTGTTTCGAGAGCAGCCGTTCACGCTCGGCACCGCGCAGCCGGTATCAGCAAACGTGCGACACGCGCGGCAGAGTTAGCTCGGGACCGCCGACCGCCCTCGGCGGCTCAACCACCCGGCATCGCGCCGATGATGGCGAGCAGCAGGCCCGGACGGCCGCACGGCCTCTCCCTCGGATCAGCGAGTTCAACGATCGAGGCCAGCGGCAAGCAGGTCGAGCCCTCGGGCTCGCCGCCAGGTCCCGGCAAGGCTAGTGCCGCGTCCACAAAGGTGCGCCAAATCGCCGCATTCCGGCTCAGCGACGCCGGGCGAGCCGCTACACCCGAGCGGGGCTGCCAGCACTCCGTCGAAAGTCGCGGGGATGGCTCGGGCAAGCCTGTTGATAGCGTGCGGGGGTGTCGCAGGATTCCGGAACCGCGCGTCCTCCGCGGACGCTTGTGCTCGGCGGGGCTCGCTCGGGAAAGTCGGCGTTCGCGGAGCGACTCGCCGCGGCCTCGGGTGCGGTGCGATACCTGGCGACCTCGGTCCCCGATCCCGACGACCACGACTTCGCCGAACGCATCGCCCGCCATCGCGACCGCAGACCCGGCGACTGGTCGGTGGTCGAAAGCGCCGACGCCGCAGCGGTTCTCGCCGACCCCGCGCCCGGAGCCGCGACGTTGGTCGATGACATCGGCACCTGGCTGACCGCGCGCATCGACGCTCTGAACGCTTGGGGCTCCCCGCGCGGCACCGTCGGCCCGGATGCCGACGCCCTGGTCTCCGCCGTCGCCGACTACCGCGACCGCCTGATCATCGTCAGCCCGGAGGTCGGCATGGGCGTCATCCCCGCGACTCGCTCCGGTCGTCTGTTCCGCGACGAGATCGGCCTCCTCAACCAGCGCCTCGCCGCGGTCTGCGACGAAGCGTTCCTCATCGTCGCCGGGCTGCCCCTCCGCCTGAAGTAGATCCGAGCGGCTCCCGTCGAATCCGTATGAGTCCGCTCGGTAGCGAAACGACGGTCGGTGGCGGAGGTTGGTGCGGTGCGGGCGGCGGGCTCCGGGCAAGATTGGGCGTCGGAAGCACGTGCGGCGGACGCCGCCCGACCGGAGAGGCTCGACAGTGACACACGGATTCGGACCGGTTGCGCCCCCCGACGCGCGGATTCGCGCGGCCGCCGAACAGCGGCAGACGCAACTGACCAAACCCGCTGGCGCGCTGGGCCGCCTGGAAACGCTGGGCAATTGGGTGGCCGCGTGCCAGGGCGTGTGCCCGCCGAAGCAGTTCGAGCGCGCCAGGGTCGTCGTCTTCGCCGGTGATCACGGCGTCGCGCGGCACGGTGTGTCGGCGTATCCGAGCGAGGTGACCGTGCAGATGGTCGCCAACTTCCTCGCGGGCGGCGCGGCGGTGAACGCGCTGGCCGCCGTCGCGGGTGCGACCGTGCGGGTCGCCGACATCTCGGTCGACGCCGAGACCGATCCGCTCGTGGGCAAGCACAAGGTGCGCAGGTCGAGCGGTTCCATCGACCGCGAGGACGCGCTGAGCCAGGCGGAGGTCGAGGCCGCCATCGCCGCGGGCCGGGCCATCGCCGACGAGGAGATCGACGGCGGCGCCGACCTTCTCGTCGCGGGCGACATGGGCATCGGCAACACCACGCCCGCCACCGTGCTCATCGCCACGCTCACCGACACCGAGCCGGTGGTCGCGGTCGGACGCGGCACCGGCGTGGACGACGCGGGCTGGTCGCGCAAGGTCGCGGCGATCCGCGACGCGATGCGCCGCGCTCGGCCCGTCCTGAAGGATCCGGTGGATTTGCTGCGCGTCGCCGCGGGCGCCGACATCGCCGCCATCGCCGGATTCCTCGCGCAGGCCGCGACCCGGCGCACGCCGGTGATCCTGGACGGCGTCGTGGTCACCGCGGCGGCCTTGGTCGCCGAGGATCTGGCCGCGGGCGCGAGCGCGTGGTGGCTGGCCGGGCACCGCTCCACCGAACCCGCGCACAACCTCGCGCTGAAACAGCTGCGCATGGAACCGCTGGTCGACCTGAGCATGCGACTCGGCGAAGGCTCCGGCGCGCTCACGGTCTTGCCGATTCTGCGCGCCGCGGTCGCCGCGCTCACCGAGATGGCCACCTTCGGCGAGGCGGGCGTCAGCACCTCCGACGCCGAGATCCCGGCCGCGCCCGATCTGACCAAATGACGCCCGGGGTTCGCCTGGCCGTCTCGTGGCTGACCGTGCTCCCGGTGCGGGGCCCGGACGACGTCGATCGGGCCGCGGCGGGCCGCGCGATCGCGCTCGCCCCGCTGGTCGGTGCGCTGCTCGGTGCAATCGCGGCGGGGCTGGCGTGGGCGCTGACCTCGGCCGGGGCGAGCGCCCCGCTGTCCGGACTGCTGACCGTGGCGGCGCTGGCGCTGCTCACGCGGGGCATGCACCTCGATGGCTTGTCCGACTCGATGGACGGTCTCGGCAGTTACGGGCCGCCGGAGCGGGCGCGGCAGATCATGAAGAGCGGCGGGGTCGGGCCGTTCGGGGCGGCCGCGCTGGTGTTCGCCATCGGGGTGCAGGCGTTCGCCTTCGCCGCGCTGGCCGACGCGGGACGGTGGTTCGCGGTGGCGCTGGCCGTCGCGATCGGACGGGTCGTCGTCGTCCTGGCTTGTCGCCGCGGCATTCCCGCCGCGCCGGGCACCGCCTTCGGCGCGCTCGTGGCGGGCACCCAGTCCCCGCTGACCGGGGCGGCGTGGGTGATCGTCGCGCTGGCGTGCGGCGTCGTCGCGGTGCCGGAGCATCCCTGGCTCGGACCGCTCGCGATCGCGGTGGCGGTCGGTATCGCCGCGGTGGTGGTGCGGCACATGCTGCGCCGGTTCGGCGGTTTGTCCGGTGACGTGCTCGGCGCGGCGATCGAGATTTCGGTCACCCTCTCCGCTGTCGGACTCTCGCTCGCCGGATAATTCACGAATTCACGTAACCGTCGGTATCACGCGAATTCATATCTTGTTGGACAGTGTATGAACTTCGTCTCTTCTCCGAGCGCCGAGAATGGGCGCATGGCGTTGCGGGGCGGTTCGCTGACCACTGTTTTCGGGAAGGCTCGGGCGGAGTCGCGCGGTGCGGCGACGCGCGGCCCGATTCGCGCGCCTGGCGCGCAAGCCCGGAAAACCTTTGGCAGACAACCGAAGTCGGCGCCGGTGTGGCGGCAGGGTACAGGCGCGACGACGATCAGGGCCTGCACCGCGCGCCCGAAGACGGCGACCCTACCCACTCGCCACCAGTTTGCGCACGCCGTGATCCGACCTATCGGAATCTTTCACGCACTTGGCGCACGAACCGTCTGGGTCAGGATCTAATGTGTGCGGTATGTCTTCCGAGCGCCTCTATTTTCGGCAACTGTTGTCCGGGCGGGACTACGCCGTCGGTGATCCGATCGCGACGCAGATGCGAAATTTCGCCTACTTGATCGGTGATCGGGAGACGGGCGAATGCGTTGTGGTGGATCCGGCGTACGCCGCGGGCGATCTGGTGTCCATCGCCGAGGCCGACGGCCTGCGCCTCACCGGCGTCCTCGCCACCCACCACCATCCCGACCACGTCGGCGGCACCATGCTCGGCTTCACCCTGCGCGGTGTGCGCGAACTGCTCGAGAAGACCAGCGTCCCGGTGCACGTGAACAACAAGGAACTGGCCTGGGTCGCCAACGTCACCGGCATCGCGCCCAGCGAACTCACCGGCCACGAGCACGGCGACAAGGTCGAGGTCGGCGCGTTCGAGATCGAGCTATTACACACCCCTGGCCATACGCCAGGCAGCCAGTGTTTCCTGTTCGACAACCGCCTCATCGCGGGTGACACCCTCTTCGTCGACGGCTGCGGCCGCACCGACTTCCCCGGCGGCGACTCCGACGAGATGTTCCGCAGCCTGCGCTACCTCGCCGGCCTGCACGGCGACCCGGTCGTCTACCCCGGCCACTGGTACTCCCACGAGCCCAGCGCCGCCTTGTCGACCATCCGCGACAACAACTACGTCATGCGCCCGCAGACGCTGGAGCAGTGGCAGATGCTGATGCCGGGCTGAGCCCGCGCGACGCAGCGGCATCCTCGGCCGGCCCGCGCTGCCGGTACCCGACGACATCGGCCGCTCGGCCGCCCTACGGCGAGACGTGGCGTTCCGCCGCCCGCGTCGCCCTCGGACCCCGGCCACGCCCGCCGTCCAGCGGGCCCGCGCTGCCCATTCGGGCCTGGTGGCGTCGGGCATGACCGCCGAGGCGGGGGCCACGCAACGGCCACCACGAAACGGCGACCGAGGCTCGAGAACGCGGCGGGTGACCTTCCCGGCTCAGCGATGGAACTCCAGCACCGGCTTCCCGTCCCACTCGCCAGGATCCGGCAACGGCCTCGATCACCTCCACCAACGCCGGGTCGCCGGGTTTGCCCTGGTCCTCCAGGAAGACGACGGCGTCGCCGCTCACCCGGTAGGAGTACTTCTCGGGCCGCTTGGGTTCCCTGCGCCACAGCTCGGAACCGGTCGATCGATTCACCGCGACCAGCGCGTCCTGAGCCGGGACCGGCACCGCGTCACCGGCGTAGAGATTTACGAGAGCGGTGTATTGCCGATCCCCAGGGCGGCTTTCGACCACACCGGTTCGGGATTGGCGGGACGTCCGGTGCTGGTCGGCGCGGCAACGACGGTGGTGCTGCGTTGTCCGGCACCGACGCGTCACCCCCTGCACGCCGAAACACCCAGACTCGGCAACGCGATTCCGGCCACTACCGATCGACGCCCGATGCCCCTCCCCAATCTCCGGCTGTCCGACAGCCGGAGCCCTACGGCCCGCCCTCAGGGCGAGCCTTGCTCACATACCGCGCATCCAGCCGTGGATGTCCGCGAAGGTACCGCGCTGGATTCCGGTCAACGTGTCGCGCAGCGCCATGGTGACCTCACCCGGTTCGCCACCGCCGATGGTGAATTCGCCCTCGGCGGAACGCACCCAGCCGACGGGGGTGATCACGGCGGCGGTGCCGCAGGCGAAAACCTCGGTGATCGCGCCGGATTCGGCGCCCTTGCGCCACTCCTCCACCGAGATCTTGCGCTCCTCCACGGGGTAGCCCGCGTCGGCGGCGAGGGTCAGCAGCGAGTCTCGGGTGATGCCGGGCAGCAGCGAGCCGGACAGTTCGGGGGTCACCAGCCGCGCTTCGGAGCCGGAGCCGAAGACGAAGAACAGGTTGTTGGTGCCCATCTCCTCGACGTAGCGGCGCTCGCACGCGTCCAGCCACACCACCTGGTCGCAGCCCTTCTCGGAGGCCTGCGCCTGGGCGAGCAGCGAGGCGGCGTAATTGCCCGCCACCTTGGCCTCGCCGGTACCACCGGGCGCGGCGCGCACGTACTCCGTGGACAGCCACACCCGCACCGGCTTCACACCGCGCGGGAAGTACGCTCCGGCGGGCGATCCCAGCAGCAGGTACTTGTAGGCGGCCGCGGGCTTCACGCCGAGTCCCGCTTCGGTGGCGAACATGAAGGGCCGCAAGTAGAGCGAATCCTCGCCGCCCGCGGCGGGCACCCAGCGCTCATCGACCGCGAGCAGCTGGCGCACCGACTCGATGAACAGTTCCTCCGGCAGCTCGGCCATCGCCATGCGGCGCGCGGACTTGCGGAAGCGGGTCGCGTTGGCGTCGATACGGAAGCAGGACACACTGCCGTCGCTCTGCCGGTACGCCTTCAGCCCCTCGAAGATGGCCTGGCCGTAGTGGAAGACCATGGTGGCCGGGTCCATCGGCAGCGGCCCGTACGGCTCGACCCGCGCGTTGCTCCAGCCCTCACCCGCGGTGTAGTCGATCGACACCATGTGATCGGTGAAGAACCGGCCGAACCCCGGCGCCGCCAGAATCTCCTGTACCCGCTGCGCCGGTGCGGGCGCAGGATGGGGAACATGGGCGAACTGTGCGGCAACGGTCATGCAGGTGATCCTATCGGTGCCCGATTCGCGTCCGTCCACCTGTCGGGATTCGGCTCGGCCTCCACGCGGTTCCCGCCGTCACGCCCTCAGTTGGACCGTAGGCCCCGAGTGACCACACGCAGCGCGCGGCGAGCCCGAGGATGCCCGGCGCTCAGGCGGTACGCGCCTGCACGAACGGCGGCTTGACGACCTCACAGCGCAACCGGCGGCCGCGCACATCCACCTCCACCTCTTCACCCGGCTGGAGATCGGCATCGGTATCCAGCAGGGCGAGCGCGATGCCGACCTTGAGCGTGGGCGAGAAAGTGCCCGAGGTGGTCTCGCCGACGGGTTCGCCATCGCGCAGCACCGACTGTCCCTGACGCAGCACGCCGCGGTCGAGTGCCTTGAGCCCCAGCAGGGTTCGCTGCGGTCCCGCCGACTTCTCCTGTTCCAGTGCGGACTTGCCCCAGAACTCCGGCTTCTTCCAGCCGACCGCCCAGCCCGCTCGCGCCTGCACCGGCGAAATGCGCAGGGACAGTTCGTGTCCGTGCAGCGGGTAGCCCATCTCGGTGCGCAGGGTGTCGCGCGCGCCGAGACCGGCGGGCTGGCCGTCGGCGGCCTTCACCTGTGCCGCGAGGGCGCGGAACACCGCCTCGGCGTCGGCCCAGCGCGGCAGCAGCTCGTAGCCGTGCTCGCCGGTGTAGCCGGTCCGGCAGACGCGGACCGGACGCCCGTCCCACTCGGCGTCGGCGTAGGCCATGTACTCCATGTCGGTGGGCAGGCCGAGCGCACCGAGCACCTCGGCCGAGCGCGGGCCCTGCACCGCGAACACCGCGTACTCCCGGTGCTCGTCGGTGACGGTGATCCCCTCGGGCGCCGCCGCGCGCAGGGCCGCGACCACCGCCGCGGTGTTGGCCGCGTTCGGGACGAGGAAGATCTCGTCGTCACTGACGTAATAGGCGATCAGGTCGTCGATCACGCCGCCCTCCGGCGTGCAGCACAGCGTGTACTGCGCCTTGCCGGGACGGATCCGGCCGAGATCGTTGGTCAGCGCCGAATTCACGAACGCCGCCGCACCGGGACCCGCGACCGTCGCCTTGCCGAGATGACTCACGTCGAACAACCCGACGGCAGTCCGCACCGCCTGATGTTCCCCGACCGTCCCCGCGTACGAGACCGGCATCTCCCACCCGCCGAACGGCGCGAACGTCGCGCCCAACTCGACGTGGACTCGGTGAATCGGGCCTTGCAGCAGGTTCGTCTCGGTCACCCGGCGAGCTTAACCGCTCGGCGCACGCGCCACGGCGACCCGAACAGCCGGACGCGGGTCGACCGGGGAACCCATCGCACCTCAGGGTGCGCCAGCGGCAACGAACGGGAACCGTTCAGGTTCGCTGGAGAGGCGGCAGCAGCGCGTGTTCGCGCGAGTCGGTTACCGTCGGTCGGGTGGACATGCCGCCCGCCATCGATTCGGCTGAGCCTCTGACGCGTCGGGGTGAGTGGTTTGTTTCGACGCAGTGTGTTCGCGTCGAAACGCCCAGTTTCGAGAAGCTGGGGGACCAGTGGCTCGAGTTCGGCATTCCCGCAACACAGGTCGATCGCATCCTGGATTTTCAGAAGCGCTGGGGTGGACTGGTCCTGCCGCCGTCGGTGGACTACGACGGCGGGCCGAAAATGCTGTGGGGCGACCTGCCCGCGGGGAAGCCCGATCGTGTCGGGTGGTTCGACGCGGGTGTGCAGCGTGTGTCGATGGGCTACGCGTTCATGATCGGTCCCGCAGGGGAGTTCGGCATCGACGCAGATCAATGGGTGCCCTTGCACGCGAGCATCGAAGGCTGGATCGAATCGGTCGCGCTGGCTCACCACGCATCGACTCGAGCTCGACAGATCACCACAATTCGCGGTGACGCGATCGATGAGCTGCCGCCCCGCGACTTCGAACCCGTGCCCGAGGTTCGCGGCCTTGCCGATACCTGGTGGCGAGGGCCGGATTCGCTGATCGCGATCCATACCGGAGAGGCCGCAGGATTCGACCAACCAAGGTTGCGGGTCGCCCGCGTCTACAACGGTGATTTCGTCAGTCATCTGTGATAGCGGTGTCGACGAATGGGGACCACGCGGCGGACCACGATGAGCGGGCCGCGCGACCGGCACCGCTCCTCCACACGTCAGCCCCGGAACCACAGCGTGATCAGGACGAACCGGGACGCCCCGCCCACACCGGAGCCGCCTCCGCTGCTCGTCAGCCTCGGAACCACATCGGGATCAGCGTCGGGCCGTTGTCGGGCAACGTATGAGTGACGCCGGTTCGGACGAACCCGTTGCGGGCATAGAGGCGGGACGAGCGTTCGGTGCTCGCCTCCAGGAAAGCGGTCTCGGAGGCGTCGGAATACGCCTTGATCCGGTCGGCGAGGATGGCGCCGCCCGCGCCTTTGCCGCGGTGCTCGGGCACGGTGACGATCGCCTGGAGGTAGCGGTGCGGGAACTCGCGCGGATGATGTTCCGCGAGCAGCGCCGTGACCGCCACCAACCTCTCCATCGGACGAACGTTCGGGACCGCCTTCGCCATGGCGCGCGCCTCGGCCGCCTCGGCGAGCACCCGATCGGCCGAGGTCACCTTCTGCCAGAGCGAGACCGCCCAGATCTCGTCGCCGGTTCCCGCTAGCCAGACCTCGTCGTCGTGGATCGCGCGTTCGACGAGGCGCGGCGTGTGTTCGGTCCGGAAGGCCTCCGCCACCTCGGGATGGTCGGCGAGTACCCAGGCCGTCACCGCCTCGTCCGTGGACCCTCTCGCGAAGGCGGCCGCGACGGCGTCGATCTCCTGAATTCCCGCTCGGCGAACTGTGGGCTGCATGATCAACCTCCCGTTGTGAACGACGTCAACGTTCGCCAATTTATGGAGCACGGTGCGGTTTAGCCACCATTTCGTCACACTTGTTGGTGTGTCGAAATCATCGGCCTGCGCCACCTGCCGACAGGCTTTGACCCAGCCGAGCCGCGGCCGGTCACGCCGCTACTGCTCACGCTCCTGTCAGGCCCGTGCCTACCGCGCTCGCCGCGACCGGCGCGTGCCCGCCGCGCGTCCGCGTCCCGCCCGGCTCACCGCGGTCGCGATCGCCCGGACCGCGGTCGAGCTGACCAATCGCGAGGGCATCGACGGCCTCACCATGCGCCGCCTCGCCAGCGAGCTCGGCGTCGCGACGGCTGCTCTCTACCGGCACTTCCCCGACCGGGAAGCGCTGCTGACCGCGATGACCGAACTCGTCCTCGCCGAAAGCCCGCCGCCCCCGGTCACCCCGACCGACTGGCGTGCCGCGCTCACTCACGAGGCCGAGCAGGAGTGGCTGCTCTACCAGCGCCATCCGTGGGTGCTGCCGGTGCTGGCCCGCACCAAGCCGCCGATCGGACCCGCCCTCTTCGACGTCCTCGAGCGCGCGTTCACCGCGCTGGACGACAGCGGCCTCACCCGTGACGAGGTGATCACGGTCTATCTCGCCTACTCCGGCCTGGTTCAAGGCTTGGCGCTGCTGCGTTCCGATCGCGGGGAGCAGTTCGAGACGCTGCCCGAGTCGCTGCGAGCCGAATTCGCCGAACTTGTCGATACTCGGCCGACCATGCGCAAACTGTTCGCCGACGGGCCGCCCGGCCCCGAGCTGGACCTCGACGCGCTGGTCGCCACCGGCGTCGAACTGCTGCTGGACGGCGTCGCCATGCGGCTGTCGAAGCAGACCGAATAGCCTGTGCCAATGACCGCTGTTGCAGATCGCTCACTCGGACCGGAATTGGCGCGCACCCTGACCATCGGGCCGGACACCGACGTGCTGGTGATCGGATTGACGTCTTCGGAGAACGGTCCGTCGATCGCGCCCGACGACCTGTTCGGCGATGTGCTCACCGCCGAGGTCCGCGCGGAGCTGCTCGACCAGCTGGGCGCGGTGGGCGCCAAGGGCAAGGCCGAAGAGCTGACCAGGGTGCCCGCACCGGCCGGGCTGGACAACGTCACCAGCGTGCTCGCCGTCGGGCTCGGCGCCGCCGACAAAGTGGACGCAGAGCAGATCCGCCGCTCCGCGGGTGTCGCGGGTCGCTCGCTCAACGGCACCGAATTGGTGGCGACCACGCTGTCGGGCCTGGATCTCGGCGCCGCCGCGGAGGGCTTCTACCTCGGCGCCTACTCGTTCAACCCGTTCCGGTCCGAGAAGTCCGCGCCCAAGCCGGACGAACAGCCGGTCGCCCGCATCGAATTCCTGGTCCCCGAAGCGGATTTCGGTGAGGAGGCGTTGTTCCGCGCCGAGCTGATCGCCGAAGCCGTCGCCACCGCACGCGATTTCGTGAACACCCCGCCCAGCCACCTGTTCCCCGCCGAATTCGCCTCGCGCGCCCAGGTATTGGCCGAAGCCGCGGGTCTCGAGGTCGAGGTACTCGACGAAAAGGCCTTGGCGGCGGGCGGTTACGGCGGCGTGCTCGGCGTCGGCAAAGGCTCGTCGCGGCCGCCGCGCCTGATTCGGCTCAGCTACTCCGGTGGGCCGAAGAAGATCGCGCTGGTCGGCAAGGGCATCACCTTCGACACCGGCGGCATCTCCATCAAGCCCGCGCAGAACATGGAGAACATGACCTCGGACATGGCGGGCGCCGCCGCGGTCATCGCCACCACCCTGCTCGCCGCGCGACTCAGCCTGCCGATCACCGTGACCGCCACTGTCCCGATGGCCGAGAACATGCCGTCGGCCACCGCGCAGCGCCCCGGCGACGTGCTCACCCAGTACGGCGGCACCACCGTCGAGGTGCTCAACACCGACGCCGAGGGCCGCCTGATCCTCGCCGACGCCATCGTCCGCGCCGCCGAGGACTCCCCCGACTACCTCATCGACGTCGCCACCCTCACCGGCGCCCAGATGGTCGCCCTCGGCACCCGCACCCCGGGCGTGATGGGCACCGACGACTTCCGCGACCGCGTCGCCCGCCTCTCCCGCGAGGTCGGCGAAAACGGCTGGGCCATGCCCCTTCCCGCCGAACTCCGCGCCGACCTGAACTCCAAGATCGCCGACCTCGCCAACGTCGCGCAACACCGCTGGGGCGGCATGCTCTCCGCGGCGCTGTTCCTGAAGGAGTTCGTGCCGGAGGGCGTGGAGTGGGCGCACCTGGATGTCGCGGGGCCCGCGTACAACACGGGTGGGCCGTTCGGGTACATCGGGAAGGGTGGTACCGGCGTGCCGGTGCGGACGTTGATCGCGGTGATCGAGGACATCGTCGGAGAGTGAGTTCGGGTGCGCCGTTCGGGTTGTCTCGGGCGGCGCACTCCTCGTTCTCTGCTGTGGTGCGGGGGTTGACCGCGTCGTCCTGACGCGCTGCGTGAGGGCGCGGTGCGGGGCGGAACGAGCAATTCCGGCGCGCTCCGCGAGCATTTCGCGCGAGGCGGGGGCAAAGCGAGCAATTCCGGCGCGGTGCTGTTCGCGACGTCACCCAGCGTATGCGTGTCCAGATCGATTACGTCCCAAGGTATTCCTCGAACAGGACTGGGCGCGTTGGGAGCCGTACCGGACCAACCTCCCGCAGTCGGTGAGCGCGCGTGCGGCGTCCGGCGTGGTCGACTGGCTGTGGTTGCGTTTCTTGGCTCGGGTCGGTCGTTCGATCGTCGTGTCTGCCGGTCCGTGCGTTGATAGACATTGTTTCTCGAATGAACCTGCGGATGGCGCACGTTATCCGGGTTTCCGCCAACGACGCTAGGCGCAAGTGTCACATACTGGCGGCCTCGCCGAAGCTGCTCGACGAGCCCAGTCGCGTGAGGCTGGCGACGGGCGAAATACGCGGGCGGAGAAACACGTCGAAAATCGACGGTAGTCAAATGGCTACTATTCGATCTTCAATTGCCGCCATATGACTACCGTCGAATCCATTTCTCTATCGATGGTAGAGAAATGGTGGTCAGGGGGTTTACAAGGCAAGGGCATTCACTTCGACAAAGCTCTCTGAACGCAACCAGAGCCGGTCGACCGGACGGAAGCCGCACCCCCGCACAATGACTGCGGAAGGTAAGCCGGGTACGGCACCCGCCGCGCCCAGCACTGCCGAACTCACAAATCCCGCAACTCCTCCTCGAACGCCCGCTGCCGCTCAATCCTCTTCCGAGCGTCGTAATCCCGCATCCGCTGCGGATACCCCGTCTTCCGAACCTCGTACACCGGAATGCTCAGATCCCGCGCCAACCGCTGAGCCCCGCGCTCCCCGACGATCCGTCGCGTCCACTCCCCGTCGGCGGCGACCAACACCACCGTGACATCCGTCATAGTGGTCTTCGGCTCCAAGTACCCCTCGACACCGATGTGGGTGCGCACCCAGTCGGCGAGGTAGCGGGCGTCGTCGTTGCCCGAGGTCGACGCACGTGCGGCGGGACCGCCCCGGTTCAGAGCGCCACGGAAACGATCCAGCAGACCCATCGACGCCGACCTCCTTTTGTACACCGGACAAATGCTCACACCCGGTCCTCCCATACTGCCAGCTTCCCGGTAGAGACATGCCCTGTGCTACACGCCACGCGGACGAGTGCAAGGATGGACCGCGGTACAAGAACCGCACAGATCTCCGGTGCCACTCAGAATGATGGTGGCTTCCGGGTTTTCACCGCGACCAGCGGAGGGCGACCCGCCAGAGATCAACTGTTGTAGAACCCGTCGAGCAGTCAGAGGAGTCAACGGACATGGCCTTCTCCGTCCAGATGCCGGCTCTTGGTGAGAGCGTCACCGAGGGAACGGTGACCAGGTGGCTGAAGCAGGAAGGAGACACGGTCGAGGTCGACGAGCCGCTGCTCGAGGTCTCCACCGACAAGGTCGACACCGAGATCCCGTCCCCGGCGGCGGGTGTGCTGTCGAAGATCGTCGCCCAGGAAGACGACGTGGTCGAGGTCGGCGGTGAGCTCGGCGTGATCAGCGACGCCGGTGAGGCGCCCGCAGCCGAAACCGCGCCCGCGCCCGAAGCCGCCGCACCGGCCGCCGCCGAAGAGTCGGTCGAAGCCGAACCCGAACCCGAGCCCGCCGCACCGGCTCCCGCCGAGCAGCCCGCCGCCGCGTCGGCAGGCGCCGCCGACGGCACTCCGGTGAAGATGCCCGAGCTGGGCGAGTCGGTCACCGAAGGCACCGTCACCCGCTGGCTGAAGTCGGTCGGCGACACGATCGAGGTCGACGAGCCGCTGCTCGAGGTCTCGACGGACAAGGTCGACACCGAAATCCCCTCGCCCGTCGCGGGCACCCTGCTGGAGATCACCGCGCAGGAAGACGACGTGGTCTCCGTCGGCGGACAGCTCGGCGTGATCGGCAGCGGTTCCCCCGCCGCCTCCGCCCCCGCGCCCGCTCCGGCCCCCGCGCCCGAAGCCAAGCCCGAACCGGCCCCGGCCCCGGCTCCCGAGCCCAAGCCCGAACCGGCCCCCGCCGCCGCGGCTCCCAAGCCCGCCCCGGCTCCCGCCCCGGCCCCCAAGCCCGCCCCGGCTCCGGCCAAGGCTCCGGCCGCCGACGGCAACGGCGCCACCCCGTACGTCACCCCGCTGGTGCGCAAGCTCGCCGAGGAGAACAACGTCGACCTGGCCTCCGTGCAGGGTTCCGGCGTCGGTGGTCGCATCCGCAAGCAGGACGTGCTCGCCGCCGCCGAGGCCAAGAAGGCTCCGGCTCCGGCCGCCGCGCCCGCTCCGGCCGCCGCCGCGCCCGCCGCCAAGGCTCCGTCGGCTCCGGCCGCCTCGCAGCTGGCGCACCTGCGCGGAACCACCCAAAAGGCCAACCGGATCCGGCAGATCACCGCCACCAAGACCCGCGAATCGCTGCAGACCACCGCGCAGCTGACCCAGGTCCACGAGGCCGACGTCACCAAGATCGCGGCGCTGCGCGCGCAGGCCAAGCGCGCGTTCAAGGACCGCGAGGGCGTCAACCTGACGTTCCTGCCGTTCTTCGCGAAGGCGGTCGTCGAGGCGCTCGGCGTGCACCCGAACGTCAACGCCTCCTACGACGAGGGCGCCAAGGAGATCACCTACCACGCCTCGGTGCACCTCGGCATCGCCGTCGACACCGAGCAGGGCCTGCTCTCCCCGGTGATCCACAACGCCAGCGACCTGTCGCTGGCCGGTCTGGCCCGCGCCATCGCCGACATCGCCGACCGGGCCCGCAACGGCGGCCTGAAGCCGGACGAACTGTCGGGCGGCACCTTCACCATCACCAACATCGGCAGCCAGGGCGCGCTGTTCGACACCCCGATCCTGGTCCCGCCGCAGGCGGCCATGCTCGGCACCGGCGCGATCGTCAAGCGCCCGGTGGTGGTGACCGACGAGACCGGTAACGAGTCGATCGGCGTGCGCTCCATGTGCTACCTGCCGCTCACCTACGATCACCGCCTCATCGACGGCGCGGACGCCGGTCGCTTCCTGACCACGATCCGCCACCGCCTCGAAGAGGCCGCGTTCGAGGCCGATCTGGGCCTCTGACCCGGGGAAGGTTCGTCCCGCATGAAGGTCGTGATCGCCGGTTCGTCCGGGCTGATCGGGACGGCGCTCGTCGCGGCACTGCGCCGCGACGGGCACGAGGTGGCTCGGCTGGTGCGCCGTCCCGCCGCCGCTCCGGACGAGTTCGTCTGGAATCCCGCCCGCGCCGAGCTCGACGAGCGGGCGTTGCGCGGAGCGGACGCGGTGGTCAACCTGTGCGGGGCGAGCCTCGGACGACGCCGCTGGAACGGCAGCTACAAACAGGAGTTGCGCGACAGCCGCATCACCCCGACCGACGTCCTCGCCAACAAGGTGGCCGCCGCGGGCGTGCCGGTGCTGGTCAACGCCAGCGGCGTGCACTACTACGGCGGCGCCACCGGCGACCGCGTCGTGGACGAATCCTCCCCCGCCGGTTCGGGTTTCCTCGCCACGCTGTGCCGTGACTGGGAAGCCGCGACCGGTCCCGCCACCGCCGCGGGCGTGCGCACGGTGCTGTTGCGCAGCGCCGTCGTGCTGTCCAAGCACGGCGGGATGCTCGGCATGCTGCACCCGCTGTACTGGCTCGGCCTCGGCGGACGGCTGGGCAACGGGCGTCAGTACACCCCGTGGATCTCGCTGGACGACGAGATCGGCGCGATCGTCTTCGCGCTCACCAACGACACCGTGTCCGGGCCGATCAACACGGTCGGCCCGGCCCCGGTCACCAACGCCGAATTCAATCGCGCACTCGGCCGCGCGCTGCACCGCCCCACCCCGCTGGTGCTGCCCGCGTTCGCGCTGCGTGGGCTCATCGGCGAGTTCGCCGACGAGGCTATTCTGCGCGGGCCGCGGGCGATCCCGACGGCGTTGGAGGAGGCGGGGTATCCCTTCCGTCACCCCACGATCGGCGCGGCGTTGGCGGCGACCATCGGTCGCGACGGCGACGACAGGTGATCCAGCCCGCATTGCCGCAGGTTCCCGGACGCGCGATGATCGGGTTCGAACACCGACGGTAGGCCCGCACACAGCGCGCTCGCCGCCGACCTCCTTCGCCGAACCACGGAGCACACCGTTGACCGCCATGGACACCCGTCACGCCACCGTCATCCGCGACGCGCGCGAAGGTGACCTGCCCGCGATCCTCGACATCCACAACGCCAACATCGCCACCTCCACCGCCATCTGGGACATCGACGAAGTCGGCATCGACGAGCGCCACACCTGGTTCCGCTCCCGGGTCGAGGCGGGCATGCCCGTCCTCGTCGCCGAGGTCGACGGCGAAGTCGCCGGATACGCCAGCTACGGCCAGTGGCGGCCGAGGGTCGGATACCGCTACTCCGTGGAGAACTCGGTCTACATCGCCGACCGCTTCCAACGCCGCGGCCTGGCCAGCGCCCTGCTCACCGAATTGATCGACCGCGCCGCGACATCCGGACGCGTGCACGCGATGATCGCCGCCATCGAATCGGGGAACGCCGCGTCGATCGTGCTGCACGAGCGATTCGGTTTCATGGTGGTCGGCCAATTGCCCGAGGTGGGACACAAATTCGGCCGCTGGATGGACCTGACGTTGATGCAGCTGACGCTGCCGGTCGAGGTGGGCTGAATCCGCCGCGTTACCGGATCACGGCAAATCCGTAGAGTCTGCTGCCCGCCAGGATGAACCGTCCCATCGTCGACGCCCTCGGCGATGCGGGCTCCCTCGCCGACTACCAGGTCTGGCCCACCGGCCACCTCGGCAACATCGAGGCGGCCGACCGCTGCCTGCCGATCGAGGCGGGCACCGTTTCAGCTGACGGGGTAAGCCCCTGGCGTACACGAATTCGGTCGTAACTAGGTCACCACGTAACGGACCACCGCGCCGACGATGCTGCCGCCGTTCCCGACCACGCCGTTACCGAGAGAACTCACACCCAACCCGCTTCAGACCCTGCCGGCGCGCTGGCTACCTCGCGCTCACGCCACATCGCGACTCGCTCGCCGGACCCGTGGCGTGCTCACAGCTGGAACGGAGTTGCTCCGGACAAGCCCTTCCCCGCGGAGCTCCCGAGCCCGACCGAGCCATCCGTCCGGCGATGCACCCCGCAGCGCGAAGCACGTCCCGCGGCGCCCTGACGATTCCGTCCGGACCTACCATTTCACTCGGGCGGATGAGCCCGAACCTCGGCGGCCGACGGGACGCACCCGGGCGGCACCGCAAGCCTGTGGCATACCGCACACCCAGTCCCTACCGGCCTCCAAACCGCGGGGCGTACCGTCAACGGCGTGAACGACACGCGCACCACTTGGTCCGCCCGCTTCGATCGCACCCCGATCGTCGTCGAGGATCTCGGTCTCATCGACTACCACGCCGCCTGGGACCTGCAGCGAACCATCGCCGCCGAACGTGCCGAAGGCCTCGGCTCCGACCACCTGCTGCTCCTCGAACACCCCTCCGTCTACACCGCGGGCCGCCGCACCGAGGACGCGGACCTGCCGATCGACGGCAGCCCCGTGGTGCAGGTCGACCGCGGCGGGAAGATCACCTGGCACGGTCCAGGACAACTCGTCGGCTACCCGATCATCCGGCTGGCGGAGCCCGTCGACGTCGTCCAGTACGTGCGTCGCCTCGAGGAGGCGCTGATCTCGGTGTGCACCGAACTCGGCCTCATCGTCGGCCGCGTCGAGGGCCGCTCCGGCGTCTGGCTGCCCGCCAACGACTGGTCCCCCGAACGCAAGATCGCCGCCATCGGTGTGCGCGTGCAGCGCGGCGTTGCCCTGCACGGCCTTTCGTTCAACTGCAATTCCATGGACGGTTTCGGGGCCATCGTCCCCTGCGGCATCCGCGACGCGGGCGTCACCACGTTGACCCGCGAACTCGGCCGTGAAGTCACCGTCGCCGAGATCAAGCCACTGGTCGCCGATGCGATCGTGCGCGCGCTGAACGGCGATCTCCCGGTCAGCGACCACGACATCAACCGGCCCGCGGCCAGCCCCACCGCCGGCATCACGGCGACCACGACCGCCATAAAAGCCGCCGACGGCGCAGGCGAGGCTGCCGCAGACTCCGCGGCACCGAAGAGTTCGACAGCGGACGTGAAGGTCGCGGACAACGGCACCGCGCCCGCGGGCGCGGCCACCGCCTCGACGGCAGACCGCGCCATCGACGCATCCCACAGCGCGGCTCCCGCCACCCCGACGGCGGCCGACACCCGAGGCGTAAGGTCGATCAAGTGACCTCAGTCGACACCCCGACACCGCACAACGCGTCCGCACCCAACGGCCGCAAACTCCTGCGCATCGAAGCCCGCAACGCGGAAACCCCCATCGAGCGCAAACCCAAGTGGATCCGCACCCGCGCCACCATGGGCCCCGAGTACACCGAACTCAAGGGCCTGGTGAAGCGCGAGGGTCTGCACACCGTGTGCGAAGAAGCAGGCTGCCCCAACATCTTCGAATGCTGGGAAGACCGCGAGGCCACCTTCCTCATCGGCGGCGAACAGTGCACCCGCCGCTGCGACTTCTGCCAGATCGACACCGGCAAACCCGCCGCCCTCGACCGCGACGAACCCCGCCGCGTCGCCGAAAGCGTCCAGGCCATGGGCCTGCGCTACTCCACCATCACCGGCGTCGCCCGCGACGACCTGGAAGACGGCGGCGCCTGGCTCTACGCCGAAACCGTCCGGGCCATCAAGGCTTTGAACCCCAACACCGGCGTGGAGTTGTTGATTCCGGACTTCAACGCCGACCCGGACCAGCTCGCCGAGGTCTTCTCCTCACGCCCAGAAGTCCTGGCGCACAACCTCGAAACGGTTCCGCGCATCTTCAAGCGCATCCGCCCGGCGTTCCGCTACGAGCGCTCCCTTGCCGTCCTGACCGCCGCCCGCGAAGCAGGCCTGGTCACGAAGTCCAACCTCATCCTCGGTATGGGCGAAACGCCGGAGGAAGTCACCCAGGCCATGCGCGACCTGCACGAGGCGGGCTGCGACATCCTCACCATCACGCAGTACCTCCGCCCCTCCCCCCGCCACCACCCCGTGGACCGCTGGGTGAAGCCGGAGGAATTCGTCGAACACTCGAAGGTCGCCGAAGAAATCGGCTTCGCCGGAGTCATGGCAGGCCCCCTCGTCCGCTCCTCCTACCGCGCAGGCCGCCTCTACGCCCAGGCGATGACCCACCACGGCCGCGAAATCGCCCCCACCATGGCCCATCTCGCCGAGGAAGGCACCGCCTCCCAGGAAGCCTCCTCCGTCCTCGCCCGCTTCGGGAGTTGATTCCCGACCGTCACGTCGACGCACAGACAGCGAGCCGGCCAGAACCTCACAAGTTCCTCGGTAACCGCGGAAAACGTCAGCGCCGTGGGCGTCGCGCCCGGCGGATGGTCAGAATGGCCGAACTTGGTTGTCGACAACACCGACCCAGATGTAGTCGCGTGCTCTGGTCAGCGCGACCATCGTCTGTCGGGCAGCCAGTTCGGCTCTGTCGCGTTCGGCCCCCGTCAGCTCGGCGACCGGTGCGCCGGAGCGAGTGGTGATGTGGAAGACCGCGGCGAAATCCACTCCCTTCGCCCGGTGCACGGTGCCGGTCTTCACCGCTCCGTGCTGTGTGCCGTCGTAGCGGGTGAGCGGCAAGGTCGGTATACCGGCCTTGGTGAGCCGGTCGGCCAGCCGTGCCGCTTCACTCTTCGTGTTCGTCAACACGGCGATGTCGGTGATCGTCGCGGCCGCGTTCTCGACCGCCTCGATCAATCGCGTCTCGACATCCGACCGTCGCCCCGTGTATCCGTCGGCGCGGCCGCCGGGTAGGACCACCTCGGTGTCGCGCAGGACGAATCCCGGGCCACCATCGAGATCGTCGACGACGTTGGTGGCGTCGATGGACTTCGCATAGTCGTGTACGGCCATGCGGTTGCGGTAGTTGACCCGCAGAACAGCACCGCGGCCGACAATCGGGATGCCCGCATCCGACAGCGTCCAGCCACCGGGATACACCTGCTGCTGGCCATCCCCCACCAGCAAAGCTGAGAATCGGCGCGCCCACCCGCGATCTGGTGCACGAGCTGGAGTTCCAAGAGGGTGAAATCTTGGACCTCATCGACAACGACCAGCCCGTACGGTTCCTCGAACGGACGACGCCTCAGTTCCGCCAGAGCGGCGCTGACCACGTCGTTCAGATCGCAGACTTCGTGCTGCTCCAAAATGGCCTGGTAGGGCTCATATATTGCCTTCCACACGGTTTCGCGCCGACTATCGGTGAGGATGACACGGTTCCGGCCGGTGCGGTTGATCCCCTGATACTCCTTCAAGGAGGTGACACCGCGCCCCTTGATGACGCGTTCGAGTTCGTCTTTCCAGTATTCGACACCGGTGCCTTTGATATCGGCCAGGTGTTCGCGCGCCTTCAACCAGGTATGGGAGTAGGCGTTGTCGCATACGTCGGTGTTCAGCCGGGGCATGACATCGCGTTGGCGGAGAAAGCGAACCGCCCATGCGTGCAGACTGGTGAACTCGGCACGATCGCCGACGTGCGGCGCGAGCCTTTCGAATCCCGACCGATGGTAGGTAGGCAGCGTCTTGACGAAGCTGGTGAACAGCAGGCGCCCGGAATTGTGTTTAGCGAACCGGGCCATCCGATGCAGCGCGACTACGGTCTTTCCGGTACCGGCTGGCCCGCTGAACCTCGCCGGGCCATTGAAATTGCGGTTGACGAGGGCGAGTTGCTCGGGATCCAGGAACGTCATCCACTCGGCGAACGGGCGTCCGAGCATGCGGTCACGCTCATGCTCACGCACCTCGACCTCGGTGAAAAGACCTTCCGCTTCGACAGTTTCCGCGGCCGGCGCTTCGTCGGTGGTAATGCGTTCGTACCCACTCAGCCGAGCGGAGGCTGTCTTGGCAAGGTGGCGAGCAGAATTCGACTGCAGCGCCTTGTCGTTTCCGAGCAGGTTCGAGCGCAGAGTCGCCGCGGTCGCCACCCGAAATCGGCCGTCGGCCGCCATCGGCGTGTCGGCCGAAGACACCAGAACCACTTGTATCATGTGCGGAACATATTGCCTGCGACCGGAATAGAGATTCGCGAACGTCTCCTCCGCATGCCGTCGCACCGAACGCAGTTCCGATTCACCCGGCACCTCATCGGCGAAGACGAGCGCGAACACCCCGGTCCGTCCCACCGCGAATGCCGCCGCACGGTCGACAGGCGGATACTCCGGTTCCCGCGCCACAAGCAGATGCCACCCGGATTCCATCAGAGCAACCGACAGAATCCGACGATGCCATGGCCCCAACCCGGTGAGTGTGGCGAGCTTTCCCTCGACCCAATGCCTGCGACGTTCCCGTGCGATCGAGACCATCGCACCCCCTCCCATTCGAATCAACCCCTACCGAGCAGAATAACCGCGAACCCGTCTGCTGTCCCGAGTTATGCCCAGCTTCAATACATTTCGCGCTGTCAACAGGTTCGCTGATCAACGATTCAGCGCACGCGATCGCCGGTACGTCATCAGCGGCGGGAGGCTGGGCGGTGAGCGCCTCGGTGCACGCACCCGCCCGGACTCGGCCAACGCCACCGCCGCCAGCGCGGCGGTGGGTCGCCCGCCAGCTGCCTCGCTTCCGCGATGAGCGCGCTCGCCTCCTCCAGTGGCAGGGCGAGGGTGATCCGGCTCTGCCCACGCCCGCTGCGGTCACCCCGAAAGAGATCGACCCCCCGGACCACCAGCGCGATGTGCGGCTGGAACGGTGCCTGCTGTTCGTCGCATGCACCCCCGCCGGTGAGGAATTGTCGTCACCTAGCACGGAGCACCGAGCCGATTCCTCAGCGCTGGCATCCGCACAGCGCTCGATCGGTCGCTACGGTGTTCACCAAATGAACGGTTACGGTCGATGAAAGCAATACGCGCGCGGTTCCGAAAGTCCTTGATAGCCAGCATCATCACCCTCGCCTGCGGTGCGACGCTCACAGTGTCGCTCACCTCCTGCACAAAAGAATCCCGGACCGACGGCCGCGGCTATCAGCACTCGATCGATCCCGATCACATCAGAGAGGCACTGGAATTCGCCCGGTTCGAGCTCGCGCCCGGCGTCACCGTTCTCGGCGTGAGCTTCACGAGCGGACTCGACGACTATTACGACATGTCGATGACAGCAACGCGAGAAGCGATCGACGAAACGCTGCGAATATCCGACTTCCACGGCGAATTCCAGACCTCGTACGCCAGGTATCCGGATGTCGTCGATGGGCCACGGCTGGTCGACAACTCACCGCTCGTCCGAGCTGCATGGGATCGGAGCAGGACCCCGGACGGTAACCATCGAACGTCCCGCACAGTTCGCGTCGACGAGCGGGAACCTCAGCGGATCCTGCTGCACGTCATGGTCGCCGAGATATAGAGCCTCTCGGATGCCATGTTTCGAATGACGACGAACTCCGCGATTACCGTATTGCGGCCCGGCTCAGCGATGCTCGGCCGCGCGGGTGAATCGCGCGCCCCATTCCTGCACGCGGTCCACGAGCACCGCTGGGCTCAGCACGCGGAACTCGGCGCCCACGGTGCCCAAGGCCAAGAGCGGCCAATGTAGTTCGTCGGCGGTGAGGTCGATGCGGGAGCGGTTGTCCGGGAGGTCGGTGACGGTGCACCAGCGGCCGATGCGGGAGCGGACGAGGTCGGCGGGCGCTTCGATTTCGGCAGAGACCTCGTAAGAGGGTCGGAGGGAGCCGATTCCGTTGCGGACGAAGGTGGCGGCGTCGGGGGCGGGGAGATCACGGGGGCGGAAACGAGCGCCGGTGGGGACGGAGCCGGAAATGCGATCGACGCGGAAGCTGCGCCAACCGTGGCGGGTGAGGTCGTAGGCAACCAGATACCAGCGGCGGCCGAGGGAGACCAGCCGGTGGGGTTCGACTTCGCGATCAGTGGTGGCGTTGCCAGCGGCGGTGTAGGTGAAGCGCAGGCGTTCCTCCGCGCGGCAGGTCATCGCGAGGTCAGTGAGGACGGCCGGGTCGACGTCGGCGAGCGGGACGGTCCAGCCGGTGGAGACGGTCATCGCGCGCAGGGCGTCGACACGGCGGCGCAGGCGGGTCGGCAGGACAGTAACCACTTTGGCCAGGGCGCGGATCGATGGTTCGGCCAGACCGTCGACGGCGCCCTGGGAACCAGCCTGAAGACAGACGGTCAACGCGACTGCTTCCTCGTCGTCGACGACGAGCGGGGGCAGCGCGGCGCCCGCGGCGAGCTGGTAGCCCCCGTCAACACCGGGGCGGGCATCGACGGGGTAGCCGAGGTCGCGCAGGCGGTCGATATCGCGGCGCAGGGTGCGGGCGGAGACGCCCAGGCGCTCAGCCAGTTCCGCTCCCGGCCAGTAGCGATGGGTCTGCAGCAGCGACAGCAGTCGCAACGTGCGCGCACTCGTATCAGCCATATTCTCAGTATCGCGGACATTGCGGACGAAAACTGGCCGCAATTGCTTCTACCTTGGGATTCACACCGATCACGAGAGGAACCCGCTCATGACCACCGCCACGCTCCCCCAGCTCGACTCCGAACGCGCCGACATCCTCGAAACCCTCACCAAGGCCCGGCATTTCCTGCGCTTTACCGCTCGGGATCTCACCGACGAGCAGGCCGGTCAGCGCACCACCGCCAGCGAACTGTGTGTGGGCGGGCTCATCAAGCACGTGACGCTGGTAGAGCGGAAATGGGCGCAGTTCATCGTGGAGGGGCCCACGGCGCAGCCGGACTTCGAATCGATGACCGAGGCGGATATCGCCGAGTGGAGCAGCCAGTTCACGATGCTGCCGGGTGAGACCCTCGCCGACGTGCTCGCCGAGTACGAGAAGGTCGCGGCCGAAACCGACCAGCTGCTGCGCGAACTGCCCGACCTCGACGTCTCCCATCCGCTGCCGAATGCGCCGTGGTTCGAGCCCGGTGCGCGGTGGAGCGCGCGGCGGACGCTGCTGCATATCGCCACCGAAACCGCCCAGCACGCAGGGCATGCCGATATCATCCGCGAATCGCTCGATGGTGCGAAGTCGATGGGCTGAGCGGAAACGGTTGCGGCGGAGTCGAGTCGGGACATCACCTGTCGGTGGCATTGGCACCGACAGGTGACAACCGGTAGCAAGTTCGAGATCGCCGAAACTCGCCTGCAGAACCCTCCAGGCAAGCACCGAACCAGCGCGAGTGAACTCCCGATTGCCGTAGCCCGCACCCGCAGTCGTTTCCAAGAAACCGCTGCCGCAGCATCGGCGTGATGCTTTGGAACGCCCAGTTCGCTCGCACTGCGGACAGCAAGGGTCGTCCGTCCAGCTCCAGTCGCGAGTCGGCACACTTATACCTATCCGAATCGTGGCGCTCGCCGGATCTCAGGACGCGGAAAAGACATCGCCGCAGCCGAGGCGAGGTCACTTCGCCATTGAGTGAGATCACCTGTTCTATCTAGCTTCTGGATAGACTCTCGCCGTGCTTTCCCAGAAGAAGATCCGATTCGGGTCAGGTCGGCGCGGCGGTGTCCGTCTGCGGCAGTTGATGATTCGGCTGAGCATGGGCGTGGCTCCCGTGCTTGTCGCCACGGCGGCTGGGTCGGCCGCGCTATCCCACGAACGGCTGACCGAACCGAATCATGCGGTGGCGGTGCCGGTTCCAGCGGTGCATGAGATCCGCCTGATGTCCGCACAGACAATTGTCGCGGTGGATGGCAAATCGCAGGTGACCGTGCCCGACAGTTGGGGGATGTCCCCGCAGAACGTCTGGGGCAAAGGGGAGACTCTTCAGGTCGCGGACTCCGCGGGCCACGGCAACCTGATGATCGCGCCGCAACCCAACCGCGGGGACTTCGCCGCCTTCACGCGAAATGTCCGTGCAAACCTGGTCAACGGCAAGGTATTCCGCACCGGCCATGTCTCGGAGGATCGCCCCCTGTCGATCGCGGGCAGGGCCGCGGTCCAATGGGAACTGACCACCACCCACAACGGCATCGACGCGGTCGGATGGATGACCGCAATCGAGGGCGACAGCTCCTACTTCCTGGTCTTCGGCTGGACCTCCCCCGATCGAGCGGCTGCGGACGGGGATACCATCCAGAACATCATCCTGTCGTTCCGGGAACTGTCCTGACTCCTGTGTATTGAGCGAGTGCGCGATTCGGAAGGGCCGGGTACGGCCGGAACGGGACGAGCGGGCGACAATTGCTCACGATGATCCACCCGACCCGAGCCAATCGCCCCGAGGCCACACGTTGAACGCCGAGCACGCGATAGCTCGGCTTTCTCCCGACCTCGCGCCGCTGTGGGACGCGCTCTATCAACGCTTCGCCTCGGGTCGTGCGGTCCAGCGGGTGCGCGTGGGTCCCCTGACCGCCGCGCAGCAGGTCGCGGTGGCCGACCTGCTCGGGCTCGCTCGCCTACCGGTGAGTACGCGACCGTGTCTCTGGCCACCGTCGGCAATGCCCGGAGCTGAGCGGTATCGGGATATATCAGATCATCAGCGGGGATGGGCAGGACGCGGTAACTACGGCGAGGTTCACGTGGGATGGGGAGGAGCTACTGCCGGTGTGAGCGCCACACCTGGCGGCGCGGCCGTAGGCCGAGCGTTCACGATCCGTGCCGGAGCTTGGCTGCGGCGATCGCCTCTCGGGTGTCCACCAGCTCGGCAGCCGACAGCTCCACCGGACGATGAACGAACGTATTGTCCTCCACCGTCTCCATCGTCATCCCGCCCGTGCGCAGCGCCTTCTGGATCCAGCCCGTCGCACTCAGCAGCAGACCGATGGCTTCGGTACCCTTGTCTACCGACTGATGCTGTTCGAAGCTCTCCGAGAGAGCCTCGAACGCGGCAACGATTTCTGGGCCGGAGTCAGAGTCGAGCGCAGCAGCGGCCTCGGCGAACCGATATCCCCAGTTCTCCCACGTCCAGCCATTCCATCGTGCGGCGATCGCCTCCAGATCGCCGGCCGTGCCGTCGAGAGCCCACAACGCACCGGATCGTCGCGCGGGATCGAGGTGCAGCCCGTGGGCAGGGACGGCAGGTATCCGTGTCGCCTCCGCCCACCCGGCGATCGTCTCGACCACCGCTGGCCCCTGCGCCACGAGCGAGGCGAGATCGATTGCCGGTGTGTAACAGCGGGCCCGTTCCACCCCGGAGACGAGAACCAGGCATCTCGGCCACCGGCCGTCGCAATAGTCGGCAAGGTCCCGCTCCCGGTATCCCGCCCAGCGCACCTCCCATTGTGGCCAGGTGATCGCCATCGTCTCGAACACCGCACTCCGGATGGCATCTTCGGCACACGCGTTCGAAAACCACAGCAGCACTCGCCGATCGATGTCGATCACCGCCGCCGCCTCCAGGTCGTAGACCCACGCATCGAGGGCACTCTGCGCGGACGCGAACCGGACCGCGGCCTGCGGCCCCGGCAGCAGATCTAGATGCAGCGACCCACCACCCCAGTGGGTGTAGTACTTCTGCTGCGATCCCCCCTCGATGACGACAATTTCGCCCCGTGACCCCATGCCGAACCACGATACGCTTCGGCATCGTCAGCCACGCCGAGGCGTCACGGGTGCCGAGACGTCCGCCAGACAGGGCTTAGTCCGCCGGTTGTTCGATGTGCTCGCACCCGGCATAGGCCCCAATCAGCTTGGTACACAGCAGAAAACCGCTCAACCCGACCGATCCTCGGATACGGTTGCCGACAAACTGCGCACCAGGCAGGAACCGGGGGCCTCCTATGCCGAACATCAACCGCGAGCGCCGCATGCGCTGGGCCGAGCGCAGACTCGCGCAACTGCCGATCGCACCGCACAGCAACGTCGTTTCCTGTCGGTGCCGCTGACCGCACGCGGCTGGCAGCTGCTCATCGACCGCTCACCGGCCAGATCCGGACGTGCGCCCGCATTCGCGGTCGGCTCGACGGGCGTGTACGCCTTGGTATTCACCGACGCGGTTCCGGATCGCGCCGAGCTGCGCGCGATCCGCAAGCACGCCGAGGAATCATTCGCGGGGCTACTGTTCGAACGCTCCCAATTCGTCGCGCACATGCTGGAGATCGCACTGCTGATGCCGCGCGCCGTGGCCACGAGGCGCACGACCCGTTTCTCGCGGTCGACGAATCCACGATGTGCAGCACCCTGATTTCGGGTGAGCACCGCCTGTCCTCGCGTCGTGTCCGCGAGATCGCTGCCACCGTTGCGGAGCGTTCGACGTGGTACGAGTGGATCTCCGCCGACGACGCGCCCGCCGCCGAATCGGTCACCTCCGACGGCCTCTTCACCGCCGGAGAACTGCGGTCCGACACTCGCGGGAATGCGCTCGCAATCGGTTCCGGGAATGGATGACCTTCCTCGATCCCGATCAGCTTGCCCTCGTGCACACGAACTTCACCGGACCGGCGCGGTTCAGCGGGCCTGCGGGAACCGGCAAATCCATTGTGGTACTGCACCGTATGGCGCATTTCGCCAAACGCAATCCCGGTCGCCTGCTGTTCACCAGTTTCGTCAAGACCCTGCCGACCTAGCATCGGTCGGGATTTGCGCAGCTGGCCCCGCACTCGGCGGACCGCGCCCAGTTCACCGGTCTGCACGCGTGGACGATAACGTTCCTCAATCGACGCGGAGTCGCCTACAACCTCGACGACGCGGCCAGACAGGATTGTCTCGCCCGGGCGTGGCAAGGCGCTCGCGAGGTGCTCGGCAACATCGACGCTACCGACTACGCCTACTGGACCGACGAGATCGACCGCGTGATCAAAGGCCGAGGCCTACGAGATCTCGACGCCTACAAGGAGATCGAGCGAACCGGTCGCGAAGGCATCAGTTTGCACGGCAACCGCCGCAAGTACGTCTGGGAGAACTGGTATCTGCCGTATCAGCAGCGCATGGACACGAGAGGTGTGCACGACTTCAACGACGTCGTCGCCCTCGCAGTCGACGAACTGCGGCAGCGCCCGCTCGACAACAGCGAGGACTACGCGCTGGTGGTCGTCGACGAGGTGCAGGATTTCACCCTGATGGAACTGCGTCTGGTGCACTTGATCGCAGGCGGCGGACCCGACGCCCAACTGCTGCTGGTCGGCGATGGGCAACAGCAGGTCTACGCGGGCGGCTGGCGACTCTCCGACGCGGGAATCCCCCTGGCTGCACACCAACTACCGCAATCGCGAAGCGATCCTGCGCTACATTAAACGCATAGAAGCGGGCAATACCGTCGATGACCTCGACGGCGGCCCCGGCTTCGTCCTGCGCGACAGCGACGCCACGTTGTCGGACGGCACCGCGGTGGAACGACGCCTATCGCGCAAGGACCTCGACACCGAGCTTCCCCGTGCGATTACCGAATCCGGCCTACCGATCTCCGACATGGCCGTCATCGTTCATTCCAACAAGGAAGCCGAGCACTATCAAAGAGTGCTGGAGCGATCCGGCTTCCCCACACTGTCCCTGGAAAAGTACGACGGCACCCAATTCGACGCCATCAAGGTCGGCACGGTACACCGCGCCAAAGGTATGGACTTCGCCGCGGTCTTCCACATCGCCGACGAACCACCGGCCAACTCGACCCAACTCACCGGCGCCGCCCGCGACCGCGCCGAACTACTCGCTCGCCAGACCTTGGTGGCTACGAGCCGACCTCGCGACTACCTATGGGTCGCTTACGTTTCGGGTTGAACCGCTGGCAGCTCGGCCAGCCCGCACGGACAGCGCACCATCGGCAACGGACGAAGGTGACTACAGCGAACGCAGTTTGCAGCGCAACGGCGATCTCCCACTCGGTTCGGGGTTTTGGCAGAACACCCGGGTGCACAGGTATCGGCCAGTCCGTTCGCGCCCGCGCAGCAGCGGCGTCGTCGACTGGGCAAAGAGCCGAAGCAATTCGACCGCAGCGGCCCAGTGGAACTTCCAACCCTCGCGAAGGACGGATTGGGCCACCTCGGCAAGAACCTCTCGCGCACAACGTCGTCAGCCGATTCTGTTGCGGCCACGACGAATACCGCCTGCACAGTGCGAGAACTTCCGATACCGTTGCCCGCGGACTGTTCTACAGGAGGGATTCGGGGCCTCCTATCGCGGAATCGCTCGGGGGCGCCGCCGGCCCACGATTCGGATCCGTGTCGGCGGCACCGGAAAGGGAGACCGATACATGTCGAACGATACGCGACAGCCGCAGGCGTGGCTGATCCGTGCCGGTAGCGTCGGCGAACGGGAGCGCCGCGCCCTGGACGAGGGACTTGCGATCATCGGCTGGGACGAAGTCGGCGACCTCGGCCGGTACCCGACCTGGCACGACCTCAAGGTAGGGTTGCGGTCCGCCTATCCGGACGCGACCAGCACGGTGATCGGCAACTGGACCGGCCAGCTGTGGAAATTCGACACCACAATCCAAGACGGTGACCTCGTCGTCATGCCGCTCAAGACCCACCCGGGACACGTCGCGATCGGCAGGGTGAGCGGTCCATACGAGTACCGCGCCGACGAACCGAAGGGCTTCCGTCAGGTCAGGAAGGTCGATTGGATTCGTCCCGACGTGTCGTGGGACGCGATCCGCCCTGACCTGCGAGCCAGTCTGGGCTCCCTGCTCACCGTGTGCGGCCTTACCCGCCACGACGCCGCGGCCCGCATCCAGCATCTCGCGACTTATGGCACCGACCCCGGTTTCGACGGCGACGAAGAAGCCACGGATTCCACCAAACTGCTGGAGGAAGCTACGGCCAGGGACGCCTCGAACCCGCGAGAACTCACCATCCGGAGCCTCCTCGAACACTGGGGCGCCGAACGCCGGACCGCCGCGGCGGTCTCGACGATCAAGGCGGATCTCGCGAGCAACGGCCTGACCACTCGCCCGGCTTTCACCGAGGGGGCGCTCAGCGATGTTGTCGCCCTGGTGCCGATCGACACCGAGCCAGGTGTCGACGCGGGCAACGGGAAAATCGAGAACGTCGAGAACGTGATCGAGCCCGAGCCGATGTCTCGCCGCCTCGGCGACCTACCCGCGCGCTTGGAGTCGGTGACCTCGACGGCCGATCTCACTTACGCGAAAACCAAGATGCTGCGGTACCAGTTTTCGCAGCTCGCGGTCATCGATGAGGACGAGACGTACCACGGTGCGGTTACATGGGAATCGATCGGGCAGGCGCACATCTCCAGCGACGATCCCACGCTCGCCGACGCGACGGTCCCTGCCCTGGTCGTCGACCACGACGCGCTACTGCTCGATCAGATCGATTCTATCTACGACCGAGGGTTCATCTTCGTCCGCAACCCCGACCGGGTCCGGGTCACCGGCATTCTCACTGCCTCCGATCTGACTCGTCAATTCGGGACTCTGGCAAGGCCTTTCGTGCTCATCGAAGAAGCAGAGAACCGGCTGCGCCGCGCGGCTGAGGACCACTTCGACCTCGACGACCTGAAGGACGCGGTACCCAATCACCAGAAATCGCGCGTCCACGACGCTTCCGACCTCACCTTCGGCAACTACGTCCAGCTGCTGAAGGATCCCGACCGGTGGCGCAAACTCGGCTGGCGGCTCGACCGCAACCAAGTCGTCGAACTTCTGGAACAGGTCAGGAACGTGCGCAACGACCTGATGCACTTCGCCACCGACCCACTCTCGGAGGAGAAGTACGCCGTAGTGAACGGTCTTCTGCAGCTGTTGCGCACAGCCGAACCGAACCCGTAACGCAGAGAGGGAACCAAGTCACGATCGTTCTGCTCCACGCGCTGCTGGATCATCGTCGATGAGCCGCTCCAGCGCTGCCCCGGCTTCCTGGGTCAGGAGATCATCGATCCCGCGCAGGAGCAGCAGATCCTCATACAGCTCACTCAACGTGGTGCGCGCCTCCGCGTGATGACCGATGAGCGCGAGTAAGCGCCCGAGAGCCAGCCGCAGCTCGAGTGCCATCTCGCTGCCGTCGCTCTGGGTAGCGCGCACGTCGTCGAGTACCGCGCGCATCCCCGACAGGGCTTCGGTGAGTTCGCCGAGCTCGACGCGGCAGTTCGCGGCGAACTTCCGACATTCGATCGTCAGCTCGTCGGCGAAACCCTTCACCCTGGCCGATGCCGTGGCAAGAGCATCGAATTCCATTCTTGCCTTGCGGAATTCGCCACCATGGAAACGGGCCAGCGCGATATCGAACCGTAGTTCCAGTACCCGCGGGCTATCGGCGCCGAAGACACGGCCCGCCGGCTCCAGGATGCCGCTGAGAACATCAGCCGCCTGCAGTGTGCGGCCCGCGGCCACCAAGTCGCGAAACTCGGCCAGCCGATGTTCCAGCCGTTGCTCGAGCACCTTGTCGCTGATCGGCGCGGTGGCCGGCAACGCACCCCGAAACTGGACAGTGGGCGCCGCCTGCTCCGGACGCAGCGGTGCGTTGGGACGTCGGAAGATCACGGTCGGATCGGGCATGCCCGTCAGATGCGCCTCGCTCGGTCCGGGAACCGACCCCGGCGGGGGTAACAACGGGAGTAGCCGCTCATACACCTCCGCGGCGTCACCTGGTCGTTTTTCGGGCTTCTTGGCGAGAAGTTCCAAGACCAACCGGTCCAGCTCGGCGGGCACCTCGGCACGCAGTTCCCGGGGCGGAACCGGCGCGGTGGAAGCGTGGTGGTGCAACACGATCGGCCCCGCACCGTCGAACACTGGGTAACCGCACAGCATTTCGTAGAGGATGCAGCCGAGCGCATACAAGTCGGTGCGCGGTGTCGGCTTGGCGCCGATGGCCTGCTCCGGCGACATATAGGGCATCGAACCGAGGAGCGCACCCGTCATGGTCAGCTTCGGCGCGCCTGCCGTCAGCAGGGCGGCGATGCCGAAGTCGATGATCTTCACGGCGCCACCAGGCGTGAGGAGGATGTTGTCGGGTTTGAGATCGCGGTGGACAACCGGCAGCGCGTGCGCGTACGACAGCGCGGTGGCGATCTGCGCGGTCACCGAGACCGCCCATGCGATCGGCAGCGGGGCGCTGGGTTCTAGATAGTGCCGCAACGTGTTGGCGCCCTCGACGAGTTCCATCACGAGGTACACCTCGCTCAGGTCCGCGCCGAGGACCGCGTCGTACACCTGCGGCACGCCATGGTGGCGGATCTGCGCGGTGATCCTGGCTTCCCGACGGAACCGTGCGGCGAACTCGGCGGCATCGGTCGGCGAGTGGATCTGGGTGTATCGGATCATCTTCACAGCGATCTCACGGTCGAGCACGGTGTCGTACCCGCGCCATACCGACCCCATCCCACCGAACCCGATCTCTTCGATCAGGTCGTACCGCCTGCCGATGCGCCGAGCCGGCACCGTCTACCCCCTGCCATACCGCGACGGCCGCATCACCGTCGGCTACATCTCGGGCAGTCCATGCCGCCGCCCGAGCAGCCGGAACGCCGCGGTGCGCGCCTGCCGATCCAGGTCCTTCTTGAACTCGTTGTCCCGGGCGAAGTACCGCTCGCCCAGGTCATTGAGAGTATCGAAGTGTTCGACCATCTTCTCGGCGAACACCTTGTCGAAGACAACGCCGAAGTCGTCGACATTCTTGTTCGCCAAGCGCGCCTGCTCCACCTGCGGTTCGTTCATGGCGGCGTTGAACGGCACAGCGAGATGTTCCTCGGAGAACTCTGTGCCGAACCGTTCGTTGAACCGCTCGATCAGCGCGGACAACAGCGACTTCTCGGGCTCCTTGGCCGGCCCGGCGCCGTCACCGAATCCTCGTAATTCCTGTGCGCCTTCCGGCGCGAGTCCGAGATCGTGCTCCCCGGTCTGCTCGAGCCGAAGGTGGCTCAAGTCGACCTCGCCGATGTCGATGCCGCCATCGGCGCGTCGCGGCAACCGATTCAGCAGGTGACGCCCGTACAGGTGCAGGAGTTCGAGGTCTGGGTCCTGATATGGCACGATCTGCGCGAGGAACCCGTACTTGCGGACGTAATCGTTGAGATCGGCCCGGAACGACTCAGCGAGTGCGACATCGTCTTCCTCCTCCCTGTTGAGAAAGACAGTGAACCGGTCGACAGCCGGTGCGAGGTGCCGATACAGCTCGGCATGCAGCTTGGTCCACTTCGCGGCCGATCCGGCCGCCTTCTGCTCGGCGACGAGATATGCCGCCGCGAAATCCTTCATCTCCTGCGTGATCAGAATCGGTGCGGCCAGCACCCGGTCGCGTGCGACGTACAGCAGATTCGGGTCCGTCGGCATGGTGAACGCGTCCTCGTAGTACGGCGCGAACGATTTCTGGATCTTCTCGGCGTCGTTGACGAAGTCGAGCACCACCAGATCCTGCTGTGATTTGCCTTCGCGGGTGCGGTTGAGTCGCGACAGCGTCTGCACGGCGGCGATACCGGTGAGCGTCTTGTTCACGTACATGGTGGTGAGCAGCGGCTCGTCGAACCCGGTCTGATACTTCTCGGCGACCACCAAGATCCGGTATTCCCGCTGCCCCTTGCCGCCCGCCTGGGTCGCCCGGTCGTCGGCCCGCGTGTACCGGAATGCCTTGGGCAGCGCGGATTCGGCGAGCCCGCCGTTCTCCGACGACTCGGTGACCTCCTCACCATCGACATCGAGGCTGCCGGAGAAAGCCACCAGCACGCCGACATCCGGGTACTTGATGTCGTACTCGCGAACCTTCAGGTATTCCTTGATCGCCCGAGCCATCGCGACCGCGCTTTGCCGGGAGGCGGTCACCACCATCGACTTCGCTCGGCCGCCGAGCCGCCCGCGGGTATGCGCGATGAAGTGCTCGACGATCACCTGCGCGTGCTGTTCCACCGCGTACGGATGCATGAACGCGAACCGTGCGAGCAAGCTCGAGGCTTTGGCCTCGGGCACCTCGACATCGTCGGGGTTCTGGTTCACCAGCCGGTAGTAGGCCTTGTAGGTGATGTAGTTGCGCAGCGGGTCGAGGATGAACCCTTCCTCGATCGCCTGCCGCATCGAATAGGTGTGGAACGGGCGGTATTGATTGCCGTCGGGAGTGCCGAAGTTCTCGAGCGTCTTCGCCTTCGGAGTCGCGGTGAACGCGAAATAGGAGATGTTGGCGGCCTTCGCCCGCGCCTCGGCCTTACGCCGCAGGCGTTCGTCGATGGGCACCTCGACCGCGCCCTCTTCCTCGTCATCCGCGTCGAGGCCCATATCGCGCAACGCGGTTCGCACCGCGGCGGCGGCGTCGCCGGACTGGGAGGAGTGCGCCTCATCAATGATGACGGCGTAGCGGCCACCGGCTAGCTTGGCTCGCTCGCGCCGCAGATAGTCCAGCAGCGCCGGGAAGGTGTGCAGCGTGACGGTGATGATCTTGCCGCTCTGCGAGTTCAATGCCTTCGCCAGTTGCTCGGACTTCGAGCCTGCCTTGTCGTCGATCTTCACCACCAGCCCGGAGACCTGCTCGAACCCGCCGACGGTGTCGCGCAGCTGCGAGTCCAGGTTGCGCCGGTCGGTGATGATGATGATCTTGTCGAAAACGGGCACGCCCGGCGGCAATTCGGCCGCTCGCGCTTCGGAGTCGAGGTTTTCCAGCCGCTCGGTGTGCAGATCACTGAGCCGGTGCGCGAGCCAGCCGATGGTGTTCGACTTGCCGGAGCCTGCCGAGGCCATCACGAGGTAGTCGTGCCCGGAACCGTGCGTCGCGGCGTGCGCGGCGAGCTTCTTGACCACATCCCACTGGTGGAATCGGGGGAAGATCGTCGAGCGAGTCGCCTTGCCGGCCGACCCCTTCTTCTCGGTGGTGTGCACGAACCGTTCCAGCAGGTCCAGCCAGTTGTCCGGCTGCCACACCTGCTCCCACAGGTACGAAGTCGCGTACTTGCCTGCCACGGTGGCGGGCGGATTCCCCTTGCCGCCAGCATTTCCCGGCCCTTCCGAACCGGTGTTGAACGGCAGGAACACCGTCTTCTCCGCGCGCAGCTGGGTGGTGACGAACACCAGATCCGGGTCGACGGCGAAGTTGGCGATCACCCGGTGCTTGAAGATCAGCTCGGTGGGATCCCGGTCCTCCCGATACTGTCGCTTCGCTTCCTCGACCCCCTGCCCGGTAAGCGGGTTCTTCAACTCCGCCGTCGCCACCGGAATCCCGTTGAGCAGCAACGCCAGATCCAGGCGGGGGCGCGATGCGCCGGGCTTGGTGGCGTAGGGCAGTTCCCGAACTACCGTTAGCCGATTCGCTTTATAGGCTTTCAGCACCTCCTCGGAGCCGACCAGGTTCGGCTTGAAGTAGGCAACTCGGATCAACACACCGCGGTCCTTCACCCCCTCCCGAAGCACCTTCACCAGCCCCTTGGCCGCCAACTCCTGCCCCAGCCGCTTCGCGAACCCCCGCTGCGCCTCATCCTGATCGTCTCCGTAGGTGGCAACCAGGTCATCCCACTCCGTCTGCTGAGTCTGCGAGATGAAGGTCAGCAGCTCCCCCATATCCAGCCCGAGCTCCGTTTTGTACTCGTGCGGATTCCCCTCCCGCCAGCCGTTCTCCACCATCGCCTGGACGATGGCCTCCCCGAACACCTGCTCACTGTGCACGGACATGTTTCGTTATACCCCCTGGGTGAGATTCCGCCGGGAGGCGGTGGTGACGTCGAATTGGCCGGTGACGGCGGCGGTGATAAGAGACTGGCGACGTTCCAAAAGTAGACCGACGCCTCTCTCCAGCACTGAAACACAAGAATCGATATGATCGGAGTATAAATCAATCTTTTCGACTACACTTGCTTGACGATCCAACGGAAGTAGCGGCATAATTCGCTTGTGCACATCGTTGCGATTAATACCCGGAACCGCTGATCGCGCCTGCTCCATATCATACGGAATATTCCGTAAAACATAATAGCAGTAGCGTGGCAAGTTTCCATAGAAGTTTTTGACGTAGAGCGTCGTGTTATGCGGCCAATAGTCCTGGCCCACCCAGTGAACCGATCCAGCTGAACCGTAACGGCCAACGACAACGCCAGGACCCTTTGCGATACTCACATCATGAAATCCGGAAACTCCGGCGGTAGTAATGACCGGAATTGTTCCTGGATTGCGTTGGCCCTCGGTCAGGTCAACCCCGCGTTGAAGTTGCAGAATTCGCTGGAGCGGAACCAATGAAACGCTGGGGTCGACCAGTCCTATCCATGCGATTCCAGACTCAACCGCACATGAGTCGAAGGCACCGGCGATCGCCCCGCGTTCAAATTCTGCACCCCGCTCGCGCAGTAAGCTTATCTGTTTCGTGCGCGCAGCCACTAATTCCTCGATACGGGAACTTTCGGCGTCGAGGAAGTCGGCGATGCGGCGCTGCTCCTCCAGCGATGGCAAGGCCACTCGAATGTCGCCAAGCTCGTCCGCATTAATCCGTGGTGTTCGAACAACACCGTTGTCAATACCGCCGATACCCCGGAGGCGCAACGACATCTGACCTACAAACCACCGCGACCGAAACAGATGATGCAGGTACCGGCTTTCCACTCCATCCACCGGCCGAATTACTAGATAGTCAGGACTAACGAGTCCATCCTCCGAGCTCCGACCAACGGCACCCTGGTACGCACTCATTCTATTTAGGACGATATCGCCTGCCCGGCAAATCTTATAATTGCTCAGGTCGTCGGCTCGATGTGGTCCATCAGAAATATCCGACCTGCGAATCACCCCATAGCGTGCGGAAACCGATAACAAGGGAAGCGCACTACTTCCGGCTCGCTCATCACGGATTGAGTATGAATACTTAATTCTAGCTTCACTGCTCACGTGTCACCTCTCCCAGCAGCTCCTGGATATCAGCCTCAAGCTCCTTCAGTTCCGAGTCGATCTCTGCAAGCGACCGAGGCGGCGTGTACACGTAGAAGTGCCGAGTAAATGGGATTTCATAGCCCACTTTGGTTTTGGCATGATCGATCCATGCATCAGGAACGTGCGGCAGGACCTCGCGCCTCAGGTATTCATCGACGTCCTCGGTCAACGGAACGTTCTCGTAGTCGCGCAGCTCAGGGTCCGGTTCGGGGGCGCCCTTCACCAGCTGAACCTCCCCCTCTGGATCGCGCACGCCAACCGCCTCACGGAAGACTTTGGCAAATGGCGCACCGCTGGGCCACGTTTCACCCGCACCGACCACAGCGTCGCGCATGGCGGACACGGCCTCGGCCTTCGTCTGCCAGGAGGCGCCGACCAGCGGCGTGAGGAGGACGCGGAACGCGTCGGATTCGCCGTAGTGCTTCCGGACCGGCGCCGAGGAGGCCAGCTTGTCCAACCCTTCGCTGGTGAGCTCGAACCGCAGCTTCAGCGGCCGTTCCACGGTGATGCGGCGGTACCCGAAGTCCTCGTTGTTGAAGACCTTCACCTTGCCGTGCAGCGGGTGGGTCGGGTCCTTGGCGACCGTAAGCGCTTCCCCGTACAGCCGGGTGATCTCCTCGATCTGCTCATCGCTGATCTTCTTACGCTTGTCACCCAGCGACTTTCGCATCTTCACCCAGTAGTCCCGCGCATCGAGCAGCACCACCTTGCCCAGATGATCGGGCTTCTTGCGGTTGGTGAGAATCCAGAAGTAGGTGGAGATGCCGGTGTTGTAGAACAGCTGATCCGGCAGTGCGACAACGGCTTCCAGCCAATCGTTCTCGATGATCCACCGGCGGATCTCGGACTCGCCGGACCCAGCGGCGCCGGTGAACAGCGGGGAACCATTGAAGACGATGGCGATCCGGCTGCCGCCCTCGCCGGTGGCGGTCACTGGCTTCATCTTCGAGATCATGTGCTGTAGGAACAGCAGGGAGCCGTCGTTGATGCGGGGGAGCCCGGCGCCGTAGCGACCCGCCTCGCCGAGGTTGGCCGCCTCCCACTCGACGTCGTCTTTGATCTTCTTCCACTCCACACCGAACGGCGGGTTGGCAAGCATGTAGTCGAACTTGGTCTTCGGGTGACCGTCGTTGTCGTCGAGAGAGTTGCCGAGCACGATGTTCTCGGAGTCCTCACCCTTGATCATGAGGTCGGACCGGCAGATCGCCCACGACTCCGGGTTCAGTTCCTGCCCGTACAGGTCCACCGTCGCCTGGGGGTTCACCTTGGTGATGTGGGCTTCCGCGGAGCTGAGCATGCCGCCGGTGCCGCAGGCCGGGTCGAGGACGCGGCGGACCACGCCGGGCACACCGAGCAGTTCGGCGTCCGGCGCGATCAGCAGGTTCACCATCAGCTCGATGACTTCGCGCGGGGTGAAGTGTTCACCGGCGGTCTCGTTGGACTGTTCGGCGAAGCGGCGGATCAGTTCCTCGAATACGTAGCCCACCTGATGGTTGGACACCACTTCGGGGCGCAGGTCCAGATCGGCGAACTTGCCGACCACCTGGTACAGCAGCCCCGCCGCGTCGAGTTTGCGAATCTGCTGGGCGAATTCGTACTTCTCCAGCACCTCGCGCGCGTTCTCGGAGAAGGCCCCGATGTAGGTGATCAGGTTCTTCGACGCGTAGGTCGGATCGGCGGCGATCTTCTTCAAGGTGAGGTCGCTGGTGTTGTAGAACACCGCGCCGGCCGCCATGGTCAAAAACTTGTGGACATCGATGTCCTTGCCCGCCAATGACCTCGCTTTGGCGAGGACCGCCTCCCGCGTCGGCTCGAGCACGCACTCCAGTCGTCGCAGGACCGTGAACGGCAGGATCACCTTGCCGTAATCGGACTGTTTGTAGTCGCCGCGCAACAGGTCCGCGACCGACCACGCGTGGTCGGCCAGCTCTCTGTGCTTGCCGGTGTTCACTCACTGCCTCCTCGGCGATCATTGATGTCTTCGTTCAACGCGCTGCTCGCGGCCGGTTCCAGCGCACCGGCGACCAGACCGGTGGTCACCACCTCGGCGATCTGATCCACTGCCGCGCTGACCTCGGCCAACGCCGCCCGCAGCTGGTGCACGCGGCGGAACGCTTCGCCGTAACGCTGTTGCTGGTCCAACGGCAACAACGGTATTCGCGTTCGGTGCAGTGCGGCGTGAATCGCGGTCGTGCCTGGGGCAGGACCGTCGTCGAGGCCGCCGATGAAACCGGCGACGAACCACGGGTCGAGCCGTCGCGGGTCCGTGCGCACGAGTTGCACGTTAGGGCCGAGCGCGGTCCCCGCCTCATCGGGCCCCGCGATCCGGAAGGTATGGCCGCGAGGTGCGCGCACGGTCGGCACCAGGACATCGCCGATCTCGATGTCGACCGCCGAGCTGCCAGGTTCCCCCCGTACCGTGCCGGATGGCGGGCTGCCGGTGGCGATATCGCGGCCGGTCAGGGCAGGCCGGGGTTCTTCCTTGCCAGCCGCGGGCCGCGATGGCTGAGCACGCAGGATACGCACAGCCCCTCCCGAAGCGAGATCGGAGATGGTCGCGGTCCGCCACGCCGGACCCGAGATCGGCGCGACCTGCCCGACGTCCTCGGACGCGTGCGTCAGCTCCGCTACGCGGGCGCGCAGCCGCGCGAGTGCCGAATCGGCCTCGTCTGCGACGATTCCGGGGTCGATCGCCAGTTTCACCCGCGGGCCGGGCGCGAGGTCGACCTCCTCGTCGAGGAGATCGACAACCCGGACAACGGTCGACACGTTGGGCTCTTCGGCCTGCGCTAGTCGACTCGCGACGAATGCCGTCCATACGCGCAGTACCGTGTCGGCGACCGGCGGCCAGTCGACGGCATCACCGACGCCGCTCTGCGCGGCCTCGCCCGCGGCAGGCGCGGTATCGACCAGCAACACGCTGTCGGGCACCGCTGCGCCGGGGTCGGGCTTCTCCAGGATCCAGATCTGCAGATTCAGTCGAGTCCACAGCAGCTGAGGCAGTCTCGGCGGCAGGTTGACGACGGCGCGAAGCGCTCCCGCCCGCAGCAGCGAACCACGGATTCGCCTGCCGGATGCCTTCGACGCGACCGGCGCGGGGAGCAGGAGGACCGCGAGTCCACCCGGACGCAGGTGCGCGAGCGCGTGTTGGACCCACGCGAGCTCCGAATCCGTCCGCCCCGGCGTGCCATACCCCCATCGTGGGTCGTCGATATGCACCCGATCCGCGGCCCAGTCCCGAAGGCTCGGTGGACTGCTCAGCACCGCGTCCACTTCCAGGTCGGGGAACGCGTCGTCGTGCAAACTGTCGCCCGCGGCGATGGTCGCGTCGACCTCGGTTTCGGCCTGCACCACCAGACGAGCCAGGGCTGCTTGGATCTCCGAAATGTCCTGTCCGTAAAGCTCAGTGGCACCGCGCTCCGCCGCGGCGACGAGCAACGAACCACCACCGCAAGCCGGGTCGAGCACCCGTCCCTTCCCAGCCTCGAGCGGCTGCAGCAGATTTGCCATGAGGCCGGCGACCAACTCTGGCGTGCGGTAGAGGGCGATGTTCTGCTCACTGCCGTGCGCATGGTCGGCCAGCGCCTGAAGCGCGGCTTGTGGCCCCTCGGCCTCGGCGGCACGCGCCAAAGTTTTCAGGACGCGAGACAAGGCATCGGTCGTCGCGGAGCCCGGCGACACCCAACCGGATCCGGAGGGCTTCAGGTCGGCGAGCAGAGCCCGCGCGTCGTCGCTGGACAACGACGAGCGCAACACCGTCCGCAGCGACAAGATCGGCGCTTCGGTGGCATCTTGGCCGCGGTCGGCCAACCACGCCTGCACCGCGTTCCAGTCGAAGACGGGCCGGAACTCCGTGCCGCCCACCGGCTTCGGGAAGTCCTCATGACGCTTGCGCCAGTTGCTCACGGTCGCGCGGGTCACGCCGACCAGTTTGGAGATTTCCGTGGCGGTCACGGGTGGAACCAGGTCCGACATGTCACCCCTCTCGTGTACATCACGATCCTGGCGCATGTTGGTGTGAAAATCAAGGCGACGCGAACCGCTTGACAACATTCACACCGTATCGCACGATGTGTACATCACCGACGGCGCTCAAACGCCGCGCTCCCTCTGGCTCCACCCGAATCACCTACACGAAAAGGGTTCACCGCCATGACCGATCCGCTTCCGGACAGCACTCGCCTCGCACCATGGCTCGCCGAACAGATCGACGCATCGAACCTCCCCGATGAGGTGGGACTGCTGATCCTGGCGGCCTTTGAAGGCGACCAGGCACTCGACGACTACCTCGGAGGCGCAACACCGGCCCAGCACGCCGCCGAATCTCCCTCCGCTGCAACCTCATCAGAGGCTCGCGGCACATTCCTCACTTCGGTGCAGGTTGAGGGATTCCGGGGGATCGGACCGGCCACCACCTTGAATCTGCGGCCCGAACCGGGGCTGACGATTGTGGCGGGACGCAACGGATCTGGAAAGTCCAGCATCTCCGAAGCAGTCGAACTCACGCTCACCAATAGCGCTTTTCGCTGGACCGGCAAGAAGTCGACACAGTGGCGTGACCAGTGGCGCAATCTGCACCATCGGACCGCACGCATCGCGGTGAGCTTGGTGGAGGAGAACAACGAGCCGGTCGTGGTGACCCTCGACTGGCCCGACGACGAGACCGACGTGAACCGGCATACCACCCGCACCCAACGACGCGGCGGCAAACAGCGGCTCGGTCGCGGCGACCTCGGATGGGACGCACCGCTGCAGCGATTCCGCCCGATCCTGTCCTATGACGAGCTCGGCGCGATGCTCAACGGCACCCCCAGCGATCTGCACGACGCAATCTCACGGGTCCTGGGGGTCGAACAGCTCACCGAGGTGATCAATCGAATCGCGCTGCGGCACAAGAACCGCAAGACGCCCGGTGACGAACTGGCAAAACGACGTAAGACGCTTGCCGACGCGGTCGCAGAGCTCGACGACGAGCGCGCCGCCGCGGTGGCGCCGCTGCTGAAGAAGACCGCGCCCGATCTGCTCCGGCTGCGCGCGTCGCTGCACGAGACCGAAACCGGTGCGAGCGGGCCGGTTCCCCGGCTGCGCGAGCTCGCGAACCTGACGGCCCCGGTAGCGCCGGGAGAAGCCGTCGCGATCGCGACGCGGTTGCGCGAAAGCCACGCCGAGTTGGCCGAACTCGCTGATGGGGCCAGTGAGCGCAAGCTGTCCACCTTGCGGTTGCTCGAGCAGGCTCTGCGAGTCCACGACGAGCACGGCGACATGCCATGTCCCGTGTGTCACGAAGGCACACTCGACGCGAACTGGGCTCGTGCCGGCCGTGCCGCGGTGAACGCGGACCGCCAGCGCCTGGCTGCACTGAGCGAGGCCCGGAAATCCGCGGAACTGGCGCGCTCCGAGGCTCTTCGCGTGCTGCGGCCCGCGCCGACCATCCTCGACCACTCCCCTGTTCAGGAACTCGAGGAGACCGTGGCCGCCGCCCGCGACGCGTGGCAACAGTTGGCCGCGATCGCGCACGACCAGGTCGCACAGACAGCGACCAAGCTGGCCGACCACCTGGAGGCCAACGCCGTGGCGCTCAGCGAGGCGGTCGACGCGCTCATCAAGGCAGCGGCGGCCTCTCTGGCGGAGCGCGAGGACCGGTGGCAACCCCTGAACGCCGAGCTGCATGCCTGGTGCGCGGATTGGGAGGTTTGGCTCGCGGACAAGCCCGCGGTCGATCAGCTCAACGAGGCCAAGAAGTGGCTGCAGGACAACGATCGCCGCCTGCGCAACGAACGCCTCGCACCGATACGCGACGGCGTCCAGCACGCGTGGTCAATGCTGCGGCAGGAAAGCAACGTTGAGATCGGGGACCTGTGCCTGGAAGGCACCGCGACCCGGCGCAAGCTGCGCATCGATTCGCTGGTCGACGGTGTGGCCGCGGATGGGCTCACCGTGCTGAGCCAGGGCGAGCTCCACGCACTGGCACTGGCTCTGTTCCTGCCTCGCGCCACCATGGCAGAGTCACCATTCAGATTCCTGGTTCTCGATGATCCCGTGCAAGCCATGGACCCGGCCAAGGTGGACGGGCTCGTGACGTTGCTGAGCGAACTCGCCCAGACCCGGCAGGTCGTGGTTTTCTCCCACGATGACCGCCTGCCGGCCGCGGTGCGGCGCGGCAACTTCGCGGCCACCATCGTCGAGGTCAGCCGCGGCAAGGACTCTCAGGTGTCGATCACGACACTCACCGATCCCGCGCGCCGCTACATCCAGGACGCGTTCGGTCTGGTGGCCGAATACGAGAATGACAGGCTCCCCGAGGAGGCGATGCGCCGGACGCTGCCCGGCATGCTTCGCTTTGCCGTCGAAACAGCCGCTCGGCACGCCTATTTCACCCGCAACATCAGGGCCGGACGGTCGTTGGAAACGCTCGAGAGCGAATGGGGCGCGGCGGCCACCACGCGATCGAAAGTGATCCTCGGAGTTTTCGGCGAAGCACGCGAACCCCAGGTGCTCGACCAGTGGGCACGCGCGCCGTATCAAAAGTCCGCGCTGCGAATCACCGGACCCCAGATGCACTACGGGCTCAGCCCGACCACCGATCCACGCGTTGCGACCAGGGAAGTCGAGCGGCTGGTCGACGACATCGAGAAGGCGGGAATGTGATGACCAACCTCCTGACCCTGGCCGGTGCGCAGATCGCCCGGCAATCCCCGCACAGCAATCGGATCGCCGCCTGGCTGACCCGCACCGCGCTGGAACAAATCGTCGATGAACTCCTGCGCGCCAAGGGAATCGAAGCTGGGAAAGCCAGCGGCCGAGCCCGCTTGGCCTGCCTCGAGGTCGCCTACCGCGATCAGCATGAGGTCCCGTCTCGGTCCCAGTACGCGTGGACGCGACTGTCGGAGGCATGTCACCAGCACGCCTACCAGCTGTCCCCCACATACCAGGAAGTGCGGCATTTGCTCGAGATCGTGCGAAATCTGCAGGCGAGCCGGCCACCAGTCCCCGTCGCCCGGAGTCGCCGATCACCGATCAGTTCGGAGCCATGCGCCGGCGGTGATGGCGGGGTCCACGAAGCATGACGGACTCGCTTTCATGAGCATGGAGATCACGAGCAACGCCATAGCGCTCGGTTCTCGAGCGTGCGGCGCGGTAGCGCTGCACGCTCTCGCCGAGAGAACTGAGCAAGGCTGCTCGAGTTCCGTTCCAGCACAGTACGATTCGGGACCTAGCGCAGCCGGTCGGGAATCCCGTGACCCGCTCCGGCTCAACAGCGTCCGAGGGGGAAGAATGCTCGACTTCACAACGATCGATTTCGAAACCGCCAACTCCTACCGCGGATCACCGTGCTCGGTCGGCCTGGTGCGGGTCCGTGACGGCAAAGCCGTCGATGATCGCCATTGGCTCATCCGCCCGCCGGAGCGAGCGGGCCATTTCGATCGTTTCAACGTCGGTCTGCACGGGATCACGGCCGACCATGTTTTCGACGCGGCTCCGTGGAAGGAGATCCTGCCGGACATCGTCGACTTCCTCGGTGGTGACGTCGTGGTCGCCCACAACGCGGCCTTCGACATGGGCGTCATGCGCGGCGCGTGTGTTGCCGATCAGATCCCCGGGCCGGAGCTGATTTTCCTGTGCTCACTGGTCATTTCTCGACGCGCACTCTCCCTGCCGTCTTACCGACTGCCATACGTCGTCGAATCGCTCGGCGGCATTCACCCCGGTCATCACGATGCGCTCGCCGATGCCCAGGCCGTCGCGGATGTGGTCGTGCGGCTGGCCGCCGACCGCGAAGCCAGCGACCTCGCCGAGCTTGCCGGGTCGGTGGATGTTCGATTCGGACGGATGGCAGGCGGCGAATACCGGGGCAGCGTGGCCATTTCGAGCGGAGGTGGCAGCGCCCGCCTCATTCAGGGTGAGCTCAACCCCGACGCCGATCCAGACGGCTACCTTTACGGCCGGGTAGTGGTCTTCACCGGAACCCTGTCCTCGATGGGTCGAGAGGCCGCCTGGCAAGAATGCGCGCGACTCGGCGCGACAGCAGAGAACAACGTCACGCGCAGGACCAATGTCTTGGTCATCGGCGAGATCAATCCCGCGGTCCTCCGCCCAGGCGCCGAGCTAACCGGCAAGGCCCGACGCGCAGTCAATTTGCAGCGGGACGGTCAAAGGATCGAGCTGATGACCGAGGAGGATTTTCTGCGCTGCCTCGCCGACAAGCCGCTGGACGAGCTTGGCCCAATCATGTCGGGTCGCTGACCACCCGACTCGATACGACGCCCCCGTCCCTGCGCCGGTCCGTCCGAACAAGCGGATCGCTCGATCCGCGCCCAGAACACCTGTTGAAGAAAGCTGATCCCATCGTGAATTCGCCGACCCTGCCCCTCCCGCCTCGACGTAGGGACATTCGGGCGCTGAAGGCATCGCTCACTGCCCTCGGTCCTGGTGGGCCTGCGACAGCGGTCTTCCGATCCGAGCTCTACGGCACCTACGCCGTCCGCGGAACAGTAGTTCGTTCCGTCGCGACCGATGGCCTGCTCATCGGCGGCCAGGCACTCGACACCGCGTCATCGACTGTGAACCCCGTACCGGACCTGTTGGATTTGACCGCCGATCCCGTCGAAGTCGGCGATCCGCCGACTGGACTGGCCGGTGCACTCGCCGACCTGAGTCACGGCGATGCCGTTGTCGGCTACTTCGAGCAGAAGCCATACGGAATATTCACGGTCACCGGCTTCGCCGTCGAAGCGCCGACGGCCCAGATGTACCTGGTAGGTGGTCTGCTCTTGACATCGAAGGGCAGCCGGATGCCTGGAGCTCTGCTCATCGCCCTTCACCGATTCACCGACGCGAACGCCTGCCCCAATCCGGCCCGAATCACGCGCTGGCCGGACGCGGATAACGACTGACCCCCGAACAACCCACTTGGAGCAAGGAGAATAATGCTGGGGTTCGCAACCGTCGATCGGCAACCGCTCGCCGAATCCACCGCCGTGTGGTTGACCAGCCGCACCGACAACAACTTCGTCCGCAATACGAACGCTGTCGTCATCCGGCACGACGATCCCGACTACCTCGACAAGGTCCGATCACTCACCCGCGAACGCTCGGTGGTCCTCACCGACGGAACCGAGCCTCCGGTCACGTTCGCCCACGCGGTACGGATCGACGCTTTCGACGATCTCATCGAGCAGACAACTCGGCGCCAGGAATCCATCTGCGCCGCGATTTCCGACTACGCCAGACGCAAACGCACCGAACTCGTCGTTCCCCGGTTCCTGCCGGTTCCGGCTCTTACCACTCTTGAGCGAAACGAGCCGCAGTTGCGCGCCCTGTCCGTTGCCAACTACATCGGGGCGGTCTGGACGGCCTGGCTGTTCACCGAAGATCAGCGCCTGCGGCGCACCGTCTCGCCGAGGACCCAGGAGACGCCGTGGATTATGCCGGCCGAGCTGAACAGCCCGACCATTGCCGTCCTTCCGGCGGATTTTGCGGACCGAGTGAAACCCGAGCCACTGTCATGACAGATCACCCGACCCCGACCACGGATCGTTCCCTCACCCTCACACCGGAATTCGCCGAAGGACTCGAGCGCCTGGAACGTGGCGAAAACATGTTCCTCACAGGACGTGCGGGTACCGGCAAGTCGACCTTGATCCGCCACTTTCTGGCCACGACGAACCGCAACGTTGTCGTGGCCGCACCTACCGGGGTCGCCGCTCTCAATGTCGAGGGCTACACCATCCACCGACTGTTCTCCTTCTGGGCGGGCATCACGGTCGGGGACGTCCGCTCGGAGCGTTATTTTCCTTCCAGATTCCGGAAGACCCTCGGTCGACTCGATACGCTGATCCTCGATGAGGCGTCGATGATCCGCGCCGACCTGTTCGACTGCTTGGCCGTCGCGCTGGAAAGGTTCGGACCCAAGCGCGGAACTCCTTTCGGCGGAGTGCAATTGGTGCTGGTCGGCGATCTGTTCCAGCTGCCGCCCGTCGTCACCGAAGGCGAGAAGGAGTACTTCACACACCGATACCCTTCGCCATACTTCTTCTCAGCCGATCACTACGAACGCGAGCAGCTTCCACTCGTCGAGCTGACCACCGTCTTCCGGCAGATCGGAGACGCTCGGCTGGTCGAACTCTTGAACGACGTCCGCGACGGCACGCTATTGGAAAACGCTCGAGCCGAGCTGAATACGCGAACCAAACCCGCGTTCCAGCCACCGGTCGACGAGTTCTGGCTCACGCTGGCCACCACCAACAGAATTGCCGACAAGCGGAACAAGGACATGCTCGGTCGCGTGCCCGGTGAAGAGTTCACTCATCTCGCAGTCACGACCGGCGATGTGGACGGCTTCGACCGCCCAGCCGCGCACATCCTCACCTACAAAGTCGGCGCCCAAGTCATGCTGCTCACCAACGACCCGTCAGGCCGCTGGGTGAACGGGACCATCGGCCGCATCACCGGATGCAGGGACAACCACGGCAATCCGATCGTGACCGTCGCCATGCCCAACGGCAGGCAGGTCGACGTCGGCCCGCATACCTGGGAAATCACGCGTCCGGTGATCGAGAACGGCACGCTGCGACACGAAGTCGTCGGCACCTACAGTCAGCTGCCCTTTCAGCTCGCCTGGTCGATCACCATTCACAAAAGTCAGGGCCAGACCTTGGACCGGCTCGTCGTCGACCTTAGCGGTGGCACATTCGCCGACGGTCAGCTCTATGTGGCGCTCAGCCGGTGCACGTCGATGGAGGGGCTCGTCCTGACGCGCGACGTCCAACCCAAGGACCTGAGAACCGATATCCGTGTGCGGCGTTTCCTCGCCACCAGTCGGCCGCGGGGCCCGCACGGCGGAAAGGTTTATTTCGGCGTCTGCACAGTTGGGGACGAGGGGCGTATGTGGAGACCACGCCCGGTGGAGATCGCACTGGTCACCGACGACGGATTCGAAATCACCACACTCGTCAACCCGCTCCGCGACCTCGGCGACGCCCGCCTTGCCTACGGCATCACGGCCGCCGATGTCCTGTTGGCCCCTACCTTGGACCAAGCCTGGGCGGCGTTGGGACCGTACCTCACCGGACGAACCCCCGTCGGCATAGACATCGACAACCAATTGCGCGACATCGACTTCGAGCTCAAACGCCAAGGCTGCGTCGTGCCGATGCCATTAGGCATTTCTGTCGACACCGACTTACTGCCTGAAGGCGACCTCGCTCGGATCGAGGCGCCGAATGCCCTCGACCGTGCGCAGGCAGTTCGCGACATCGCAGCGCGGACGCACTCGGAGGCGCTCACCGCCGTCGACGCATTCCCAGCTCATGACGACCACTTCGGATACACACTCGAACGCGGCGGGAAGCCGGACTGCTTCCGGGCAGGAGGGAAGGCGCCGACCTCCTCCACACCGGAAGCCGAACTCGCGAAAGCGCTCCGCCGCAACCTTCAACGTATTCAACAGGACGAACGCGTCCACGCGCTGCTGCGCGATCTCGGGCTGGCCCTGGGACACACCATCGTGGATTCCACAGACGTTCGCCCGTCAACCGACATCGCCGCGACGCTTGCACCCGGTGCCCGGGTTTGTTTCACCGGCTCCGTCGTCGACGCCTTCGGCAGGGAGTTGACCCGCACCGACATAGAAGAATTGGCTGTGAAATGCGGCCTCACTCCGGTCGACAGCGTCACGAAGAAGCGATGCGACGCCCTGATCGCCGCCGAGTGCGGAACGATGTCGGGCAAAGGCCGCAAGGCCGCCCAATACGGCAAGCCGGTCTTCACGGCACAGCAGTTCATCACCTGGGCGACCGCTTCCGCACCCAGTGCGTCCGAGCAGTGACACAACACCGGTACAGCTCTCGGCTCGACACGGCGGCGACAGGGCACGTGGCAGATACGGGTGTCGTGCTGGCCCGGCCTCCGTCCGGGGGTCACCACCACCGACCGGGCACCCCGTGCCCCGGATTCACAACCCCACCGGATCTGCCCGCGGCAGATGCCCGGCAAGCGTGTCGAAGTAGCGTTGGGTCGACCAGGATCGATGATCGCCGATCACGTACAGCCGCCGTTTCGCCCGGGTCACGGCGACATTTGCTCGCCGCCCACGGCCGGGCGCCGGGCCGGGCCGGATCGCCGCCGAGGACCAGGATCACCACATCGGCTTCTTTCCCTTGTGCGGTGTGGATCGTGCCGGCTGTCAGGCTGGGATAGGGGCGGGCCCGTCGGCCGATCCGCGGGCCGCATCCCGGAACTGGCTGATGACCATGACTTCCGAAATATCGATACCGAGACCGGCGAGGGAGCTCAGAATCCGATCCAGTTGCGAGCCCTCGTCGGGTATCCAATGTCCGTGCGCGGCGGCACCGACCAGATCGATCCACTTGGATTCAGGAAGGGTGGGATAGGTCGTGGCGAAACGTTCCCGGGCAGCGGTGCCGTTGCCGTTGATCATCAGCCCGTCGTAGGCGATGGCGTTGACGATGTCGAACATCGGACCATCGCAGCGCCGGTGCACGGTGAGCGGGACACCCACCCAAGCTGTCCCCTCGTCGTCGGGCAGCGAAGTCCCAACGGGGTGAGCCGATCGGCGATGAGCAACCAGCCTAGTGCCGAGTCGCGACTGGATGAACGTCGAGAGCATCGTCCGCAGCAGGTCAGGACTCGCGGCGGCGAGTTGATCGGACAACATCCTGGAGGGGTCGATAGGCTCGACAGAGGTCATCGCGTGAACTTGCCTTCGTTGAGCTTGGCGGTTCAAGAAGGATCACGCGGTGACCGCCCACTACCCGGCTACGACATGCTCCCGTGTTCGCGCCGATGTCGCTGCTACACCACTCTGGCGGACGCAACCGCGACGGCGTAGGCCAAACACCCCAGTGCCCTGACTTCCTCGAGATCGATCGACAACGATGCTTCGGTCACGGCAGCCCCCTTCCAACCGAACTGGTCCCAACGCAACGACACCCGAGGCTCATAGAATTTCTCGGCAAGAGGCGCATCAACCAGCACGTCGTGCAACCTACCTTTGACATGCGGAAATACGACTGCGGCGGCAACCTGCGCACTCTCCGAAGACTTTGAGCGCTCACCAACCGGGCGACATGACCGATCCCGATCAGAACAGCTCCGCGGATGCCCGTTCTTCCCTCTCTATCTCGTCGACCTCCCACATGCACGAATCGCAGAGGACCGGAAACGGTCGGCGCCGGGATCGGGTGTGCACCAAACCCTGTCCACGTCCGAGGCCGTCGCCGCACATCACACACGCCGCGTCGAACTCATTTCTCATCACGCCCACCTCTCAGTCGAGGACCGAATGACGCCACCAGCGTCTACGAGCCAGGATGACTCGTGCCACCGACAAGTACGCCCAGGTATCACCTACGGCCTGCACGCGGCACTCACGCTGCTCAGCTGCGGCATGTGAGCACCGAAATGGATCGGTCCGTGGTCCGTAGACGCCATGAAATGCAAGTGACCGGAGTCTTGCCCCCTGTCCCCTAGACAACTTTCGGCCAACTCACACGCCTCCGTCACGGACGAGCCCTCGATACGAAATCAAGCACATCGATTCGCTCGATGGTTCGGGGTGAATTACCGCCCGGTACTGCATGATCCGTGGGCAGATACGTGGCAAACTCTCGACCGCAACACAACTGGATGGAGAACAATGAAGTACATCGTCACCCTCGCTTCGGCCGCGATCGCCGCCTTCGGCTTCGCTCTCGCAACCCCGCAGACGGCCACCGCCGAACCGTCCAACTGCCACGACTCCTACATCCCCTGCCTGCCCATCGTCAGCGACGTGGACTGCGAAGGCGGCAGCGGCAACGGTCCCGTCTACACCGGTCGCGTCCAGGTCATCGGTCCCGATGAGTACGGCCTCGATCGCGACGGCAACGGCATCGGCTGCGAGTAAACGACAGGGGCGCCCGCTTCGGTACGGGCGCCCCTCCCCCCAACGGCGAACTCCGCGCACACCGGAGAAACAAAGTTGTCGGCCCCTGCGGATACGGTGCGGGCATCCTTCCGCAGTCACCGAGTTCCACCATCGGGCAAATGCTGGAAGTTACTGGATTTCACTGGAAGATATGGATACGCTCGCGCCATGACCGACGCCGCCGAGAAGCTGGAGGCGCGCATCGCCGAACTGCGCGCCGAGGTGCGGCGAGCGGTGACCGCTGGGGATCGCGCGACCGCCCGCCAACTTCGAGCCGAGTTGCGGCGGACCGAGGATGCCTGGGACTCAGCGGTTTTGGGCGCCGAAGCGCCGCAGGCGGAGGAGTCGGCGGAACGAACGGAAGCGGCCGCGATGCCGATCCGCGAGCACGTCCACCGCGCACTCACACTGATCGGAGTGCCCGCGTCGCCGAAACTGGTTCTCGCGGTCCATGAATCGTTCTTCTCCGGCGCCGTCGCTCCCGCTCGGCTGACCAGCCTTCGCCGCGACGAGGAGCGCTCGTTCCGCGCTTCGCCGTTCACGCGCCCGTACTACATCTGCGCGGCACTCACCGCTGATCATCTCGCCCCGGCGCGCGGGCTCATGGCGGTGAGCTCTTGGCCGTTGGCGCAACGGATGATCGGGCCACTCAGCCCGCGCGTGGATCTGCTCAGCGTGGCAATCCGGCTCGCCGAACACATCGCCGCACAGCCCGACTGCGGCGCTGGTGCGCGGCGGGTGTTGTGGAAGCTGGCGGTTACCGTTCCCGGCGTGCAGGGTTCGCCGGACACGATCGACCATGCGGCGGTGATCGACGCCGCCACCAGGGAACTCGAGGTCCACCGTGAGGAGGACACGCGCCGCCGCGCCGATGCCGCGCGACGCGCGAATCAGCAGCTCGACGAGGCCGCCCGGTTGTTCGGTGTCCGGCTCGGCATGGCCAATAGAAGACGAAACGAGGTGGGATGAACACACTTTCGGCACGGCTGGACGAACTGCGCGGTGCAGCGCCGGCGTGCCGCCACAACGCCCGCACCATCGCGGCGTTGACGGCGAACCCCGGCTGCGCGCGGCGCGCACTGCTGGACGCGGCAGCGGCCGACAAGGCCGCCATCGCCAGGGAGCTGGGCTTTCCACCCCGATTCGGTCAGTCGCAGTTCGCGATCACGCGCGGTAACGCGTTCGAGGTGATGGTGAAGGAGAACGGCTGCGCGGAGCTGCTCGCGTTGCTGCGCGACAAGCTGAACCTCCCGATTCCCGAGGTCGGCTATCACGATCTGAACTCTGTCGGCGACAACGCGGGTAATGCCGTGCGCTACAAGCGGACCCGTCAGCTGCTCGCCCACGCGATCAACTCCGGCGAAGGCACCCTGTTCGACCATCCGATGCTGCGGCTCGATATCGCGGGCGCCGCGGCCTATCTGGAGCCGGACGTGGTCGCCTTGCAGATCGGCGGCCGCTTCCACGTGGTGGAGATCAAGTCGTTCCCGGTGGTCGACGGCCAGGCCGATCCGGTGCAGGTCGCCGCTGCCGCGCGGCAGTCCGCCGTCTACGTCATCGCGCTGCGCGAACTCATGACCGAGATCGGCGAGTCACCGGACCTGGTGTCGCACAATGCGATCCTGGTCTGCGCCAGGGATTTCACCAACCGGCCCACCGCCGAGCTAGTCGACCTGCGCAAGCAGATCGCGGTGATCTCGCGTCAGCTGTCGCGGCTGACGTCCATCAGCGAGCTGATCGAAACCCTTCCGGAGGGTGCGTCGTTCGCACCCGGTGAGCACCTGACGAAGACGATCACGGATATCCCCGCCCGCTACGCCCCCGAATGTATGTCGTCGTGCGAGCTGGCTTTCGCGTGCCGTGCGGACGCGCGGGCGAACGGCTCGGTGGACGTACTCGGCCGCGGTGTCTGCGACGATCTCGGCGGCCTGGACGACATCGATACCGTGCTCGCCGTCGCGAACGGTTCGCGCGACCTCGGGCCCGAGTTCGCCGACATCACCCGGATGCTGAGGGAAGCCGACCGGCTTCGGCTGGAGATCGCGGGATGAGCAAACGGAGTGAGCGAATCAATGTGCCAACGCACATGCCGGAACTGAGTGTCGGCGAGGTGCAGGCAGGGGCGAACCGATCAGGAAGCGGCGCATGAGCAAGTGCATCGCTCGCCGGTGCGCGATACGCATGCCGACGCTCGGCGACGGTGAGCCTCGGAAATGAGTGTCCTGACCGCCCTCGCTCGCTTGCACGCGGTACGCGCGGGCCGCGCCCAGCCGATCGCCGACGTGCGCCACACCCACGTTTCGGACAATCCGCTCGTCCTGGTGCCGCTGAAGCTGGCAGGTGAGGCCGCCGCACCGCTGGCGGTCATGGTGGGCACCGATCCCGCCGCACCGACACTGCTGACCGTGCCGCAGCCACGAGACCGGGTGCTGCGCTTGGGTTTCCTCGCCGAACTCGCCGAGATCGTGCTCCCCTACCTCGCGGCCTACGCCGAGAACACCGAGGAGGTGACCACCAAATCGGGCGAAACCTACGAGCGGTGCCTCGACGCACCTCAGCTGTGGGTGCCGAACTCGGGCGGGGTCGGGTTCCTGAAACTGCTCGGCCGCTCGGTGCGTTTTCATCGAACCGAGGGCGACAACCCTGTCCCCGAATCGATTCCACTGCTCGGTCGTTGGCTCACCTGGTTCTGCGATCGCGCCGAGCATCCCGGCTCCAGCACGCTGGTTCCCCTCACTTCGGCGCTGTCGGCGCATTGGGCAACCGGCCAGTCCGCCCTCGAGGATGCGAACCTCGCCGCGTTGCTCGGGTGGATCGCTCCCCCGCCCGGCAGCACCGGCGCCGAAGCCGCCGCGCGGGCGGAAGACCCGCTGTCGGTGCCGCCTGCCGGTCCCGCAACCGACCCCGGCTTCGACAACGAAGAGCTCGCGCCGCTCATCGCCGCCTACGACGCGGCCGAGGACGACGCGACGAAATCCGCTGCGGTACGACGCATCGAGCGTGCGCTGCACGCCCAGGTCGAGCCGACCTGGCAGCTCATGTGGCAGGGGCTCGCGCTACTGCGTGAACTCCCGGCCGGTGCGCGAGTCGCCCGGCGGTGGAACGAGGACGTCGGGTCGTTCTCCTACTTCGCCGGATCGGTGTCCGAAGGTGTGCCGCAAGCGCGGCGGGATTCGGCGGTGTCGGCCGTGCGGAAGTTGCTCGATCGGGAGCGAGCACTCGAGAAGTACGAGGCGGAAAAGGCGTTCGACGATCCGCGGATCATGCTCGAACACCGTTTGACCGGAACGGCTTTCGTGGGATCCGTGATCGGTGTCGATCCGGCCCGTGTGGTGATGAGTGAGAAGAACCGTCCCCTGCTGCGACCGATTCTTCAGGTGCGCACCGCCGATCCGATCATCGCGGCCGAGGGCGACGAGTTCTGCAATGTCGACAATCCCAGCCAAACGGCAACGGTATTGCCGGTGGACGGCGATCACGACTACATCGTGCTGGAGCTGTCCGGCGGGATGGGCACCGGGAAGGCCGCCCGTCCAGGAACCGTCCCCGACCTCGGCGCCACCGTCCGCTTCGCCGGTTTCAAGATCGGTAGTGGCGGGCCGCCCGCGAAGCTTCCCGCCCGCGAAGACACTCCGTGGACGCACGGCGGTCCGCCGCCGGAGTGGACGCCGGACTCCGAACCCCTCGAGGAACTGTGATGCGAACAGCGGATGCGGCCGTCGACGGCATCCTCACCGACCTCGCCGACACCTCGCACCGCGCCGTCGTGGTCGACTCACCGCCCGGCGCGGGCAAATCCACGCTCGTGGTGCGTGCGGCGCGACAGCTCGCCGAATCCGGTGGGCAGCACATCGTCGTAGCCCAGACCAACGAGCAGGTCGACGACCTCATCGACCGCCTCGCCACCGCCGATCCGGCATTGCGTATCGGAAGGCTTTCCCGCACCGGCTATCTCAAACCGGAACGCATCGATCGGCCCAACGTGACCGTCGGACAGAAGGTCACGGACCTCACCGAGAGCACCATTCTCATCGGCACCGCCGCCAAATGGGCGACAATCGACGACGGTCGCTGGCCGCACGCGATCGTCGACGAGGCGTATCAGATGCGGTCGGACATGTTGCTGCGCATCGCGAATCGCTTCGACCACGGACTGTTCGTCGGTGACCCCGGTCAGCTCGATCCGTTCGCGACCGTCGAGGTCGGTCGGTGGGCGGGCCTGGACTGGGATCCCACGATGAGTGCGGTCACAGTGATGCTCGCGAACAACGACGACATCCCCGTGCACAGCCTGCCCGTGTCCTGGCGGCTGTCCGCGACGGCGGCGCCGGTGGTCTCGAAGGCGTTCTACCCCTTCAACGAATTCCGAGCGGGAACCGGCATCCACGATCGCCGAATGGAATTCGCGGCAGCCGGTTTGCGAGGTCCGATCGATGACGTGCTCGATGAAGCGGCCGAACACGGTTGGGGCTGGTATGAACTGCCCGCCCGGCACACCCTGCGCACCGACAGCGAAGCCGTCCGCGCGATCGCCGAGATCACCTGCCGCCTGCTCGAACGCGGCGCGACCGCCCATTCCGAACAAGGCTCCCGCCCGGTGACGGCCGAACGAGTCGCCGTCGGCACCGCCCACCGCGACCAGGCCGATGCCGTGCGCACCGCGCTGCGCGGCACCCCGGGCGAGACGGTCACCGTCGACACCGCCAACCGCCTGCAAGGCCGCGAATACGACGTCACCGTGGTCCTGCACCCACTGTCCGGCCGCCGGGACGCCAGTGCGTTCCACCTCGAAGCGGGACGTCTCTGCGTCCTCGCCTCCCGTCACCGTCACGCCTGCATCCTCGTCGGACGCGCCGGCATCCCAGAACTCCTCGACGCCCATCCCTCCGCCGAACCCGTGCACTTGGGCGTTCCCGTGAAATTCCCCGACGGCTGGGAGGCCAACCAGGCCATCCTCACCCACCTGTCGCACCACCGTGTCGCGGCCAACGTCTGACGTCGCAAACGCCGTTCACGCCTGCCCTGGCGAAGAACGCCTATCGGGCTGAACTCTGGGGCCCGGTCCGACGTTTTCCGCGCTGACCTACCGACCCTGAAAGACGGCGACCGCTGCTCGAGTCACGGCGATGATCTTGTCGCAGCTGCCGCCGACGACTTCCACAGCATTCATGTCGTACACGATGCTGGAGTCCACTGGAGGTAGTGGGCGAAGTAGTCCCACGAAAACCTTTATTCGGCACCAGCCTGTGCTGGTGTCCTCCACAGCTGGGACACCGTCGACCAAGACCCGTCGCTTCCCGTTCGAGAGCGGGTACGACGGACTTGTCGCCTGGTCACGGCTGGTGTTGGAGTGCAGGATTCGGATCTTTTCGGCGTATCGATCCGGGCGGTCGAGAATGAAAGCGCATTCGTACGATGAGGTTCCATCGACCACGTACGGCGTGTGGTTCGGTACGAACGCCGCCAGAGCCGCGCACAGGTCCGCGGTTGCTGCCAGGCCGCGAACCGCCGCCGCCGGAGCCGGTTTCGTATCGATAAGCCGAACCGATGTTCCGACCATCTGCTCGAGTACCGAACAGTCTTCCCGCCCATCGGGATCCAACCCTTGCGTGTACACGATCGCGGCCGTGGAACCGTCGGTGAGTTGGCCGATCGGAATCGAGAATTGGCACAGGCCGACGGTCAGTGCGCTCGCGTTCCGCCCGGCGATCTCGATCGGCCGTTGATCCGACGATCGCGCGCGTGCGGGCGACACGAGTTCGATATCGACGGTCACATCGTTGGCCCGTTTGCCCTTGGTCGGCCAGTCGAACATCACGACACATCGTTCGAGAGGTTCAGCCGGAACGATCCGGGCGGGCCCAACAGCAGAGATCGACGTCTCGTCGATCAGGCCACACGGGTCGATGGTGCGCATCTCGTCGAGTACGACGAGATCCGCCAGAGCTGTTGTCGGCTGGACATGGTCGCGGTATCCGGTGGCAACTGATAAGAGGGGTCCACCATGGCCGATCTCCGGCGCCGCCGCGAAATGCGGCGCCAGCGACACGACGTTCGCGGGACCAGTTGCCGAATTGTCGGGCTTCCCGTCCTCGGATTCGTGCGTCGTACATGCGCTGAGCAGCGCAGCCGCACCGACCATCGCGAGCACGCGAAGGATTGATCTGCCAGACAACATCCCACCCCTTTTGAGTTCCGATCGACAGAACATGGATCGGGTGGAGCATAGTTCGCGTGGGATCAGGTGAACGACCACACCGGACCACCAACGATCACAGTCGAACTGCATTGCATGCTCCGGGCGGGTGCCCAGCCACCTCCGCCGCACCGTATACCGCGATTAGGGCAAGGGTTCCGCACTCCTTCGACGCCAGTATTTCGCGTGGCTCAATATCGTTCGCGCAGAGCGGTTTCCACCAGTTCTCATCGACCGGCTCGGCCTGCCCACCTCCCGAGCCAACCGCGACTTCCCGACCACACTCGCCACCAACGCCTCTTCCCGCGCCGCGTCCGCGCTCCCCTGCGCGATCACTTTGCTGTACCGAACCGCGTCGACAATGACGGACTTCACCCGCTCATGCTCGAGATAGATCCGCAGATCACGCAGCCACTCCCCGATGGCGGCCTCGGTTTCGGCGGCGGTCCACGCAGCAAGAAACGCCTCCTGATCCTCCGGAAGGTAACCGATCTTGTGCAGGTGGGACGCCACGTCGTACACCGGGCTTCTTGTCGACCCGCCTGCGCAGCTCGGTGATCAGCCGTGACTTGCCGATTCCCCCGACACCGCTGAGCAGCATGACCCGGGGATGTTCGGCGGTTTCGGTCAGCAGCTGGTCGAATCGCGTCAGGACCGGAACACGGTCGACGAACGGGCGGCTGGAAGCTCCCGGCTGGAATCGCGCGGTCAACACCATGGTGTGGTCCCCCTCGTGACGAGCACCGCACAAGTCTGCCAGAACGCATATCGCGAACAGCCCTGAAACACGCAGGACTTCAACCGGTGGAAAGAGCCGGTGCGATCGCGGCGGGATCGGGCAGGTGCTGCGTCGAAGTCTCCCCAGGTAGTGAGGAAAAGTGATGGAACCCGACGCGGGGTTGGTGCGTCCAACCTGAGCATGAGGAATGACAGGGACAACGTGGGCGAGGATATTCCTGCTGGTGGTGCCCACCGCCGGGAGGCGCACCGGAAAGGGCGGCAGGTGGGGTGTCGGGTCAAGAGAGAAGGCGGGTGCGTGCCGCTTCCCCGCCACAGGAGGTCACGCCGATGAGCTCGGTCGGGCACTGCGCGGGTGCGACGAGCCTGTCATGGGAGGACGTAGCAACCCATTTCGACCCGCGTGACGGTGGTGTTCTCCCTGATGTCCATGTACCGGGCACGTCTGTCGAGGATTGGCAGTCGTTGTTCGATCTGTTTCGGGAGAACAAGTGGGGATGTGAATATCGGGAAGGGTTCGCGCGCCTGCCATTTCCTACGGCCGCCGAAGTGTTCTCGCGTTCCGCGGATGGTGAGTGCGTGGAAATGTATGTGCGGCCGGTGCCGGACATGTTGGCGATCTTTCGTGCGTATTCGGCGGATGAGATCGATTTCGACGTCGACCTGAGGGAACTTCAGGGGCAGGATCGGCTGGATATCCTGTGCGATTTCCTGAGTGCGGTCGGGCGGCGGCTGGGCAAGCCGGTGATCATGACGGCGGAAGGGTTTCGCGAGTTTCCGATACTCGGGTTCGATCCCGAGGTCGACCGTGTGGTGCTTTTGGCCGCGGACGCGGAAGGTTGAAAGGCACTTGGCCCCGCGCAATCTCGGGTAACAGTCAGCAGTCCGGAGGGAATGGGAGACACAAAGGCGGCCAGGGCATCGCGCCCGACTGCTCGACGACTTGCGGCGGTGGCGGGACGACTTCCGACTGCGGAACAGGCTGGGGTGATTCGACGGCGTTTCCGGTCCGCGCTGAGCAGGTGGAGGCCATGAGCCAGACCGCGCAGAGAGTCGCCGCGATGACGGCACAGGCGGCCAGTTGCTGGAGACGATGCCCCTCGAGCGGTATCGAACCCCTGACGGACTCGAATGTGCGCGAAGGAGAAATCGTCCGGCCGAGGACCATCGCGCTCTGCCGAGGTTCCGGAGCGGGTGTCGAGACGCGGCGCAGCGGTTTCGGTTCGATCTTCGGTGTGGCCCAGGTGCGGCGGGGAAGGGGTGCGGCGGTGGCGAGCGGCCGGGCAGGGCTTTCGGTTTCCGGCAGTATCCAGGACGACCAACGGTCCGTGAACTGCGGTTCCGAGGCGCTCTCCGGGGGCGTGGGAGCGGGAACGTCGGCGCTTACGGGATTGGGGGCGTCCTCGACCAGAACCGCGGGCCCCGACGACGATGGCATCTCGACCTCGTCGGAGCGCGAAGACCGTTGGAGATCCACCGCGTACGGGACAACAGGCGCGGATACCTCTTCCGCTTCGGCGAATTCGTCTTCTGGCGGGTTCACGTCCTCCGGTTCGATCAAGGGCGCGTGTCCGGTGCCGATTCCGGACCTGCGTGGCTGCGGGATCGGTTCGACGTCGGGGTCGGGCTCGATCCACGGCGGTTGCTGTTCGCGCGGCCGCCGATCCGACACCGCGTCGGGAAGCTGCTTTCGCTCCTTCGGAAAACCCTCGGCCACAAGGTCTTCCACCATGACCCACGCACCGACATTCAGCTCCGCCAGCAAAGCGTGGACATCCTCGGCGGTCCACACGAACCTCCTGCCCGCGGTGCGGTGAAACCAGGCACGCAGTTCGCTCGGCGTGGAGCCGAGCACGACAGCGCAGCCCTGCGGCCGCGATTCGACGTCCAAGAGCACGGTGGATTCCCGCGGCGGCACGACGACGACCATGCCGTCGACGAACGCTTCGGGATGGCGACGGTCTACCAACGCCTTCAGGCTCGCGACGTTGTCCGTGACTCGGTCGAATGGGCTCTGGTCTCGAATCGGATCCCCTTCGAGCCCCGAGAGTCGCCAGCGGCCGTCGGCCTCGACGGTGAGCGTTCCGGAACTCGCCTCGGGAACCATGTCGACGGTCTCCAGGACCACGACCGCACGGGGCGTGATCACCACCAGGTCCGCTTCCAGCGCTCCGCCCTCGGGATCACCCTGCGGAAGAGGGCAGCCGGAGATGGCCAGTCCGACAATGACGTACTGACCCGTCCAAGTCCGTACCCACTCGAGCACACGCTGCTCGGTGCCCGGCATCGTCGTTCGTTCGTCGATGACCAACATCGGCGGCCACCTCCATCGCGTCCCAGACCAATCGACGGTTCAACGTTATTCGCCGCCGCGCCACACAGCGAATCGAAAGGCACTGCAAGAACAGGGGATTGGCGACACCAGGGCAGACAAGGGCAGCGTGTCGGCAGGACACGCCCGCGCTTCCCCGGCCGGGAGTTCGGGAGCTAGCCCACATCCGACCAGGTCCGTCCGATCCTGCCGACTGAAACGAATACCTCCCCGAGTTCGACAGACCCAACGACCTGTTCGGCCACATCGAGTCCGAGGAGTATTCGCGTATGGAACGCATCGTGAGGAAGATCGCCGGGGTCGCGGCGGCCGCCGCTGTGGCGCCGGTGGTGGTGGCGGCGACCGCGCAGGCGGATCCGGGGCCGTTGTATTTCAGCGTGGGCGGCACCAACTGCGCGATCCACGACAACGGCACTGTCGGGTGCGATCTCGGGTCCCCGACGCGGTTGCAGTACAGCTTCCTGCCCTTCCTGCTGACCGTGAACGAGATCGTTATCGACCAGCAGTGGCTGCCCGCACACCCGATGTTCGATGCCGGAACGTCGTACACGCTGCCCGGCGGCAATCCGTCGATCAACGACGTGAAAACCGGCGACGGGCAGTGGGGTCCGTTCGTCGAGTACGCGGGGGCGCGGTGTTCGGTCGGCTTCCACGGCAGCTTCGGCTGCCAGTCGAAGGGACGGTCGTTCACATCCTGGAGTGGGACGATCTCGGCCTGAAAACGTCGGACCCAGAAACACCGAACCCGCTGGCACCTAGGACAACTCGGGCGCCAGCGGGTTCGGGACGGATCAGGCGCGGCGCCGGGCGACGAACCAGATCGCCACCCCGATGCCGATCACAGCGACCACGCCGACACCGATGGCGACCCACAACGTGTTCGAGTTCGAACCGCTCACGGCCACCGGCTTCTCGGCGCCGGGCCCGGACTGCTCACCGAGGACGTCGGCGCTGCCGGTCGGGTAGATCGGCCCGGCTTCCGGGGTACCGGCGACGGTCAGATCGAGTTCGACCGGAGTCGGCGGCATCGCCGTCGCGCCGGATGGCAGACCCACCTTGACCGCGATGTAGTACCACCCGGCCACCGACTGACGCTGCACCTCAGCGTCGTTGGCCTCCCGGTTGGCGTAGCGGATCGGCACCGACGCGAGTTCCAGCTCGGCGGCCGCCCGGCCGGTGTAGGCGCCGGTGTCGGAGTCGACCCGGCGGCCGAGCGGCGAGTACAGCGTGGTCTCGACATTCGTGGCCGAGGTGTATCCCGCCCCTCCCGTCTCGCCGAAGCGCACCCGGTAGGCCAGGCCCTGGCCCCAGTCCAGCCGGACTTTGTAGAAGACGTACTCGCCGGATTGCACGGTGTCGGTGTACTTGCCGCTGCCCTCGAGCGTCGAGGCGACGGTGAACGACCCGCCACCGCTGACCGGCCGCGCGGCTCCGGCCGGATCGGTGAATGTGGTGGCCGTGCCGATCGTGGACGGCCCCGGATCGGTGACGCCGGGTTCGATGCCGACGAGGATCTCCACCGGCAGGCGCGCGGGCGCACCCTGCGGTGCGATGTCCCAGTGCAGCTCGTAGTAATACCGGCCGCCGCCCTTGCACTTGTCCGAGCTGCCACCGGACGGTGTCGCGGCCGCACCCTCGAAGGTGCTGCTGACGGTGATCGCGACACCGTCGCTGGCCCTGGACTCCAGCTCTCGTTCCCTGACATTGCAATCGGTGCCGTCGCGACCGTAGACGCGCAGTTCCAGCACACCCATGTCGTCGGTGACGGATACGCCGGTCGTCCGCGGGAACGAGACGATGCCGGTGAAGTAGGCGGTCGCGCCCGCGGGCACATCCACGGCGTAGAAACGCTTCTCGTGCTGGCCGATGGTGTCGAGGTACTGACCCGGCTTCGCGACCGGCGCGGTCTGGTAGCCGTCGGTGCCGGTGATGGGCGTGCCGGTGGCCTGGTAGTTACGCAGGGCGGCCGAACTCACCCGGGGCAGAATGCGTTTCAGCGCGGCGCCGTCGGTGGCGTCGCTGTAGCTGCCACCGGTCGCCTGGGCCATGCAGGTCAGCTGGGCGCGCGCCTTGTCGTCGACGGCGAAACCGATCGAGTGGACGACGAGGTCGACACCCTTCTGCTTCAGTTCCTTGGCGACGTCGCACGGATCGGGCGGCGCGCAGGTGTCGTCACCGTCGGAGACGAGCACGATCGAGCGCGGCCCCGAGGACGGCAGGGCGTCGGCGGCCTGGCGCAGCGCGGTGCCCATGGGCGTCCAGCCGCGGGCCTGGATGCCGTCTACGGCGCTGGTGAGCGCGGGCTTGTCGACGGTGTCCGGCTGCCGCAGGATCTGGACGTCGCGGCAGCCCGCCGCCTTGTCGGCCTCGTCGTTGCCGGTGCCGGTGCCGTAGGTGGTGAGCCCGACCTTCGCCTCGGCAGGCGCCGAGTCGACGAAGGTGCGCACGGCCTGCTTCGCGGAATCCATCATCGTGGCGCCCTGATCGGGCCGCTGCATGGACCCGGACGCGTCCAGGATGAGCATGGTCGGGGCGTACTGCGCGGGTTCGGCGTGCGCGACGGCCGATAGCGCCGCGGGCGCGAAGGTGAGCGCCGCGACGGTCAGCGCCGCGGTCAGCGTGCGGTATCTCGACATTGTCCTCGATTTCGTCTACCGAATGAAACCGGACAGACGTTACCGGTGGCGTGACCCACCCTCTACCCCCAAAACAATTGGCACCAGCCACGTTTGCCGCGCGAAATCGACACTGTCCAGGTCCGCGGGCGCGTCTTAGCCGCACATATCCGCGAGAGCCGCTCGTTCCCTGACCTGGCCGAAGTGCGGTACGAGCGGCCAGTTGCCGCCGTCAGCGACCTTGCGGCCCGCCCGTCGCGCCGATCGGGCGCTGCGACGGCTGTCGGGTACGAGTCCATCGGCGGAAGGAACCGATGCGATCGTCGATCACCACGGACCTTCGGCACAGCTCCTCGCCCTTCTCCCCCGATTCGTGGACGCACACCTCCCGATGGTGGGAAGCTCGATACAACCGCGGTGTCGAGGCGAGGAAGCGTGACACATGGTGGACAAATCGAGTGGACCTGCCGGAGGCAACGGCAGAGTGGTGACGGTGGATCGGCCGGAACGCATTCGAAATGTGGTCCTGGTCGGTCACAGCGGGGCGGGGAAGACGACGCTGGTCGAGGCGATGGCGCTGACGGCGGGCGCGGTGAATCGCGCGGGGCGGGTGGAGGACGGCACGTCGCTGTCGGATTACGACGAGATCGAACATCGGCAGCACCGGTCGGTGCAGGTGTCGGTGGTGCCGGTGGCGTGGCAGGAGGTGAAGGTCAACCTGGTGGACACGCCGGGATACGCGGATTTCGTCGGCGAGTTGCGGGCCGGGTTGCGCGCGGCGGACGCGGCGTTGTTCGTCATCTCGGCGGCCGAGGGCGCGGAGGGGGTGAGCGGGGCGACGCGCGCGCTGTGGGAGGAGTGCGCGGCCGTCGGCATGCCGCGGGCGATCGTGATCACGCACCTGGACACCGCGCGCGCGGACTTCGACGAGATGGTGCAGACGTGCCGTGACGTGCTCGGCGGCGGAGCGTCGGAGAACATCCTGCCGCTGCACCTGCCGGTATACGGGCCGCGCGGCGCGGACGGTCATCGGCCGGTGACAGGGTTGATCGAGTTGCTGCCCAACTGCGTGGCCGACTACGCCTCCGGTGAAGGAGTGCGCGGCGAGCCGTCGGCGGAGCAGGCCGCGGAGCTGGACGAGGCGCGCAATCGGCTCATCGAGGGCATCATCGCCGAGAGCGAGGACGAGTCGCTCATGGAGCGCTACCTCGGCGGCGAGCCCATCGAGCTCGACACACTGGTCGCCGATCTGGAGCGCGCGGTGGCGCGCGGCAGTTTCCACCCGGTGCTGTTCGGCGCACCCGCGCCGGAGGGCGCGCGGCAGGGCCTGGGCACGATGGAGTTGCTCGACCTGATCACCGGCGGTTTCCCGCCCCCGACCGAGCACATCGTCTCGGCGGCGCCCGCCACCAACGGCGCAGCACCGACCCCGCTGGCCTGCGACCCGAGCGGCGCGCTTGCCGCGGAGGTCATCCGCACCGCGTCGGACCCGTACGTCGGCCGGATCTCGCTGGTGCGGATCTTCTCCGGCACCCTGCACGCCGACGACACCGTGCACGTCTGCGGGCACGGACTGGCCGATCGCGGGCACCCGGATCACGACGTGGACGAGCGCGTCGGTGCGGTAACAGCGCCCTTCGGCAAGCAGCAGCGCCCGCTGGGCGAGGCCATCGCGGGTGACATCGCGTGCGTCACCAAGCTCGGTCACGCGGAGACCGGCGACACCCTCTCCGGCACCGGCAAGCCGCTGGTCATCGAACCGTGGCCGATGCCGGATCCGTTGCTGCCCATCGCGATTCGCGCGCACAGCAAGGCCGACGAGGACAAGCTCTCGCAGGGGCTCGCGCGGCTGGCGGCGGAGGATCCGGCCCTGCGCGTCGAAAACAACAGCCAGACACACCAATTGGTGCTGTGGTGTCTGGGCGAGGCGCATCGCGATGTCGCGCTGGAGCGGCTGCGCACCCGGTTCGGAGTGCAGGTGGACACCGTCGATCACAAGGTCGCGCTGCGGGAGACGTTCGCGGGCAAGGCGACAGCGCGCGGCAGGCACGTCAAGCAGTCCGGCGGGCACGGGCAGTACGCGGTGTGCGAGATCGAGGTGGAGCCGCTGCCGGGTGGTTCGGGGATCGAGTTCGTGGACAAGGTGGTCGGCGGCGTGGTGCCGCGCCAGTTCATCCCTTCGGTGGAGAAGGGCGTGCGTGCGCAGGCGGCGCGCGGGGTGGCCGCGGGGTATCCGCTGGTGGACGTGCGGGTCACGCTGTTCGACGGCAAGGCGCATTCGGTCGACTCGTCCGACGCCGCGTTCCAGACCGCGGGCGCGCTGGCGTTGCGTGAGGCGGCGGCCGTCGCGGGCATCGATTTGCTGGAGCCGTTCGCCGAGGTCTGGGTGGTGGTCTCCGACGACTACCTCGGGCCGGTGTTGAGCGATCTGTCGAGCCGTCGCGGACGGGTGCTCGGCACGGAACCGCACGGGACCGGTCGCACCAGGATCCGCGCCGAGGTGCCGGAATTGGAACTCAGCCGCTACGCGATCGACCTGCGATCGCTGTCGCACGGGACCGGGGATTTCAGCCGGACCTACGCGCGGCACGAGGCGATGCCATCGCAGATCGCGGGGGCGCTCCGGGAAAACGGCAAGGGCTGAATCCGACCGCCGTCCCGGCGCAAATGGTGGGCTCGGCGGCCACTATTCTGAAACACATGGCAGCAGGCAAGGGCGGTAACCCGTCGAAGGAAGCGAAGGCCGCGGCGAAGGCGGCGCGCAAGAAGGCGTCGAAGGAGCGGCGCCAGCAGCTCTGGCAGGCGTTCCAGATGCAGCGCAAGGAAGACAAGCTCCTGCTGCCCCTGATGATCGGCGCGGTGCTCGGCATCACCGTGTTGTTCCTGGTGATCGGCCTGATCTTCGATCTGCAGTGGTTCCTGCTTCCGGTCGGCATCCTGCTCGGCGTACTGGTGGCGTTCATCGTCTTCGGGCGTCGCGTGCAGAAGAACGTCTACGCCAAGGCCGAGGGCCAAGCGGGCGCGGCCGCGTGGGTGCTGGACAACCTGCAGGGCAAGTGGCGGGTCAGCAACGGCGTCGCGGCGACCACCCAACTGGACGCGGTGCACCGCGTGATCGGCCTGCCCGGCGTGATCTTCGTCGGTGAGGGTTCGCCGCAGCGACTCAAGGCGCTGCTCGCCCAGGAGAAGAAGCGCACCGCGCGGCTCATCGGCGACACCCCGATCTACGACGTCATCATCGGCAACGAGGAGGGCCAGGTCCCGCTGAAGGAACTCCAGCGCTACCTGACCAAGCTGCCGCGCAACATCGACACCAAGCGCATCGACAACATCGAGGGTCGGCTCGCCGCCCTCAGCTCGCGCAGCGGGCCCGCGCTGCCGAAGGGTCCGATGCCCGCGGGCGCCAAGATGCGCGGGGTGCAGCGCACCATTCGCAGGCGCTGAGTTCGGTTTCGAGAGGCCCGCGTTCCACAGCTCGGGACGCGGGCCTTCGCCATTTCCGTGGTCTCGAGACCACGCGCTGGAGACTGAACTCGGCAGTGGTCACTCCGCGCGACCGGGCGGCCAATCGTCCGGTGAACGCCGATGAGTTTCGAGCGCGTAGGAGGTCTACCCGTCATGAGGAAACTGATCTACGGGTTCAGCGTGTCCCTCGACGGTTACATCAACGACCGCGACGGCAGCATCGACTGGACCAACCCGGACGACGAGTTGCACCAGTTCCACAACGACCGCTACCGCGAGATCGAGATCTCGCTGCACGGGCGTCGCCTGTACGAGCTGATGGCCGAGTACTGGCCGCACGTGCCCGAGGACGCGCCACGCATCCAGCGTGAGTTCAGCAGGCTCTGGACGGAGAAGCCGAAGGTCGTCGTGTCCCGGACGCTCACCGAGGTCCGCTGGAACAGCACGCTGATCAGCGAGAACGTGGTCGAGGAGGTCCGCAGGCTCAAGGCCGGAGGCGAGGGCGTCATCGAAGTCGGTGGCGCGAGCCTCGCGGCCTCGCTGATGCCGCACGGGCTCATCGACGAGTACCAGCTGTTCGTCTTGCCCGTAGTGCTCGGCGGCGGCACACCGCTGTTCCCAGCACTGGACAAACGCATCCCGCTTCGATTGGCCGAGACGAGGCACTTCGACACCGCGGTGATGCTGCGTTATCTCGTCGACTGAGGTCCGCTCGACCCAGCAGCACCCCTCCGCCGCCGTCCAGCCTCGAGCCCGCCGCGTTCACGCGCTCCAGCCCGCCGCCTTCGCCTTCGGATGCCGTCATATGCGCGGCGGTAGTAGCGAACGCCGGGCCGGAAGCAGCGGCCAGCTGAGACGGATGACATTGGCGACGGCCCGAAACAGCCGTTCGTCACGACCAGCCCAGGTCAGGGGGCGTTGGTCGCCGATCCGCAAGCGTTCGCCTCAGCGGCAGGGTCAGCCTTGACCCAGCGCTGGCCTCAGCGTCTGCGCGTCAGCGCGATTTCACCAGCGCTGTCCCCGTCGCCCGATCGTGCATACCCCGGCCGTCACCATCGGTGAACAACGCGGGCACCACGAAAATCAGCAACACCTGGCGGGCCAACGCTCGCACGAACCCGACCGGCGCGGCCGCATCGATCCGCACCACCCGCAACCGCAGGAAGTACTGCCCCGGCGTGAAGCCGAACAGCGTGACCGCGGCGACGCCGATGACGAACCAGATGAGCAGCGGGAGGTTGGCGTTCACCCCGCGCACGATCAGCGCCGAGACGCCGACGGCGATCATCCAGTCGACGAACAGCGCGGCGATCCGGCGGCCCATCCCGGCCAGCGAACCGGCGCCATCGCGGGGCAGACCGAGGTGTTCGCCGGGAAACTCGGGCGTAGCCGGGTCACCGGGGTCCGCCGAAGGTCCGGAAAGCCAGGATCCGGTGATACGCGCCATGGCCTCCAGAATAGGCTGCCGCCTCCCCCGCCCTCGGCCCGGCGCAGGTTTGTGGACGTACTGCGTCCGACGGCGCCTGACATGCGGCTACCGCGGTTCGCCGACGGGAGTTCAGCCTCACAGGACGCGTCGCGAACAGCAGGACTACCATGCTTGTCGAGCCCGGGTGGCCATCGCCACTCGACCAGGCGCACGTGTAACACTGGCGAAACACAGCCTTGACTGTAGGGAAACACCGCATCCATAGCGTCTGGTCGCGACGAACCCATGCAATCGACACTGGCTGGGAACCGATCCGTAAGGAGAACAAGTGACGTTCAGCACGGCCGATGAGGTCATCCAGTACATCAAGGAAGAGGACATCGAGTACGTCGATATCCGCTTCAGCGATCTTCCCGGTGTGCAGCAGCACTTCTCGATCCCGGCCAAGGCCTTCACGGCCGACCTTGCCGAAGAGGGTCTAGCGTTCGACGGTTCGTCCGTCCGCGGCTTCCAGTCGATCGACGAGTCGGACATGCTCCTGCTCCCCGACTACACCACCGCGCGCATCGACCCGTTCCGCGCCGCCAAGACGCTGAACCTGAACTTCTTCGTCCACGACCCGTTCACCCGCGAGGCCTACTCCCGCGACCCGCGCAACATCGCGCGCAAGGCGGAGGAGTACCTGCGGTCGACCGGCATCGCCGACACCGCGTACTTCGGCCCCGAGGCCGAGTTCTACATCTTCGACTCGATCCGTTACGAGTCGAACATGAACGGCGCCTTCTACGAGATCGACTCGATCTCCGGCTCCTGGAACACCGGCGCCGAGTTCAACCTCGACGGCACCCCGAACCGCGGCTACAAGGTCCGCAACAAGGGTGGTTACTTCCCGGTCGCGCCGTACGACCACTACGTCGACCTGCGCGACAAGATCTCGACCAACCTGCAGAACGCGGGCTTCGAGCTCGAGCGCGGCCACCACGAGGTCGGCACCGCGGGCCAGGCGGAGATCAACTACCGCTTCAACACCCTGCTGCACGCTGCCGACGACCTGCAGCTGTTCAAGTACATCGTGAAGAACACCGCGTGGCAGGAAGGCAAGACCGTCACCTTCATGCCGAAGCCGCTCTTCGGTGACAACGGCTCGGGCATGCACGTGCACCAGTCGCTGTGGAAGGACGGCAAGCCGCTGTTCCACGACGAGGCCGGCTACGGCGGTCTGTCGGACATCGCGCGTCACTACATCGGCGGCATCCTGCACCACGCGCCGTCGCTGCTGGCGTTCACCAACCCGACCGTGAACTCCTACCACCGTCTGGTTCCGGGCTACGAGGCCCCGATCAACCTGGTGTACTCGCAGCGCAACCGCTCCGCCGCGGTCCGCATCCCGGTCACCGGCAACAACCCGAAGGCCAAGCGCATCGAGTTCCGCGCGCCGGACTCCTCGGGCAACCCGTACCTGGCCTTCGCCGCCATGCTGATGGCCGGCCTGGACGGCATCAAGAAGAAGATCGAGCCGCTGGCCCCGGTCGACAAGGACCTCTACGAGCTCCCGCCGGAGGAGGCCAAGAACATCCCGCAGGCCCCCACCAGCCTGGCGTCGGTCATCGACCGCCTCGAGCAGGACCACGACTACCTCACCGAGGGCAACGTCTTCACCCCGGACCTGATCGAGACCTGGATCGACATCAAGCGCACCCAGGAGATCGCGCCGGTGAACCTGCGTCCGCACCCGTACGAGTTCGAGCTGTACTTCGACGTGTAAGTCGTCGTACGGCAAGACGTTTCGAGCCCTTCCGCACTTCGGTGCGGGAGGGCTCGTCCCGTTTTCGGGATATCGTCCTGTCGCTGACGGCTGCGAAAGAGTCCGCGCAAGCTCCAAGCCGATAGCGGCGACAACCGCGGAGGTGTGCCTGGAAGTAGCCGGGCAGCGGCGCGGCTGTGTGGCGGAAACACCCGATCCCGTTGGGCGGGTTGGGGTTCCCGGTGAGTGGGTGGGTTGGGCGGGAAGCTGAGAGGTTCCTTAGAACGCGTTCTAGTGTCGCCTCGCATGAAGATTTCTTTCATTGCTCTCATCGGTGCGGCGTTCAGTGCGCTGGCCCTCGTTTCCACTCCCCTTCCGCCGAGCGCGGTGGCCGAGCCGACGGTCGAGGCGTCGGCGACGCGGATCGACTTGCAGGGGGCCGTCAATGTTCGGGATATCGGCGGGTATCGGACGTATGACGGGGCAAGGGTCAAGTCGGGCAAGGCGTTTCGGGCCGATTCGCTGGAGAAGTTGACCGACGCGGACGTGCAGAAGCTCGGGACGCTGAATTTGCGTGCGGCCGTGGATCTGCGGACTCCGGCCGAGGTGCAGTTCGCCGGACGAGACAAGCTGCCCCCGGGAGTCCAGGCGGTGGCGCGGCCGATCGACGACACCGGTCTGTTCCAGCAGATGTTGCAGGCGATCCAGTCGCGGGATCCGCAGAAGCAGGAGGAGTTGCTCGGCAACGGACGGGCCGAGCAGATCATGGCCGGGGTGTATCGCAGCTTCCTGAGTGACGCCTCCCGCAATGCATTCGGGCAGACCATCCGCGATCTGGCGAACTCCGACCGGGCGACGCTCTACCACTGCACGGCGGGCAAGGACCGCACCGGCTGGCTCACCTACGTGGTGCTGCGCGCGGTCGGCGTGCCGGAACGCACCGCGCGCCAGGACTACCTGCTGTCCAACCAGTACCGCGCGGCCGCCGACGCCAAACTTCGCGAGCAGGTGAAACAAGCTGGGCTGATGCAGAATCCGGACCTGCTGATCCCACTGCAGGAGGTGCGCGACGCCTACCTGGACACCGCGATCCAGCAGATGGAGCAGAGCTACGGCGATTTCGGCAAGTTCCTCACCCAGGGACTCGGCCTCGATCCGGGCACGATCCTGAAATTGCGCAAGAACCTCGTCAGCTGACACGTCCCGATCCCGAGCCCTCGCCACACGGGTGGCGGGGGCTCGGTGGTGTTCAGTTGTGCGTGCTGGGTTTCGAAACGAGGCCGAGGACGGTGAGATCGAGGTCGCCGGAGGCTTCGGTCCAGCCCATGGCGCGCAGTTCGGTGGGCGCTGCGACACCGAGCGCGTGGTGCAGGCCGAGGGCGACGGATCGGGCGAATTCGAGCAGCACGTTGTCGGCGAGCGGCCAGAAGAGGCTGCGCTGCCAGTTGTCGATCTCGCGCCGGGAAACCGGTTCCTGCCAACCGAGTTCGCGCAGCATTCGCTCGGCGTCCGACGACATCGGCTGGTCCAGATAGCGATTGCCCGCGAGTTCGGCGGACAGCTTGATGTCGTACTGCACGAATTGGACGTAGCGGTTGCCGGGCGCGGCGATGATCAGCGTCGCGCGCGAGGGCAGTTGGGCCAGACAACGGGCCAGTGCCTGCACGAATCGGTCCCAATCCGTGGTCACCGGCTCGCTCATACTTCCCCCGGTCGATCGCACTGGAGCACGATCATACGCCGACCTGGCTGAGACACCAGAGTGAATCTTTTTGGCGCGACGCAAGGTTCGCGAGATTGATGCACTTCGGCAACAACTCTCGCCGCCGGATGACGCCGCAGGTGATCTCGACGACCCCGCAGGCTCTGCGACGGCTGGACGCCTGCACTGGCCGCCAGGCAGCTGCCGATCGCGGGCGATGACCAGCCGGTGCCCCTCGGAGAACCTTCCGCGGCGGGTCTCGGGCACCCACCACCGTTGACTCGACCTGGACGGCGACATTTCCCTCCGCACCCCAGATTCCGGGGCTGGACGCAAGCCCAGGTGACACACCATAGTCCTCTGGTGCGAGTGGGTTCTGTGGTGGCGCGGGTCGTAGCCGGGGTGGCGTTGATGCTTGGGATGGCGATGCCCGCTGTGGCCGAGCCGCCCGACGTTCCGTTCACCTGGTGGCAGACGTTCTTGACCACCCCGGACGGCACTCGCCTGCACGCCGACGTGCTGCGTCCACCCGGCATCGCCGACGACGCCAAGACGCCGGTGCTGCTCACGGTGAGTCCGTACCGCTCGCACCTGGCCTACCTGACCCATCCGCTGCCCGAGGGCGGGCCGTCGGTCGAGAACCTGCCGGTCGAGCAGGCGCTGCGCGCGGGCTACACCTACGTGCTGGTGGATCTGCGCGGGTTCGGCGGCTCGAACGGCTGTCCGGACTACGGCGGGCCCGGCGAGCGGTCGGATGTGGCGACCGCGGTGGAATGGGCGGCTGCCCAGCCGTGGTCGACCGGGCGGGTCGGCATGACCGGCACCTCCTACGAGGCATGGACGGGCATGCTGGCGCTGGCGGCCAAGCCGAAGGGGCTGGCGGCGGTAGCCGCGTTCGCGCCGGTGGTCGACCCGTACTCCTACCTGTACATGCGCGGCGTCTCCTGGAAGTTCTCCGGAAAACCGGTGACCGACAACGGCATCCGTCCCGCCGACCAGGTCGGGTTGGAGCATCTCGCGATCGCCTCGACCCCGGCGCACTGGGGCGACTCCCCCGAATACCAGGCCAACGCCGTGAGTATGCCGCCGGGCTGCGCCGAGCGCTACGTCGACCTCACCACCGACCACGACGCCGCCAATCCCGGATGGATCGAGCGCGACCTCGTCGACGACTTGCGCGGCAACACCATTCCGCTGTTCGTCAGCCAGGGCTTCCTCGACGGGAACACGCGGGCGGATCGCGTCTTCGAGATGTGGCAAGGCCTCGGCCCCGGCGAACACCGCGCCTGGTTCGGCCAGTGGGGTCACACCGACTGCCACGAGAAGTGCGGCACACCGTTTTTCGACGCCGAGCTCATGGCGTTCTTCGACCGGCACGTCGCGGGCAAGGACGTCGAGGTGCCCGGGCCGACGATCAGGGTCAACCAGTTCGACGGCGGGTGGCGTTCCGAAACCGCCTGGCCACCCACGGATTCCGAGCGCGTCACCGTGCAGCTGCGTACCGGCTCCTATACCGACCGTGGGCTGCTGCCGGGCCGCGACCGCGAGATCTGGTCGGTATCACAACCTTTGACGGAACCGACGCACCTGTCCGGCGTCGCGACGGCGAAGCTCCAGCTCGCGGGTCCCGAGTCCGCCACGGTCACCGTCGAGCTCTACGACATCGCTCCGGACGGCCGCGCCACCATCATCACCCGTGGCGTCGCCCCGGTTCGTCCGGACACCGACATCCGGCTGCTGGGCCAGGACTGGCCGCTGGCCGCGGGACACCGGCTCGGCGCGAAGATCACCGACGTGATCGACGACGTGTGGTCGCACGCGCCGAGCAACGCGGTCGTCACCGTGCATTCCGCGCGACTCGAACTGCCAGCGCTCACCACACCGCGCAGCCCCGACCTCCCTGGCGGCACACCCGACTGGCACGCCAGGTGGCGCGCGGAGAAGACCTTCCCGATCGACCCGGACCTCTTGAACAACCCGGCTACCGCCATCGACCTGCCGACGACACGGTGACCGAGAAGGCACACCGACCGGCCGGTCTGCCTTCCCGCTCCGAGTGTTGAAGAATGCAGTGATGCTCACGAACCCCACCGGCGCCCGATGACGCCGGAGACCACCCCCGCCGACGTCGACGACCGCGTCGCCGAGCGGCTCGCCGCGGCCCTGCGCTGCGCCACGGTCTCCACCGAGGACTCGACCGGCGCCGCCGACGAAGCCTTCGAACAGCTCGCCGCGCATCTGGAGCGCTCGTTCCCGCTGGTGCACGCGGAACTCGAACTCGAACTCTTCGGCCACAGCAGGCTCTACCGCTGGCCGGGCGCGGAGCCGGATCGGGTGTCCGCGATCCTGCTTGCCCACCAAGACGTGGTGCCGGTCGACGACGCGCGCCGGTGGACGCACCCGCCGTTCGACGGCGTCGTGGACGAGGAGTTCGTCTGGGGTCGCGGCGCCATCGACGACAAGAGCAGGCTGATCGCCATCCTGGAGGCGGTGGAGGCCGCGCTGGCAGCGGGCCTGCGACCCCGGCACACCGTCTACCTCGCGTTCGGGCACGACGAGGAGATCTTCGGCGACGAAGGCGCCGTCCGGATGGCGGAGCACCTGCGGAAGGGCGGGGTCCGCGCGGATCTGCTGCTGGACGAGGGCGGTGTCATCACCGAGGGAGTCGCCGACGGCGTGGACCGGCCGGTGGCCTCGATCATGCTGGGCGAGAAGGGTTATGCCACCGTGCGGCTGCGGGTCCAGGAGACGGGCGGGCATTCCTCGATGCCGGGCAGGCAGACCGCCGTCGGCCGGATCGCCAGGGCGGTGGGACGGGTCCAGGACCATCCGATGCCGTTGCGGCTGACGCCGGTGATCGCCGACATGCTGTCCCGCCTGCGCGCGGCGATGCCGGAGACGCGCAGGCGGCTGCTCGGGATCGCCGGTCTCGCGGGGCCCATGATCACCCGGATCATGGCCGCCCGTCCGCAGACCGAGGCGCTGGTGCGCACCACCACCGCACCGACCGTGATCAGCGGCGGGGTGAAGGCGAACGTGCTGCCCCAGCGCGCCGAGGCGCTCGTCAACTTCCGCATCCTGCCCGGCGATTCGGTGGCCGGGGTGCTCGCGCACTGCCGCAAGGTGATTCGCGATCCCGGCGTGCAGCTCGAGCTGGTCGGGATGTCGTCGGAACCGTCGCGGACCACCGCGCCGGGCCCGGCGTTCGAGTTGATCGCCAAGCTCGCCGAGCGCATCGTTCCCGGCATCGCGGTCACCACCGGCCTGGTGCCCGGCGCCACCGACTCACGCCACTACGACGACCTCGCCGCCACCCGGTGCAACTTCGCGCCGATCGTGCTGACCCAGGCCGACCTGGCGACAATCCACGGAACGGACGAGCGCATCTCCCGGGTGAACTACGCTCGGCTCATCGAGTTCAATCGACGGTTGATCGAGGAACTCGCGCACGGATCGACCCGAGAGGAGCGCAGGTGACCCGCACCGAGGATGGCGATTTCGAGGGCACGGGCAGCCGGATCGCTTGGCGCGCTTGGCTTCCCGAGACCACGACCAAGGCGGCGATCGTGCTGGTGCACGGTATCGCCGAGCATTCCGGCCGGTACGGCCACGTCGGGAAGCGGTTGGCCGAAGCGGGTTTCGCGGTCTACGCGCTCGACCACCTCGGCCACGGCAAGTCGGCGGGCAGCAAGGCGAACATCGGCTCGATGGACGGCTCCGCCGACAACGTCGAGGGCATGCTCGACATCGCCGCCCGCGAACACCCCGACGTGCCGAGGTTCCTGCTCGCGCACTCGATGGGCAGCTTGATCGTGCTCTACCTGGCCACCCGCGCGCCGATCGACGTGGCGGGCATCGTGCTCTCCGCGCCGCCGCTGGACATCGAGGTCGGCAACCCGGTGCAGCGACTGGTGGCGCCGGTGCTGTCCAAGCTGACGCCGAATCTGGGTGTGCTGAAACTGGATTCGTCGATGATCAGCCGCGACCCCGCGGTGGTCGCGGCCTACGACGCCGACCCGCTGGTCTACCGCGGGAAGCTGCCCGCGCGCACCGGCACCGAGATCCTGAACGCGACCGCCACGGTCAAGGGGCGGCTGGACAAGCTCACCGTTCCGCTGCTGGTGATGCACGGCACCGCGGACGCCCTCGCCGCGCCGTCCAGCACGGATCTGATCGAGCGCGAGGCGGGGTCGAAGGACCTGACCGTCATCCGCTACGAGGGGCTCTACCACGAGATCTTCAACGAGCCGGAGCAGGATCGAGTGCTCACCGATGTGGTGGCATGGCTGGAGGCGCACGTTACTCAGCCGTAAGATCCGGTCATGGGAACCACACCAACCGGATCCGTCGCGTTCGTCCGCGCCACCTGGCACAGCTCGATCGTCGGCAAGGCCCTGGAGGGCTTCACCGCCGAGTACACCGACCTCGGCTTCGACCCGGCCACCATCGATGTGTTCGAGGTGCCGGGCGCGTTCGAGATTCCGTTGCACGCCAAGCGGCTCGCCCAGTCGGGCAAGTACTCGGCGATCGTGGCCGCCGCCCTGGTGGTCGACGGCGGCATCTACCGGCACGATTTCGTGGCCTCGGCCGTGATCGACGGGCTGATGCGGGTACAGCTGGACACCGACGTGCCGGTCTTCTCGGTGGTGCTCACCCCGCACCACTTCCATGAGCACAGCGAGCACGTCGACTACTTCACCGGGCACTTCGTGACCAAGGGCGCCGAGGCCGCCCGCGCGCTGGCGACCACGCTCAGCTCGCTGCGCGCGCTGCCCGCCGCGACCGGATAGGTCCGGCCGCGGCGGAACGGCTCACTTGAACTTCGTCATGCAAGCCTGCTCGCCGTCGAGCACGCCGGTGCGGAACGCCTCGAGCCGCTGGTAGCCGCTCTTGACGACCTTGCCGTCCACGTCGGCGGCGGCGAGCCCGTCGGCGAGCAGGCCGGAGACGGCCTCGTCGAGGTCGTTCGCCGACAGGCGCGGGTCGCTGGTCGGCTCGCTCAGCTTGGTGGTGAACGCGCCGCTGAGGCAGGCGGTGCGCAAGCCCGCGGTCTCCGCGCCGGTCAGCGAAAGCTTGCGGTCCTGCTGGACGGCGAGCATGTAGCGGGAGACGAACACCACGAAGGCGTTGTAATCGCCCTGCACGACGGCAGACAACGGCTCGTCGTCGCCGTCGAGCGGACCGCCGCGCTCGGCCAGGTCGGGAACATCGGTACCGATCTTGTTCGAGCTCGGGCAGTACGACACCGGTTCGGTGGTGGTGACCTTCGAGCAGTTGCGCACCACGCCGGAGTAATCGAACTGCGGCGCGTCGGCGATCGGGAAGTTCTTCAGCAGCGCCTGGCTCACGCTGGTCAGCGAGGCCTGGTCGACCGGGAGCTGCTGGCTCTCCTCGTCGTCCACCTCGAAGGTCACGGGCAGACCGCCGCGGCGCTGCTCGATCTCCTTCCTGTCGATCTTCTTGCACGCCTCGGCGCCGTCGGTGTAACCGAGCTGCACGGCGGTCACCCGCTCGAACGCCGAACCGTGCACGTTGTCGGGATCGCTGGGATCGGTGTCGCGCACCGCGATGGTGGCGCCGAGCACGCCGTCCAATCCGTCGGTCATGTTCATGGTGAAGTGCGGGGAATCGCCCTCGGCGACGTGCCGTAGGAACACACCCGCCAGGCAGTCGGCCTGCTGCTCCTTGACCAGTCCGCCGGTGAACAGACCGGCGATCTTGGCCTGCCCCTGGATGGCGTGGCCGTACTCGTGCGCGAGCACCATCACCACCGACATCGGACCGTACTTGTCCTCCAGCAGCGGCAGCAGCACCCTGCGGTCCCAGCCGATGGTGTGGTCGAGCCCGCAGTAGGCGGCATTGACCAGCTTGTAGGTGTCGGTCTTGCAGAACTTCACCGACTGCTCTTTGGGGGCGCGCGCGTCCCAGGAGATGTACTTGTTCGCCGGCTTGAAGGCGCCGGGAAAAGTCTTGGCGTACTCGGCTTTCCAGAACTCCTCGATGTCGGCGATGGCATTGAGGGCGAGCCGGTCGACCGGTCCACCGTCGCCGTTCTCCGCGGTCAGCGGCGCGTCGGGGACGCCGGGACGCGGGCCGCTCGGCCCGGTGCTGGTGGCCGCGCCCGCGACCATCCACGGGTTGTTCGGATCGATGGCGGCGGCGTTCTCCGAGCTCGTCGTGTTCTGCGAACTCCCGCACCCCGCGAGCGTCGCGCCGACCGCCGCCAGCACCGCGATAGCGGCGAACCGCAGCCGTTTGGTCCTCATCAGGTCTTCCTCCCCGGTCCTGCGCGGGCACCCGCCCGCGCCGCCGCCGGACGGTGGTCTACCCACACCGCCGGTCGAGCGTTCACATGGTAATCGCTGATTCCCGCGGACGCGTATCCCATTGCGCGCCCTCACTTCAAGCGCGACCACACAAGCATCCACGCGCGCACCACCTACGCGCCGGTGCGACGCCACACACCTTGCGCACGCCTCACACAGACGACGCCTATGTGGGGCGTGCATACGGGGTGTGGGAACGGCAGATCGGATGCTCAGGCGTCGAGGCGCAGCAGCGCGAATACCGCGCGGTGGTCCGATCCGGGGATCGACAGGCTCTCCATCTCCTCGGCCGTACCGCCCGCGACCAGGATGTGGTCGATCCCGATCACCGGTCCCCAGGATCGGTCGGTGGGATAGGTGGGCAGCGGGCCCGCGCCCGCGAGGTCGGCGGCGGAATCGAACCGGCCGCGCACCAGGTCGCGGAAGGCCGAATGATCCCGTGTCGCATTGAAATCCGCGCCGACTACGGCCGGACCGGTTTGGGCGTCGAGGATTTCGCGGATGCGGCGCATCTCCCAGCTCCACGCCGCGAAGTCCAGCGGCGGCGGCATCGGATGGAAGGCGTAGACGGCGACGGGCCCGCGCTGCGGATGCTCCATGATCGCCGAGAGGTTGTTCATGACGAATCCGTCGTATTTCCTGGTGTCGCGCAACGGGTATCGGCTGAAGATGCCGGTGCCCGCGCCCCATTTCCCGGGTTCCAGGTAGTGGTACGGGAGGTCACCGGCCAATTCGGTGGTCAGCCGCGCGGCCGATTCGGGTGTCAGCTCCTCGAGGGTGAGCACGTCGACGCGGCGCTCGCGCACCTCCCGCACCACCACGGGCAGGTCGGCGCCACCGAACAGCAGATTCGACTGGAGCAGCCGAATCTCCGGCCCGCTCGCCGCCCGCCCGTCCGGTACGAACAGCGGCAGCTGCGTCCACAACACCCCGACCACGACGACGCCCGCCGCGGCCGCGCTGCGCCACCCTCGCGCGACGACGAACAGCAGCAGTCCCACCAGCGCGCCCAGCATCAGATACGACGCCCCCGAGGCGACGAGCACCGGCAGCCGCCGCTGCCAGGAACTGAAGTAGAGCACGACACCCGCGATTCCGACGACGAGGGCACACCAGCCCAGACCGAGCAGCACCCGGTTCACCCAAACACGCATGCGACCGACCCTAGGCGGGTTCTCCTGGAGAAACCTTTCGCGCCGCATAACGCCACAGGATCCGCACAATTCCTACACTGGCGGCATCAGTCGCGGAAGGGGTTGCAGATGTACGTCGAAGAATTCACGGCCGCCGGGCCGCTGTCCGCCGACGAAGCCCAGGAACTCGCGGACATCGCGGGTCGCTACAGCTCGCGCATCACCGTCAGCTGCGGCGGGCGCGACGTGCACGCTCTGGTCCTGCCGGTCGCGTGGGACGAGCTGCCGATGACCGCTGGCAGCCGGGTGACGGTGACAGTGGAGGGCGGACGGCAGGGACCGGAGGAGGACCGCCAGGCCCTGCGCGATTTCGTCTGCCGGATGCAGCACGTCGACGAGTGACCTACGTCAGGCCCCGAAGACCCTCTCCACCACCGCTTTCGCCCGCCGCGTGACCCGCATGTAGTTGTCCAGGAACTCGCTGCCGTCGTCGTTGCGCCACCCCGCCACGCGCGCGACCGCCGAGAGCAGACGCCCCGGGCCGGGGAGCTGATCGGTGGCCTTGCCGCGCACCAGGACCAGCGCGTTGCGGGCCTTGGTCGCGGTGAGCCAGGCGTCGCGCAGCAGCGCCACGTCCTCGGCGTCGAGCAGCTTGGTCTCCTCGATCACGTCGAGCGATTGCAGTGTGGAGGTGTTGTGCAGTGCGGGCACCTCGTGGGCGTGGCGCAGCTGCATGAGCTGCACGGTCCATTCGATGTCGGCCAGACCGCCGCGCCCGAGCTTGGTGTGCGTCGCGGGGTTCGCGCCGCGGGGCAGACGTTCGGAATCGACCCTGGCCTTGATGCGGCGGATCTCGCGCACCGCCTCGGCCGAGACGCCGCCGACCGGGTAGCGCACCTTGTCGATGACGTGCAGGAAGCGCAACCCGAGTTCCTGATCGCCCGCGATCTGGTGGGCGCGCAGCAGCGCCTGTACCTCCCACGGCTGCGCCCACTGCTCGTAGTAGGCGCGATAGGCGGCGAGGGTGCGCACCAGCGCGCCGTTGCGGCCCTCCGGCCGAAGGCCCGCGTCGACATGCAGCGGCGGGTCGGTGCTCGGTGCGCCGAGCAGGCGCTGCACCTTCTCGGCGACGCCGATGGCCCATTTGACGGCCTTGGTCTCGTCCTCGCCCGGACGCGGGTCGCAGACGAACAGCACGTCGGCGTCGGAGCCGTAACCGAGCTCCATACCGCCGAGCCTGCCCATGCCGATCACCGCGAAATCGGCGGGCGCCGGCGCGCCGGTCTCCGCCTCACTCGCTCGGATCACCGCCGCCAGCGATGCTTCCAGCACCGCAACCCACACCGAGGACAGGGCACGGCACACCTCAGGGACCTCGAGCATGCCGAGCAGATCCGCCGACGCGACCCTCGCCAGTTCGTGGCGGCGCAGCGAACGGGCCGCCGCCACAGCGCGTTTCGGATCCTCGTAGCGGGCGGCCGCGGTGAGGATGCCGCGCGCGACGTCTTCCGGCTGCGGTCCGAGCAGCAGCGAGCCGCCGGGACCGTCGGCGTACATGCGAATCGTTTCCGGTGCGTTGATCAGCAGATCGGGCAGGTACTCGGAGGATCCGAGCACGATCATCAGCCGCTGCGCGATCGCACCCTCGTCCCGCAGTTCACGCAGGAACCAGATCTGGTCGTCCAGCCCTTCCGACACTCGGCGATAGGCGAGCAGGCCCGCGTCGGGATTCGGTGTGTCGCCGAGCCATTCGAGCAGGGTGGGCAGCAGCAGCGCCTGGATGCGGCCCTTGCGGGAGACCCCGCCGGTGAGCGCCTTGAGGTGGCCGAGGGCGTTCTCCGGCGCCGCGTAACCCAGCGCGGCCAGCTGCCGGATGGCGGCGTCCGGGCTCAGCCGCAGCGCGGCGGAGTCCATCCGCGCGACCGCGTCCAGCAGCGGACGGTAGAACAGTTTCGCGTGTAATCGACGCACCCGCACGGCATTTCGGCGGATCTCGGAGGCCAGCACGCCGACCGCGTCCTGCCTGCCGTCGGGACGGATGTGCGCGGCGCGGGCCAGCCAGCGCATCCCCTCCTCGTCGTCGGCCGCGGGCAGCGTGTGGGTGCGCTTGAGCCGCTGCAACTGGAGGCGGTGTTCGAGCAGGCGCAGGAATTCGTAGGAGGCGGTGAGGTTCGCGGCGTCGTCCCTGCCGACGTAACCGCCCGCGGCTAGCGCGGTCAACGCCTCGACGGTGCCCTGCACATGCAACGACTCGTCCACCCGGCCGTGCACCAATTGCAGGAGTTGCACGGCGAATTCGACGTCGCGCAGGCTGCCGTGGCCGAGCTTCAGTTCGCGCTCGCGCAGGTCGGCGGGGACCAGGTCTTCCACGCGGCGGCGCATCGCCTGCACGTCGGCGACGAAATCGGGCCGCTCCGAGGCGGTCCAGACCATCGGCATCACCGCGTCCCGGTACTGATGTCCGAGTTCGAGGTCGCCGGTCATCGGCCGGTTCTTCAACAGCGCCTGGAACTCCCAGGTGCGCGCCCATCGCTTGTAGTAGGCGATATGCGATTCCAGGGTGCGCACCAGCGCGCCCTGCTTGCCCTCCGGGCGCAGCGCCGCGTCCACCTCGAAGAAGGCGAGGCTCCCCACGCTCATCGTCTCGGCGGCCAGCCGGGTCGCGGTGGCGTCGGCGGGTTCGGCGACGAACACCACGTCCACGTCGCTGACGTAATTCAGTTCGCACGCACCGCTTTTGCCCATCGCGATCACGGCGAGCCGGACCGGGCACGGCCCGTCCTTGCAGACCCGCGCGACCGCGACCGCGAGCGCCGCGGTGAGCGCCGCGTCGGCCAGATCGGTGAGATGCCTGCCGACGGTCTGATACGGCAGCACCGGCTCGTTCTCGACGGTGGCGGCCAGATCCAGCGCGGCGAGCAGCATCAACTGGTCTCGGTAGCGTCTGCGCAGCAGCGCCACCGCTTCGGGTCCGGCGATCCCAGCCCGGAACAACATGGGGCCCGCGTAGGGCCCTTCCTCGGGCACCGCGTCGATGGCGTCGAGCAGATCCGCGAGAATTTCCTCGCGCTTCGGCAGGTCCCCGCGGCGCAGCAGCTGCCACGAGGCGGGCTCGGCCACCATGTGGTCGCCGAAGGCGCTCGACGAGCCGAGCAGCGCGAAAAGCCTGCCGCGCAAGGACTTATTGGTGCGCAGCGCGGAATCCAGTGCGGCCCAGTCGCTTCCGAGCCCCTCGCGGAGGCGCATCAGGGTGCTCAGTGCCAAGTCGGCGTCGGGCGCCCTGGACAACGACCAGAGGACCGGGATACTTTCGACGTTGTCCCAGCCCAATTCGCGCAGCGAGGCTGCGGCCGTCGGCTCGAGCAATCCGAGCCGACCGACACCGGGAACAGCGGAGCGCGCAGACGGTGGCCGGACCATAGTCTTAAACTACATGCCCCGGCCGCGCGTCTATGTCACAGTCCGAGGTACTCCTTGAGCTCGAACGGGGTCACCTGGCTGCGGTAGTCGGCCCACTCCCGGCGCTTGTTGCGCAGGAAGAAGTCGAAGACGTGCTCGCCGAGGGTTTCGGCGACCAACTCCGAGCGCTCCATCGCCTGCAGCGCCTCGTCAAGGGTGCCAGGCAGCTCGCGGAAGCCCATCGCGCGCCGCTCGGCGGTGGTCAGCGCCCACACGTCGTCCTCGGCCTCCGGCGGCAGGTTGTAGCCCTTCTCGATGCCGCGCATACCCGCGGCGAGCAGCACCGCGAATGCCAGATACGGGTTGCAGGCGGAATCTGGGCTGCGGATCTCGACGCGCCGCGAGGACGACTTGTTCGGCGTGTACATCGGCACGCGCACCAGCGCCGAGCGGTTCGACCGGCCCCAGGAGGCCGCCGTCGGGGCCTCGCCGCCGTGGATGAGCCGCTTGTAGGAGTTCACCCACTGGTTGGTGATCGCGCTGATCTCGGGCGCGTGCTCCAGGATGCCCGCGATGAACGCGCGGGCGGTCTCGGAGAGGTTGATCGGGTCGTCGGGGTCGGCGAAGGCGTTGTTCTCGCCCTCGAACAGGCTCATGTGCGTGTGCATCGCCGAGCCCGGGTACTGCGCGAACGGCTTGGGCATGAAGGTGGCGCGCACGCCCTCGTCGATGGCCACTTCCTTGATCAGGTAGCGGAAGGTCATCACGTTGTCGGCCATGGACAGCGCGTCGGCGTAGCGCAGGTCGATCTCCTGCTGACCCGGCGCGCCCTCGTGGTGGCTGAACTCCACCGAGATGCCCATCGACTCCAGCGCATCGATCGCGTGGCGCCGGAAGTTGGGGGCCGAGTCGTGCACCGCCTGGTCGAAGAAGCCGCCGGAGTCGGCGGGCTCGGGCGGCGTGCCGTCCCGCGGGCCGTTCTTCAGCAGGAAGAACTCGATCTCGGGGTGCACGTAGCAGCTGAACCCGACATCGCCCGCCTTGTTCAGCTGCCGCCGCAGCACGTGGCGCGGGTCGGCCCAGGACGGCGAACCGTCGGGCATGGTGATGTCGCAGAACATGCGCGCGGAGTGCTGGTGGCCCTTGCTGGTGGCCCAGGGCAGCACCTGGAAAGTGGAAGGATCCGGACGCGCGACCATATCCGCCTCCGACACCCGGGCGAAGCCCTCGATGGCCGAGCCGTCGAAGCCGATACCCTCCTCGAAGGCGCCCTCGAGCTCGGCGGGAGCGATGGCGACCGACTTCAGGTAGCCCAAGACATCGGTGAACCAGAGCCGCACGAAGCGGATGTCCCGCTCTTCGAGCGTCCGCAGCACGAATTCCTTCTGGCGATCCATGTCCGCGAGCGTAAGCACCTGGCGTTAAATCCGTGTTACGTACGGCCTCGGGATTGCGTTTCGGGTCCGCGAGGGGCCGTTCGGGACGAAGTTCGCAGGCGTGCGGACCGGTCGGTGAGCAGTCTCCCGGGATTCGGCGTTCGCCGGGACGTTCGCCGCCGATCGTTCCGGAAGTGCTGTAGCGACAACGTCTGCGGGTGCGCACGGAACAGTATGACCACCGATCTCCGTTCGCACCGGACACCCCCGGCGACTTCGGTGCGGCCGCCGACCGGCACCGAGGGTGGCGACAAGTCGACTTGACGTCAGCAGGTCAGGCCGGGCGCGGGAACCTTCAGATCGACCAGGTAGGCGATCACGGCGGAGTCGAGGCACTGGTTGCCCGCCACCAGCGCGGCGGTGTGGCGGTTGCCGTTGAAGGTGATCAGCGCGGCGTCCAGCTGGGCGGCCAGGTCGACGCCCGCCTGGTACGGCGTGGCCGGGTCGTCGGTCGTCGAGACCACCACGACCTTCGGCAGACCTTCGACGGCGATCCGGTGCGGGTTGCCGCTGTTGGGCACCGGCCAGCTCGAGCACAGCTCCAGCGGGGCCTGGCCGGTGCCGCGGCCGTCGTCGAGGAACGGGGCGGCCTTGCGGTACTCGGTGTCCTGGCGGCCCGCGACCTCCGGATCGGTGACCCGCGGATCGTCGACGCAGCGGATGGCGTTGAAGGCGTCCTGGGTGTTGTTGTAGGTGCCGTCGTCGCGGCGGCCGTCGTACATGTCGGCCAGTTGCAGGAGGGTGTCGCCGCGGCCGTCGCGCAGTTCGTCCAGGCCGAGGGTCAGCACCTGCCACAGGTCGTCGGAGTAGAGCGTCTGGGTGACGCCGGTCATGGCGTCGTTGTAGCTGAGACCGCGCGGGTCGGTAGTCTCGGCGGGCCTGTCCACAAGCGGGTTCACCAGGTCGCGGAAACGGGCCACGGCCTGGGCCGGGTCGGTGCCGAGCGGGCAGTCCGGTTCGGTCGCGCAGGCCTGGGCGTAAGCGTCGAACGCGGTCTGGAAGCCCGCCGCCTGGCGCAGCGACTCCTGGACCGGATCCTGCGAGGAGTCGACCGCACCGTCCAGCACCAGCGCCCGCACCCGGTCCGGGAACTTCTCCGCGTACAGCGAGCCGAGCTTGGTGCCGTACGAGTAGCCGAGGTAGGTCAGTTTCGGGTCGCCGAGCACCGCCCTGATCACGTCCATGTCCTGGACCACCTCGCGGGTGCCGACATGCGCGAGCAGCTCGTCACCGGTGCGCTCGACGCACTTGTCCGCGTACTCCTTGTTCTCCGCCTCCGAGGCCGCGATGCCTGCGGGCGTGTTGTCCTCGGGGCGCTCGGCGCGCTCCGCGTCGGCCTCCTGCGGCGTCAGGCACGCGATGGCGGGCGTCGACGCGCCGACACCGCGTGGATCGAACCCGACCCGGTCGAAGCGCTCCGACAGCGGCGTCCGATTCGCGATGCTCGACATCGACAACCCCGACACCCCTGGCCCGCCCGGATTCATCAGCAGCGAACCGATCTTGGCCCCCGACGCGGGCACCCTGCTCAGCGCGACCTGCGCCGTCGGCCCCGCCGGATCCGCGTAATCCACCGGCACCGTGATCCGTGTGCACTGCGCGTTCGGCGGAAACCGATCATCCGCACTCGCGAACCCCGCGCACTCCCCCCACTCCGGCGTCTGCTGGTAGAACCGCTCCAACCCGGCCTGCGGTGCGGGCATCGGCCCCCGCGGCTCCGCCCGCTCGATCGCGCACCCGGCCGCGACCATGGTCAGCACCGCCGCCACCAGCACACCACACCCACGCCGCAATCCCATACTCCGATCCTGCCAGGAAGGGTTTGCCAGGCGGTTCCTCCCCCATCCGCGAACAGCGGCCATGTGCGCCCGAACCACCGCACGTCGCTGTGACCAATCGCACCGATCGACGCCCTTAAGCGACCGCCGAGACGGGTGGCACACTGGAACCGTCAGAAGACCCGGGGACCCGGCCAGGGCCTCGAGGCGACAACACGAAAGGGACGATGATGTCCGTATCCGATGCGGAAACCCCTGCCTACGGCGCGGCTCCGGCCGAGACCAAGAAGGCGCGGCGCAAGACGCGTGTCCCCCACCTTCAGCAGATGAAGGCCGACGGTGAGCGCTGGGCGATGCTCACCGCCTACGACTATTCCTCCGCGCGCCTGTTCGAAGAGGCGGGCATCCCCGTACTGCTGGTCGGCGACTCGGCCGCCAACGTGGTGTACGGCTACGACACCACCGTGCCCATCACCGTGGACGAGTTGATCCCGCTGGTGCGCGGCGTGGTGCGCGGCGCACCGCACGCGCTGGTGGTGGCCGATCTGCCGTTCGGCACCTACGAGTCCTCCCCGCAGCAGGCGCTGGCGACCGCGACGCGGTTCATGAAGGAGGGCCTCGCGCACGCGGTGAAGCTCGAGGGCGGCGAGCGAGTCGCCGAGCAGATCGCGCTGATCACCTCGGCCGGTATTCCGGTGATGGCGCACATCGGCTTCACACCGCAAAGCGTCAACACCCTCGGCGGTTTCCGGGTGCAGGGCCGCGGCGACGGCGCCGAGCAGCTCATCGCCGACGCCATCGCGGTGCAGGAGGCGGGCGCGTTCTCCGTGGTCATGGAGATGGTTCCCGCCGAGCTGGCCGGGCAGGTCACCCGCAAGCTGACCATCCCGACCGTGGGCATCGGCGCGGGCGCCGACTGCGACGCCCAGGTGCTGGTCTGGCAAGACATGGCGGGTTACACCAGCGGCAAGACCGCCAAGTTCGTCAAGCGCTTCGCCGAGGTCGGCGACCAATTGCGCTCCGCGGCAGCGGCTTACGCCGACGAGGTGCGCCGCGGAACGTTCCCCGGACCCGAACACAGCTTCTGATCGAATGACCGGTCGAGCGGCGCGGACTGCCTGTCCCGCCGCTCGATTCGTTGTAGGCGGCGCTCCTGCGTCGGGCGGCGCGGAAACGAGCGGTGCGGGCCGCGCGCGGCAAACAATGGCAGACTCGATGCCGACATTCTCGACACGAGCAGAGGTACCGATGCCGCACAGCCGTTGGATTTTCCGCAGCACCTCGCTGGTGGTCGCCGCGTTCGCCGCCGCGACACTGGCCGCGTGCGGGACGAACGGGAACCCCGAGCCCACCGGTAGCACGGGATCGACCACCTCGGCGCCCACGTCGGCGACCACGACCGTCCAGGCCACCGGCACCCAGAAGCCGACCCCGACGGTCACCGACGCCGCCGCCACACAGTTGTGCGACGCGATCCGCCCCGAGCTGTCCAACTTCCGGGTGCAGGGTCCCACGCTGGGCCGGGTCGGCCTCAACCTGATCGTGCACCCGTGGGGCCTGCAGAACGGCATCGACGTGCTCGGCAACAAGGCCGTCGTCGACACCGTCACCACCAAGAGCTGCCCGGACGTGCGCCAGCAGGCCATCGAGGCGCTCCAGACGCCGGACCTGGCCTCGATCATCGTCGGCCTGTGATGCGCACCCTGTATCCCCCGATCGAGCCGTACGAGTCGGGCATGCTCGACGTCGGCGAAGGTCAGTCGGTGTACTGGGAGGTCAGCGGCAATCCCGAGGGCAAGCCGGTGGTGTTCCTGCACGGCGGCCCCGGCGGCGGCACCGCGCCGTTCCACCGGCAGTTCTTCGACCCGTCGGCCTACCGCATCGTGCTGTTCGACCAGCGTGGCTGCGGCCGGTCCACCCCGCACATCGCCGACGGCGCCGATCTCGCGCTCAACACGACCTGGCACCTGGTCGCCGACATCGAGGCGCTGCGCGAACATCTCGGCGTCGCCCGCTGGCAGGTCTTCGGCGGCTCGTGGGGGTCCACGCTGGCGCTGGCGTACGCGCAGAAGCATCCGGAGCGGGTCACCGAACTGGTGCTGCGCGGCATTTTCCTGTTGCGACGCAAGGAGATCGACTGGTACTACAACGGCGCCGCGGGCTACGTCTACCCGGACGAGTGGGAGAAATTCCTCGCGCCAGTGCCGGAGGCCGAGCGCGACGGGGATCTGGTGGAGGCCTATCACCGGCTGCTGCACTCCCCCGATCCCGAGGTGGCGACGGCCGCCGCGATCGCGTGGTCGGTGTGGGAGGGTTCCACCAGTTCGCTACTGCCCCATCCGGATCGGGTCGCCGAGACCGGCGAGCCGCGGTTCGCGCTGGCCTTCGCGCGCATCGAGAACCACTACTTCCGGCACGGCGGTTTCCTGGAAGAAGGGCAGCTGCTTCGTGATGTGGACGCGATCTCGCACCTGCCGGTCGTCATCGTGCAGGGTCGCCACGACATCGTCTGCCCGGCCGTGAGCGCCTGGGATCTGCACCGCGCCTGGCCCGGCTCGCAGCTGCACATCGTCGACGACGCGGGGCACGCGGCCAACGAGCCCGGCATCGTCGACCGGCTGGTGCGCGCCACCGACGGCTTCGCGAAGGTGGGCTGAGCCGTGGCGGCCGCTGCCGGAGAAGCCCTGATCGCCGCGCTGCGGGACGACGTCGACCGGTTGCTGGCCGCCGAGCCCGAGGTGCGCGCGGACGCACCGGATTCGGTGCACCAGATGCGGGTCGCCACCCGACGGCTGCGCAGCGTACTCCGCTCGTATCGCGGCGTGTTCGAGAAGGCTCCGGCGGCCGAGATCGGCGCGGAGCTGAAGTGGCTGGCTACCCTCCTCGGCGTCGCCCGTGACGCGGAGGTGCGGGCCGACCGCTTCGCCGACCTGCTCGACGAGCAGGGCGAGGAAGTGCCGGAGGTGGTCGCCGAGCGCCTGGTCGGCGCCGAACGCGCACGCTACGACGCCGCGCACGCCGAGGTGCTCACCGCACTCGACACCGACCGCTATCGCGCGTTGCGCGAGCGACTGACCCGCTGGCGCACCGACCCGCCACTGCGCCCCGCCCGCGCCGCGGCGCCCGCCGCCGACTTCTTCGGCGTCGTGCTGCTGCGCGACCACGAACGGGTGGCGGCGCTCATCCGGCACGAGCCGACCGTGCCCGGTCCGGAACGCATCGAGGCGCTGCACGATATTCGCAAGAGCGCCAAGCGTTTACGCTATTCGTGTGAGGCCGCCGAACAGGTCATCGGCGAGTCCGCCGCCGATCTCGGCGGTCGCGCCAAGCGCCTGCAAACCGTGCTCGGCGACCACCGCGACGCGGTCGAATCCGGCGCGGCGATCATCGCGCGCGCGGCGGAAGCCGAGGCCGCGGGCGAGGACATGGACGTCTATCGCCGTCTCACCGTCGCGGAGAACGCCGCGGCCGACCGCGCCCTTGCCCGCTACCCTGAAGCCGCCGAAGCACTTTCGACCAGCCTCTGGTGACTTCGTGACTCCGGCGCGCGCCGCGGTGACAGCGGCTGCGTAGCAGGCAAACCATCCGCGAAGGGACAGCGACTGCGCAGAGCGCGAACGGTCCGCGAGGGGACAACGACTGCGCAGGGCGCTGAAGGCCTGTGACGGCGTCGGTGAACGCGCTGCGAGCAGTCAAGCGGGGAAGGCGAAGCCGACCTTGCGGGTGACCGGGTCGGCGGAGACGAGCCGCACTCGGACGGACGCGCCTTCCTTCGGGCTGCCGGTGCAGCGTCCGAGCACCGGAGGGTCGGCGATGAAGACCACCGCGGGCCGGTTGCCGTTGGCCTCGCGGATGACGACCGCGTCGAACACGGCGTCGGGTCGTTGGGCGAGCAGGCTGGCCTCGGTGAGGTCGATGCAGGCGCGGTCCACCTTGCCCGAGACGCCGTCGGTGCGCTTCATGGTGTCGGCGGTCGGCTCGAGCCCGTCCCGAACCCATTGCGGCACCGGCGTTCCCGCACAGTGGGCCAGGCAGATCTCGGTGGCGAAGCGGTCGGCGAGGCGGCGCAGCGGAGCGGTCACGTGCGCGTAGGGCGCGCCGATCCCGCTGTGCGCCAGAATCTCCGGCGTCGACCCGTTCACCACGGTGTACGCGGCGCCGCGCAGCAGGCCGGTGGCCTCCGACATGAGCACGAGTGCTGCGGGACTATTGGGATCGAGTCCGGCCAGCATGCGGCCGACCGGCTGATCCGCGGGCCAGGCCACGGCCAGCGCGGCGGCGGTGCGGCGCATGGAGGCGATGGCGGATTCGGAGGGCTGCGGCATGGTGCGCAGCAGGCCGATCCGCCGCCCGTCGGTATCGGCGCCGTCGAGCATGATGCGCGCCGCGCACATGCCGGTCAGCAGGGAGACCTGCTCGTTCCAGTCGTCGGCCGCGGTGCGCGGCTCCACGACGAGCCGCCAATGCCCGTCGTTCGCGTCGTCGCGGATGACGCTCTGAGCGGGCAGGCGCAGCCCGATCGCGCCGCGGGCCAGTCCGGCCTCGATGCGCCTCGTGCCGAATTCCGGCAGGGCCGCGATCGAGGGGTGCAGGGTGCCCGCGTCGGCGTCGGCTTGGACGCCCGCGTAGTCGAGTCGCGCGCGGGAGCGGACGGTCGCGCGCACCACCGAGTAGGCCAGCGGTTCGCAGTTCTCGTCCAGTTCGATGGTCCACAGGGCCGCGGGCCTGGTCTGGTCGGGCAGCAGGCTCGCCGCGCCCTCCGAGAGGACGGTCGGATGCAACGGCACCGTGCCGTCCGGGAGATAGAAGGTCTGGCCCCGGACGCCCGATTCTTTGGCGAGCGCTCCGTCGGGGGCGATCACGGCGCCGACGTCGGCGATCGCGTAGTGCAGTGTGAAGCCGGAGCCGGTGCGCTCCAGATGCAGGGCCTGGTCGAGATCCAGGGCGCCCGGCGGGTCGATCGTCACCAGCTCGATGTCGGTGCGATCGATCCGGTCGCCCGCGAACGCGTCCACCGCGCCGCGGGCTTCCACGGTGGCCTCGGCGGGGTACGCCGAGGCCAGACCGAATTCGGATCGGATGGCGCCGAAATCGACCGGCGCCGAGATGATCCGCTGGTGCAGTTCCACGTAGAAATACGTTACTGCAGTGCCAGCATCGTGCCGTTCAGCTCGTTGAACGGACCGAACACCGTGAACGTCACCCGCCCGGTCGGGTAGGTCGACGACAGGTCGGCCGCGGCGTCGAGCGCCTCACCGAACGACGCCGCCGACGGGTGCGGAAGACCGGCGAGCGTGCGGCCGAAATTGTTGTCGGCCACCCACCTGGTGTCGGCCGGGCTGAGATCGACCTGCACCCCGCCGGGAAGCGGAGTCACCGCGACCGCATTGGCGGACCCGGCGCCCAGCGCGGCGAAAACCGATGCGGCCCCGGCGATGAGCGCACCGGCGACCAATGAACGAACTACCCGCATAGAGTTGAGACCTGCTTCCGCAATCGAAGTATGAATGGCCCGCTGCTGCCCGGCATCGGGCCTGCCAACGGCGACTACTGTATGACGTCGGTCACGATCTAGGCCAGTTCCATACAAATCGCCCGGCCCGACTCGTCGTGTCGCGATCGACTGCTACTGTTCGGGGCCGGTGCGGGCCGTGATCTCGCCGCCCATTCCGAAGTGACCCCGTACGTCGACAATTGGGAGTTATGCACTGATGTCATCGATCATCTTCGACTACCTGATGCCGCTGCTCGGCCCGGAGCAGGCCGCATACTGGGCGCAGGTCTTCATGGTCGATCCCACCTGATCTCACAGAGAACGCCACACGCCGGTCGCCTTCCGTTAACCGTACGGAAGGCGACTTTCGTCCGGTGCCGATAGCATCCGGCACCGTGAGAAGAACTTCCGCCGCGATCGCGGTCACTACCACCCTGTTCGCCCTGCTCATCGCTGGTTGCGGCAGCGACGACAAGGACACCGCCGCGGCGTCGTCCACCTCCGCCTCCCCCGCCGCTCAGCCCAGCGGCGCCGCCGTGCCCGACAGCGCCAAGGCCGGCATGTTCGTGGTGAGCTACCGCAGCGCCTTCCCGAAGCTGGCCGAGGGCCGCAGCGACGCGCAGATCGCGGAGATCTTCACCGCCACGTGCAAGGATCTCGAGGACGGCAAGGCCGAGGACGCCATCGTGCAGTCCACCGTCGACCGCACCAAGTCCGGCCCGACCGCCGCGAGCAAGGAAGAAGCCCAGGCCATCTTCACCACGGCCAAGTACCTCTGCTGAACCGCGCCGCCGATGCGGGCCCGGAGCCCAGGGCGCGGCCCGCATCCGGCGGTTCGACTTCGTTCCGTCGACACCGATCCTCGCGGCTCGGCGCGGGCCACCCGGGGCGTGTGGCGGACGAGTTGGTCTGTAAGCCGGATCCTGTTCCCGGTTCGCACCGGGCGGCGACCATCCATCTGGGCACACCGTCGCCGGGTGCCTCGAGCGGCCCACCCGCAGGCTCGGGCGAGCAGCCCTCGAACGCCTGCGCAGCCGCACTCCGAGAAGTGCGACCTTCGACCTTGCTCCGGGCGGGGTTTACCGAGCCGCCCCGGTCACCCGGGGCGCTGGTGCGCTCTTACCGCACCGTTTCACCCTCACCGCGCGTCCCCGAAGGGACACGGGCGGTCTGTTTTCTGTGGCACTGTCCCGCGGGTCACCCCGGGTTGCCGTTAGCAACCGCCCTGCTCTCTGGAGTCCGGACTTTCCTCGGCGACAGGCGGCGGCACCGAGGTGCCCGTTCCCATCGCCGCGGCCGCCCGACCAACTCGTCCGCGCGTGCCAGGATACTCCCCGGCAGGTGAGCGGCCGCTCGCGCCAGTACGGTTAGACGTCATGGAACGTCTCGAGGTCAGTTTTCCCTCAAGTGGCCAGCAATGCGCCGCCTGGCTGTACCCTCCCGCAGGCGTCCCCAAGCCCCGTCCGCTCGTGGTGATGGGGCATGGTCTGGGGGGCACGCGGGACATGGGTTTGGACAGGTACGCCCGTCGATTCGCCGCGGCGGGCATGGCCGTGCTGGTGTTCGACTACCGACATTTCGGTGCGAGCCAAGGTGATCCGCGCCAGCTGCTGAACATCGCGCGGCAGCGGGAGGACTGGCGGTCGGCCATCGCGTACGCGCGCACGCTGCGCGGCATCGACAAGACCCGAATCGCGCTGTGGGGCACCTCGTTCGGCGGCGGTCACGTGCTGACGGTCGCGCCGGAGGACGATTACATCGCCGCCGTGGTCGCCCAGGTGCCGTTCACCAGCGGGTGGGCTTCGGCATGGGCAAAGGGGCCGATCAGCATGACGAAGGTCGCCACCCTCGCCGCCACCGATCTGCTCATCGGGCCGTTGCGGCGCAAGCCGATTCGCGTCCGGCTGGCCGGGCGCAAGCGGTCCGCGGCGCTGATGAGCGCCACCGACGTGCCGGAGGGTTTCGGCAGGCTGGCCGAGGAGAGCGAGACCTACGACCCGAAAGTGGCCGCGCGCGTGGCCTTTCCCGCGCTCTTCGACTCACCGGGTCGGCATGCCAAGGCACTGAAGATGCCGGTGTTCTACGCGGTGGCCGACAACGATTCCATCGCGCCTGCCAAGCCCGCGTTGAAGGCGGCCGAACGCACCAAGCACGCGGTCGTGAAGCGTTATCCCGTCGGGCATTTCGACGTGTACTTCGACGACGTCTTCGAGCAGGCGGTCTACGACCAGACCGATTTCCTGGTCTCGGTACTGCGGCCGTGAGTCTCGTCCCCGGCGCACTTTCGGTGCGCCGGGGCGGGTATCGTTTCTGGAACCGGATTCCTTCTGCGATGGCCCCGATGCGCCGCGAAGCATCGTCGTCATGAAACTCTCTGTCTCCCTTGGGAAGGGTCTTCCCGTCCACCGATGAGCGCCGCGCGGGTACGCACCCGCCCGGAACTGCGCCAGCAGCGGCGGCAACGCGCGCACGGCTGCTGGAACCATCTGATCGCCGCGCCGCTGTGGCCCAAGCACGGCGCCAATCTCGGCACCCTGTTGCGCACCTGCGACGCCGTCGGCGCGTGCCTCGCCGTGCCGCGCCGCCCGTGGGTGCCCGACGCGTTGAATCAAGGAAACACGTTGCGCCATCGGCAGTGTGTGCACTGGGTGGACGGGCGCGTGGACCGCTGGCTGACTCGGCAACGGGCGGGCGGTTCGGCCGTGGTCGGTGTGGAACTCACCGACGAATCCATCCGGCTGGCCGATCTGCCGACGGCCCGCAAGCGCACGGTCATGGTGCTCGGCCACGAGCTCGACGGGATTCCGCCCGAGGGATTGGAGTTGCTCGATGTGGCGGTGGAGATCCCGATGGTGGGCACCGGGCACAGTTTGAACGTGGCGGTGGCGGGGTCGCTGGTGCTGTACAAGCTTGCGGGGCTTTGCTGATGCACGATCGCGTGGGCGCAGGTGTCGGCCGCGTCGACGTGAGGTGCGCTGCGTTCGCCATCGACAAGCAGTCCGGCGCAGGGCAACCGGCGTGTCAGCGTGAACGGCGCAGGGTCCGCCACAGGATGAGCAGCGCGGCGAGGGTGGCCAGCGCGAACGGAAGTGGCTGTTGGCGGACGGCGGCGGCGATGTCGCGACCGCGCTCGGCGACCGGTTCGGGCAGCGCCTCCTCGCCGTGCTCGGCCGCGTCGCGGACCCGGGTCCTCGCACGGTCCACCAGATCGGTCGCGGCGAGCGCGGCCGCCGCGCTGCGGTCCTCGGCGCGGTGTTTGGCGTCGGTGGCCTTGTCTTTGGCGGTGTCGACGAGGTCGTGCAGCTTGTCGGTGTCCGGGTCGGTGGGGCGTCGCGGGTCCATGGGTACCTCCTTGTCGCTTCGAGGTCGCGTACCCGGGTGGGGGCGGAACAAACAGGTTGTCGGTGGCCGCCGCTACAGTCGCGGGCCATGAACGCAGCGACTGCCGCGGTCGCCGAGACCGTCCGCGGGATCGACCCGTGCGACGAGCTCGAGCGCGAGCACATCGCGACGACCCTGGACTGGCTGGCGTCGACCGACGACGTGTTCCGCAGGGAGAAACCGGCGGTGCCACCGCGGCATCTGGTGGCGTACACGGTGCTGGTAGACCCGGCGTCGCGTGCGGTGTTCCTCGGACGGCATCGGCTGGCCGGTTTGGACTCGGACCCCGTCCCGGCGTAGATCTTGGGCGATCGGCCGGGATCTACTCGGGTCGCCAGGTTGGCGAGAACCATACCCCCGCTCGCGAAGTCCCGCCTGATACCGACCGCGCGTCCCGCCTCGTCCATTAGGTCGACGGGGCAGGGCCTCGCGGTCGGTCGACGGCTGGGCGAGGGTCTCGGTCACCTCCCGCGTGACGAATCCTGACTGTGGCCGGTGTCAGGGTGCTCGCCAGATGCGGGTGTTCTGGAAGGACGTGAACAACCACTCTCCGTTCTCGCGCACTGCGATGCGGGTTTGGATCGAAAGGTCTTCCGGGCGGCAGGTATTCGCGCCATCCCGCAGCACACAGACGCCATTGGTGACCAGCACGGCCACATCCGGCGCCGGAAACCGGATCGTGGCTTCCCGCGGAGACGAGAGGCGCGTGCCCTTCATGAAGCCGTCGAATCCCTGCTGCATGACCTCGGCCAACTCGGCTCGGCCGCGGACGAATTCACCGATGACCGAGACGAAGTCGGCGTCCTCGGTGAACGTCGCGGCGAACGCCACACCGTCACCCGCGGCCCAGGCGGCGGCCTGTGCGGCCAGCAGTTCCAGCAATCGGCCTTCGTCCGCCGTATCCGTAGTGTTCGGTGCGGCAATCCCCGTGCGTTCCACCGAATCCGCTGACGCGGCCGTCGAACGCCCCACCGCGCGCTTCGATGCACGCTCGGCATCCGGGGCGCTCACAGCGCGACCCGTCGCAGCGCGTGGTATTCGGTCGCGGCGAAGGCGGCGACCACGGCGGCGCCGATCAGCATGAACACCACACCCAATCCGGTCAGCTCGACAACCCCCGAGAACGCCAACGTCACCATTGCCACCGCCGACAGGGTATTCACCGCCACGACCGCCTTCGCGTGCCGCGCGCGGATCCGCGGATACCCCGCGATCAGCAGGAGTGCCAGCGCACCGCCCACCATCGCGACCCCGAACGGAATCGACCACGCCGTCGGCAGCCCGAGCGGGTCGCGCAGCGCGCCGGCTCCGCCCAGCATGACGACGCCGAACGCCCCGGTACTCCAGCCGTCGACGCGCAGTGCGGTGCGCAACGGGTCGGCGGGTGGGGCGGCGAGTGCTGCCGTGCTCATGTCCATCTCCTGTCGGTCGATCGTGTCCGCCACCACGATGCCGGGGCGCGGTAAGCGTCTCAATAACCTCGGAGGTCATGTGAGCGGGGCGGTGGCTACCCTGCTGACGTGGAGAACGGTTCGCGGATCGGCCCGCTGCTGCGCGACTGGCGACAGCGCCGGCGGCTGAGCCAGTTGGATCTGGCGCTGGCCGCGGACAGCTCGGCCCGCCACGTGTCCTACCTGGAGAACGGTCGCGCGGCACCGAGCAGGGCGATGGTGCTTCGGCTGTGCGAGGCGCTGGATGTGCCGCTGCGGGAACGCAATACGCTGCTGCTGGCCGCCGGTTTCGCGCCCGCCTACCGCGAGTCCAGCCTCGACGACGCCGAGCTGACCGCGGTGCGCTCGGCGGTGGCGACCATGCTCGCCGCGCACGAACCCTACCCGGCGGTGGTGGTGGACCGGTGGTGGAATGTGGTCACCGGCAACTCCGCGATGTCGGTGCTCACGGCGGGCGTTCCGAAGCATCTGCTGACGCCGCGTCCCAACGTCTACCGGCTGGTGCTGCACCCGGACGGCCTGATCGCGCGGCTGGCCAATCCCGCACAGGTGCGCGAGCTGTTCCTGGAACGGCTGGGCCGCCAGGCGGACGCGACCGGCGACGAGCGCCTGCGCGCGCTGCACGACGAGGTGCTGAGCTACCCGGCGCCGTCCGATCCGGCGGCGGATCACGCGGCGCCGACGGGCCCGTTCCAGGTGCCGGTCCGGATCAAGACGCCGCTCGGTGAGATGGCGATGTTCAGCACGATGGCGACGTTCGGGGCGCCCGCGGACGTGACGCTCTCCGAGCTCGCCATCGAATTGTTCTACCCCCTGGACGAATTCACCGCCGCGGCCCTGCGCGGTCTGGGAGAGCAGCGCGGGGACGCGACGGTGAACGGTTCGGCCGGAAACGACTCAGATCGGACGGAATCCGGCGCCGACGCCACCGATGGCGTTGACGGCGGCGAGGATCACGTCGATCGGCGCGAAGAACGCCGGTGAGTGGATCGGGTTGGCCGCGGTGGTGCACGGCACGTCGAAGCCGATGCCCGCGAGGCCGGTCAGCCTGCCCTGGTTCATGCCGACCAGGCGGTCGCCGACCGTCACCGGACCGCCGGAGTCACCCGGCTTCGAGCAGGCCTGGTTCAAGGTGATGGTCTCGTCCAGGTTGCCCCAGACGACACCGCAGCCCGGGCCGCTGGTGCGACCGTTGGAGCACACGGTGGTGCCGGGACCCGGCGTCGGGCCGATCCCGTTGATCGTGGTGGCGCCGACCGTGCGAACCGGCGTCACCTTCGCCGGATCGAACTGCAACACAGCGAAATCCAGCCCCTCCCCGTTGTCGGAGTAGGCCACCACACCGACTCCGCCCACATCCAGCGCCGCCTCCGAGGCCAGCCGCGTACCGGCGGGCGCGCAGTGGCCCGCGGTGAGGCCCACCAGACGACCGGCGTTGTCGTGGCCGATGGCGGTGAGCGAGCACGCGGAGTTGTTCTCGAAGACGAGGCCGGAGCTTCCGCCCAGCACCGCACTCCCCGGAGCGGCCTGCGCGGCGCCCGAGACAGCGGCGCCCACACCCGCGACGACGGCCGTCACGGCCGCCATCCACCTGAATCTCACAGCAGAAACTCTCCTTCTCGAAAGACACAGGCCGACACTCGATTTCGATCGAGGAATCGACCCACCCCACACATCGTGCGGCATCGCACCGACATCAACGGTGACGCGATGCTCGTTCCGGCCCTTTCCGCGCGAAGGCGGAGCGAACCGAGTACGCGGCCTCGGTCGACTGTCGGTTACCTCAGCGTTGGGGTAGCGGCCGGTGCGCGCAATGCGATGTGTGCCGCGCCACCGTACCCGGAGACGGCCGCCGATGCGTCGGTAAGGGGGCGTTCAGGACAGGTAGGAGGTGTCGTTGACCAGACGCACCGAGGACCCGCCGTCCGGGTAGAACTCCGCGATCGACAGCGACGCCAGATCCAGGTGCAGCCGGTACAGCAGCGACGGACCCACCCCGAGCGCCAGCTGCAACAGCGTCTTGATCGGCGTCACGTGGCTGACCACCAGCACATTCCGGCCCGGATACAGCGCGACCAGGTCGCGGCGCACCGCCTCCACCCGTTCGCGCACCTCGTCGAAACTCTCCCCGCCTGGCGCCGCCACCGACGGGTCGCCGAGCCAGCGCGCGTGCAACTCCGGATCGCGTTGCGCCGCTTCGAGAAACGTCAGGCCCTCCCAGGCGCCGAAATCGGTCTCGATGAGCCCGTCGTGCGTGCGCACCGGCACATTCAGCGCGGCGCCCGCGGCCTCCGCGGTCTCCCGGGCGCGTCCGAGCGGCGAGCTCAGAACCGCGGCGATATCGCCTTTGGCCGCAATCATTTTCGCCGCGCGCGCGGCCTGTTCGCGACCGAGCGCAGTGAGCGGCGGGTTACCGCGGCCCGAATAGCGGCGTTGCACTGAGAGTTCGGTTTGGCCGTGGCGGAGCAGGAGCAGGCGGGTAGGGCGGCCGATCGCGCCGGTCCAGCCGGGGCTACTGGAGGCGGCCTCGGTGTTCGCGGGGTCTACGCGAGCCTCTCGGACTTCGTCGATCCAGCTGGGGCCATTCTGTTCGGCGCCGTGGGCGGAAGGCTCAGCGGCAGGGCCGCGATCACCGCTGGCTTGAAGCGCCGGGCGGTCGTGCGAGGTTTCCGCGGCGGCAGCGTGGTACACCGGGGCGTCTGGCTCGGCTACGGCGGCCGAACTCGCGGCGGCGTCCGCTTCCGACTCACCGTGCACTGTGCCAACGGATGTCCCCGCTGGCGCGCGACCGACAGTGTCGCGCAGCGGGGTCTCATGTCCTGCCTCGCGGGCCGCCCGCACCTCGTCGACCAGGGTGGCGTCGTCCATCGCCTCGTTGGCCAGGCGGTCGGCGTGCGAGTTCTGGGCGCGCGGAATCCAGGTGAAGCCGACCCGGTCGAAGCCCGCGACCAGACGGCGAGCTCGATCGGCCAGCGGGATCATCGCCGCGTGCTTGACCTTCCAGCGGCCCGACATCTGCTCGACCACCAGCTTGGAATCCATCCGCACGTCCACCGTGCGCGCGCCCAGCTCGGCGGCGGCCTCCAGGCCCGCGATCAGCCCGCGATACTCGGCGACATTGTTGGTGGCGATGCCGAGGCTTTCCCGCCGTTCGGCGAGCACCGCGACGTGGTCGGCGGCGAAGACGACCGCACCGTAGCCAGCGGGGCCGGGGTTGCCGCGCGAACCACCGTCCGCCTCGACGATCACGTGCTCGTAACTCACCGGACCTCCTCGGCATCCGGACGATCGGACCCGCAGGTCACAGACCGGATTCCTTGGTGCGCACCAAGATCGCGTTGCATTCGGGGCAGCGCACCACCACGTCGGGCGCAGTCTTCGCGATACGCGCGATCTCACCGCGGTCCAGCTCGATCCGGCACGCGCCGCACTTGCGCGCTTGCAGCAGCGCCGCGCCGACACCGCGTTCGGCCTTCTGCTTGTCGTAGGCGTTCAGCAGCTCCGCGGGGAACAGTCCGACCAGGTTGGAGCGATCGTCCGCGCAGCGCCCCTGCGCCACCTCCAGGTCCGCCAGCGCTTCGTCGCGCAGCCGTTGCGCCTCGGCGAGCTCCTCTTCGGTCTTGCTCAGCCGGGCGCCCGCGTGGTCGTGATCGGAGGCGGACGCCTCGCGGCGCTCCATCACCTCGAGCAGTTCGTCCTCCAGGACGCCGCGCCGCCGCTCCAGACTGCCCAGCTCGTGCTGGAGCTCCGAAAGCTGTTTGGCGTTAACGGAACCGGCCGTCAGCAAGCCGCGGTCGCGCTCCTCGCGCTTGCGGACCGCCTCGATCTCGCCCTCGAGTTTGCGGATGTCGCGATCGAGGTCGTCCAGCACGATCTCCACCGCCACCGCGGCGTCCTTGTGCTTGTTGCGCTCCCCCTCCAGCCGCGCCACCTCCTGCAGCTCGGGCAGCACGGTGCGCCGATGCGCGATCCGCGTCAGTTCGGCGTCGACAGCCGCGAGCTGAAGCAGCTTGGCCTGGATCGGTGGTTCGACATTCAACGCGGACAAACTCCTGAACACTGTGGACGGGCCGGGGGTATCCGCCGGGCGGCGAATGCCAGTGCTCAACCGTACCCCGGCCACGGGGCGGTTGGTTCCGAGACCGGGCCGAGGAATGTGCGGGTCGCGTGGTGCGAGTGCGCGGCCGCCTGATCAGGTCGGACATGCGCGCGTCGCTCAGGAATAACAGCCGGGACCGGCGACATCGCGTGTCGCTCGGCGAGAACACACACCGGTCTGCACGGGCAGTATCTGCTAGTCGACCACAGCAGGAACGACTTCAGCATCGCACCGGGCCTGACCGACGAGATCATCCGGCGACTTCAGGACCGAATCGACGTGGTGAACCGGGAGCGCACGAACGCGTGGTGACGCCCGGTGCACACAGACGGCGTAAATCGTCGGCAAACCGCGCGGTGGCGGCAGTTCAACTTCCGGGCGCGCGGGTCTTGATGGCGTCGCGGGAGATGTAGACGTCGTATTCGCCTGGGGTCGCGATGACGGCGTTGCCGTAGGCGGAGCGAACGAAGGGGTCGGTCCACCACCTTCCGTCGCGCATGTCGGCGAAGAAGCCGGCGTCGTCGCCGTTGAGGAAGATGTGGTTCTGGGTGGTGGCGACGCCGTCGAGGCGCTGGCCGTACAAGCGGCTGACCTTGTAACCGGAGTGGAAGCCGAGGGCGTTCACCCAGGGTTCCAGCTCGACGATGTTGGCTTGCAACACCCACAGATCGCCCTGGACGCGGAACTTCTCGCGGCGCTCCGGATTGTCATCGTCGCCGTAGAGCGTGAGGTCGACTTCGAGCTGATGGTCTTCGCCCGCAACCTCGCTCACCACCACGTGCGCGGCTTTGATCTCGCCGCTCAGTCCGAGGTAGGTCTGCATGAGGGTCGCGACCCACAGCAGCAGCACCGCGACGACGAGGAGCACGAGCCCGCCCGCACCCCGGCCGAGCAGCACCCGCGGACCGACCCTGCGCACCTTCACCAACGCCGAAACGAGCAGCGCGACCGCGATCAGGATCAGCAGGATCAACCCGATCTGCACGATCCCGAAATCCACCGGGTAACTCATGCGGTAGTTGTACCCGCTTCCGGCCCTTCGATTCCCGGGAACGGCGCGGAACTGTCAGTCGGCGGCGGTCACGGTCCACGGGTCGGTGCGGATGGTGGAGACGCGGGTCTCCACGCCGGGAAGCGCCGCGGCGACAATGCCTTCCGCTTGCGCGCACCAGGGGAACTCGGTGGCCCAATGGGCGGCGTCGACGAGAGCGGGCCCGCCTGTGCGCAGGTGTTCGTCGGCGGGGTGGTGGCGCAGGTCGGAGGTGAGGTAGGCGTCGACGCCGAGGCGGGCGGCCTTGGCCAAATAGGAGTCGCCCGCGCCGCCGCACACCGCGACGCGCTCGATCATCCGATCCGGGTCGCCCGCGGCGCGGACGCCCCAGACGGTGGACGGGAGCGCTGCGGAGACGCGAGCGGTGAAGGCGCGCAAGGGTTCCGGTTCGGGCAGGGTTCCGATGCGTCCGATGCCGAGCCCGGACGGCAGGGCGGCGCGCTCGGTGACGTGGTAAGCCGGGTCCTCGTACGGGTGCGCCGCGCGCAGGGCGGCCAGCACCGCGCTGCGGGCGGCGGGCGGTGCGACGACCTCGATGCGATCCTCGTCGACGCGTTCCAGTTCGCCGATCGTGCCGATCGCCGGATTCGCGCCCGGCATGGGACGGAACTGTCCGGTGCTCGGCGCCCAGCTCGCGCAGTCGTGATAGCTGCCGCTACCGCCCGCACCCGCGGCGAACAGGGCGTTCAGCACCGCGTCGGTGTGGGTGCGCGGGACTTGGACGACCCAGTTGTCCACCGCGGCAGTGGGTTTCGGGTCCAGTGGCGCGGTGACCGTCAGACCGATCGCGGCGGCGAGCGCGTCCGAGACGCCGGGGTCGGCGGAGTCGGCGTTGGTATGGGCCGTGAACAGGGCGCAACCGGAACGGATGAGGCGGTGCAGCAGAGCGCCTTTGGCGGTGTCGGCGGCCACGGTGTCGACGCCGCGCAGCAGCAGCGGATGGTGCACCACCAACGCCTGGGCGCGCCAATCGATGGCCTCGTCGACGACCTCGGCGGTCGCGTCCACCGCGAACAACACCCTGGTGACCTCGTCTTCGGGATCACCGCACACCAACCCGACCGAGTCCCACGACTCCGCCAGCTTCGGCGGATACGCCGCGTCCAGCACCCCGATGAGATCCGCCAGCGTCGTCACCATCCGCCTACCCCACTCTCCCGAACTCCCGTCCCGGCGGGCGCCGGTCGCCCTCCATCATCCAGCCTCGGAGTTCGGCGCGGACAACACACCCGATGCTCTGTCCACTCGAACGAGCCGCCTCGTCTCTGCTGAGGAGACCAGGCGTCTCGACTCGAATGCGCTCCAGACGCCTTGTTCTCGAACGAGATGACCCGGCGGTCGCACGAGCGCCGCGTGGAGGCCAGCGCGAATTCCACCATCGACATGTCGAGCGGAGCACACGGCCCGATGGACCGCGATCGGCCGGTTGCCCGCCCCGCGCCGTACACACTCCGGCGAAGACCCGATCAGCTATCGGGGCCGCACGCGGGCTCGCCTGCTAAGCGCGATCGGGCGCGGTGCGGATGGCAGCGCACAAACGGTCCACCGCGGCATCGTCCCGCACCGCCACTCGCAGGTAGTCGGGTCCGAGCCCAGGGAACGTATCGGCCCGGCGCACCGCGATTCCTGAATCGGCGAGGTGCTTGCGCAAGGATTCGCCGTCGGCGACCCGCAGAAGGAGGAACGGCGCGTGCGCGGGCGTGTGGACGTGGACGCCGAGCGCGGTGAGGCGTTCGACCATCGCCGCACGGGCAACACCGAGGACGGTCGCGTGACGCTCGGATTCGGCGACGGCGGAGGGAGAGGCGGTCGCGGCGATCGCCTCGAGCTGGAGGATGCCGAGGGGCCAGTGCGGGCGGCCGTGGTCGAGGCGGGCGAGCACGTCGGGAGCGCCGAGGAAGTAGCCGCAGCGGAGGCCCGCGAGCGCCCAGGTCTTGGTGAGGCTGCGCAGGACGAGGATGTCGGGGGTCGCGGTGGCCGCGAGGGATTCCGGTTCGCCGGGGACGGCGTCGGCGAAGGCCTCGTCGACGACGAGGAGGCGGCCGGGGCGCCGCAAGGCGCGGAGAGTTTCGGCGGGGTGCAGGACCGAGGTCGGGTTGGTCGGGTTGCCGAGGACGACGAGATCGGCCTCCTCCGGCACGGCGAGGGGGTCGAGGGTGTAGGGCGGTTCGAGCAGCACCCGCGTGACGGGGACGTCGGCCTGACGCAGCGCCAGTTCCGGCTCGGTGAACGACGGGTGCACCACCGCCGCGAGACGAGGAGCGATCTTCGGCAGGAGAGCGAACCCTTCGGCCGCGCCCGCGAGCAGCAGCACCTCGTCCGGGCGGCGGCCGTGCCGGGCGGCGACGGCGGCGCGGGCGGCCAGGTCCTCGGCGGCGCTCGGGTAGCGGGCGAGGTCGGTCAGCCGGGCTGCGAGACGTTCGCGCAACCACGACGGCGGCTCGCTGCCCTGCACGTTGACCGCGAAATCGAGCATGCCCGGGCACGCGTCTACGTCGCCGTGATGGCGAAGCAGCGCGGGGTCGACTGTGTCGGAGGGCACGAGATCACACCCTACGTGGCGGGCGTACTGGGTGACCGGCCAGAATGGCTGTCGTGGGTGACCTGCACGTCTCGTTCGTCTGTACCGGCAATATCTGCCGATCGCCGATGGCGGAGAAGATGTTCGCGCACCACTTGCGCCTCGCCGGCTTGGCCGACCGGGTGCGGGTGAGCAGCGCGGGCACCGGCTCCTGGCACGTCGGCGACGACGCCGACCCGCGCACCACCGAGACGCTGCTGAAATACGGCTATCCGGCGGGTCACGTGGCCGCCGTCGTCGGCGCCGATCACCGCGAGGCCGACCTGCTCATCGCGCTGGACACCGGGCACGAGCGGGCACTGGCCCGACTCGGCGTCCCGTCCGATCGCCGCAAGCTGCTGCGCAGTTTCGATCCCGCAGCCGACGGCCCGGACGTGCCCGACCCGTACTACGGCACCGCCGCCGACTTCGAACTCGTCCGCGCGCAGATCGAGGCCGCGATCCCCGGCCTGCTGGACTGGGTGCGCGCGGCGCTGGACCGAGTCGCCGTCGCGGACGGGCGGCCGTGATGCGCCGCCTGGCGTTCCTGCTGCGCCCCAGCTGGCTGATCCTCGCCGCGCTGGTGGCCGCCTTCGCCTACCTGTGCTTCACCGTGCTCGCGCCGTGGCAGCTCGGCAAGAACACCGCCACCGAGCACCGCAACCAACTGATCGCCGACTCGGTGCGCGCCGACCCGGTCGACGTGACCACGGTGCTCGACGCCTCCGGTGCCGAGCACACCGAATGGCGGCGCGTCACGGCCACGGGCAGCTACCTGCCCGATTCGACGGTGCTGGTGCGCCTGCGGCACCTGGACGGCGCGCCCGGCTACGCGGTGCTCGCGGCGTTCCGCTTGGACGACGGGCGCACGTTGCTCGTCGACCGCGGTCTGGTCGCCGGGGTGGACGGATCCTCGCGGCCGCCGCAGATCCCGGAACCACCGGCGGGCCCGCAGCGCCTCGAGGGCCGGGTCCGAATGTCGGAGGGCGTGAGCGCGGACAAGACGCCGCTCACCCAGGACGGCTACCGCCAGGTGTATTCGATCGACACCACGCAGGAATCCGACGTGCTCGGTCAGCCGCTCACCCCGATCCCCGCGGGCGAGCGCGGCGGGTACCTCCAACTCTCGGAGAACCAGCCGGGCGCGTTCACCCCGACCCCGCTCCCCCAGCTCGACGCGGGCCCGTACCTCTCCTACGGGTTGCAGTGGCTGGCCTTCGGCATCATGGCGCCGCTGGGCCTCGGGTACTTCGTCTACGCGGAAATTCGCGAACGCCGCAGGGAGAAAGCCGCGGCTGCGCAGTCGACGCCGACGGAGCCCACGCCGACCGAGCCCACCGCGACCGAATCCACCGCGCCCACTCCGGCCCAGCCGACGACCGAGGCCAGACTCGCCGACCGCTACGGACGCAACCGCTCCTGATCGCGATCGGCATCGCGAGCCGCCACGCTCGCACTCGGCCAGCGCGCCCCGGCCCGCGAAACCCCACCCGGGCCCGCCGACTCCATCCCGCCGTTTCGCCGCGAATTCGTGCAGAACGCATGCGATCACACTGGCGATGCGGCGGCATCGGGTCGGGCCGAGGCGGCTCGGATCACGGTCAGCCGATCCGGATCGGCTCGTTGCCCGCACAGCCGCGCCGAGTCCGGACCGGCGGATCGGCGCACGACGGCGATGTTCAACCCGTTGCGGCGGTATGGACCCGCCCGCGCGCGCGGAGAGGATGCCGAGTCCCGCGTTCTCCCGCCGGTTCAGCACCACGGTCTTGCCACCGTGCGCGCCCAACGACTCTCGCTCGCTAGACGGCTGTGGCGGCCAACGAGTACAGCAGCGGCAAGCGTCGGGAAGGCTCCGGATACCGGAACCGCGGCCCGTCGGCGACGAGCGTTCCGTAGCGCCGGAACGGGATCACGTCGTGCTCGTGCACGAACTCGATGCGCAGCCCGGCGCCCGCGACGGCGCTGACGACATCACCGAGCGTGTGGTGCCACTCGGTGACGGTGTTGTGCGTGGTCTGCGCGTTCCAATCGGCGTAGGAGCCGCGCAATTCGTACGTGCGGGCGTCGCGCGCGAAGTAGTCGCCCGCGACGGTGGTACCGGTGGCGTCGTCGAGGACGTCGGTGACGGGGTGCATTTCGACCAGGTAGAGCCGTCCGCCCGGACGCAACAGACCGGCGACGGTGCGTGCCCAGCGCTGGATATCGGACAGCCACATCAGCGCGCCCATGCCGGTGTAGACCAGGTCGAACGCGGCGGCGCCGAGCACGTCGACGGCGTCGAATACGTCGGCCGAGACGAATGTGGCGCGGTCGGCGAGGCCGATCTCGTCGGCGAGCTCCGCTGCCGCTTCGATCGCCGGTGCCGAGAAGTCCAGACCGCTGACCCGCGCGCCACGCCGTGCCCAGGACAAGGTGTCCAGGCCGATATGGCATTGCAGGTGAACGAGATCGAGACCATCGACGTCACCGACCTCGTCCAGCTGAAACCGATCGAAGTCCTCGTCTCCCGCGCGAAACCCGTCGAGGTCGTAGAACGAACTCGCGGCGTTGATCGGGACACGCTCGTCCCAGTGGCGTTTGTTCTGCTCGACCAGGTCGGCGGCGCTGGTATCGGTCACCCGGCCGATCTTAGGAGGGGCCTCGGGGGCGCGGGCAAGTCATTTTCCGGCGCCCGGCAGCAGGATGGGTCTGGACGAAATCGGATGGTGCGATGAATTTCCGCCGCACCGGCGGTCTACCCAACCGAACACCCATGCCTGTCGCTCGAGGAGGACCCATGCATCCCACATCGACTGCCGCCGCCGTGCGGACGCTCGAAGTTCCCGGTGCGCGCCTGCATTACGAGGTACGCGGCGCGGGACCGCTGATCGTGCTGATCGGCGCGCCGATGGACGCCGCAGCGTTCGCGCCGCTGGCCGATCTGCTCGCCACCGAACACCTGGTGCTCACCACCGATCCGCGCGGCCATCAGGGGAGCGTGCTCGATGACCCGGACCAGGATTCGACGCCCGAGCTGCGCGCCGACGACCTGGCCCGGCTCATCACCCACCTCGACGCGGGCCCCGCCGTGGTGTTCGGCTCGAGCGGGGGTGCGGTGACGACGCTGGCGCTGGCGCAGGACCATCCCGAACTGGTCAGCACCGCGATCGCACATGAACCGCCGCTCCACGCGGTGCTCGATGATCGCGACGCATTACGTCAGGGTGTCGAGGACTTGATCGCCAGCTACCGCAGCGGCGATGTGATCGGCGCGTGGCGACAGTTCTTCGTCAACGCCGATATCTCGATGCCCGAGCCGGTCTTGGCGCAGATGTTCGGCGGCGATCGAGATCCGGCTCAGGTAGCCAGCGAGAGTTACTGGTTCAACCACGAAATCCGCGGCACCACGTCGTGGGAGCCGAACCTCGAGCGGTTGCGCTCGATACCGACGCGCCTGGTGATCGGTATCGGCGAAGAATCCGCCGGGCAGTTCTGCGACCGCTCGTCGCGGGCGCTTGCGGATCTGCTCGACCTCGAACCGACCCTGTTCCCCGGCGATCACACGGGTTTCGCGGGGGCGCCCATGGGTGATCCCGTCGCATTCGACGCCAGATTGCGCGAGGTGCTGACGGGCGCGTGAGCGAACGAACCACAGCGACAGCGCCTTCGCGCACGACCAGCCGAATAGAACAGCCGCTGTGGTGTCCCTCGACTTCTTCGCGGTGACATGCCATCGCTTGCCCCTCGCCGTCGGTAGATCCGACGCCGAGGGGTTTCGGGGTTCGGCCACCGAAGCGGACACGCGAAAGCCACAGCAGCGGAAAGTCGGCGTACGGCCGAGCACCCAGAACTCAGCGCGAGAGCCGCCGAAGCAGCGTCGGCAGACCCCATGCCGCCCCCGCCGCGAACACCACCGCCCCAACCTGAACGGCCTCCGACATCCGCACCGCCCGGCGCAGATCCGGAACGGTCGGCGCGGGCCCGTCGCCGAGTGTGGGCCGCAGTTCCGTCCCGTACCGGTACTGCGTGCGCCCGCCGAGCCGAACCCCGAGCGCACCCGCCATCGCGGCCTCGACGACGCCCGCGTTCGGGCTGGGATGTCTTGCCGCGTCGCGCCACCAAGCGCGCAGCACCGCGCCGGGGCGTCCGCCGACCAATGGCGCGAGCCCTGCGGTGAGCAGTCCGCTGACGCGGGCGGGAGCTAGATTCGCGACGTCGTCGAGCCGGGCGGCCGCCCAGCCGAAGCGGTGGTAGCGGTCGTTTCGGTAACCGACCATCGCGTCGAGGGTGTTGATCGCCCGATAGCCGAGCAGACCGGGCACGCCGGCCACCGCGCCCCAGAACAACGGTGCGACGGTGGCGTCGGAGGTGTTCTCGGCGATGGATTCCAGTGCGGCGCGGGCCAATCCGTCGGCGTCGAGCACCGACGGGTCTCGCCCGCACAGCGAGGGCAGTAGCGCGCGGGCCGCGGTCAGATCGCCCGACTCCAGATGATCGGCCATGGCGCGACCGGCGGCCGCCAGGCTGCGTCCGCCGAGCACGGTCCAGGTGGCGAGCGCGGTGGCGACGAGGCCGCCCCGCCGCGCCGCGAGCCCGAGACCGACCACGGCCCCGACCGCGACCGCCTCGTGCAACACCCCCGCCGTCCGTCGATCGGCGTAGGTCAGGGATTCGAGCGCGCTTGCCGCCGAACCGAATCCGGCCACCGGATGCCACCGGCGCGGGTCGCCGAACGCGCGATCCAGCGCGAAGCCGAGCAGCAGACCGCCACCGGCCGAGATCCCCGTGTGCACCTGGCGAGAGTAGCGGGCGCACGACCGCAGCGACCGCCGGGATGTCACACTCAGTGGTCCTGCCTCGTCATACCGATGACGCCCGCTACGACCCCGCCACGGGGCCGCCCGACCGAACGGTGGTTGCAGTGACAGCCGAGAAGCCCGAGCCCCTCGACGCCGCCGAGCTGGCGCGCCGCTTCGAGGAGCATCGGCCGTATCTGCGCAGGCTCGCCTACAGCACGCTGGGCAGCCTCGCCGACGCGGACGACGTGGTGCAGGAGGCCTGGCTGCGGTTGCAGCGCCAGCACGAGGCAGGGACCGCGGCCGAGATCGACAACCTGCGCGCCTGGCTGACCACCGTGACCGGCCGGTTGGCGCTCGACCAGCTCGGCTCGGCCCGCGCCCGCCGCGAACAGTACGTCGGGGACTGGCTGCCCGAGCCGGAGGTCACCACCGTGGACGATCCGGCCGATCGGATCACCCAGGACGAGCGGGTCACCACCGCGCTGCTCGTCGTGCTGGAATCCCTCTCCCCCGCCGAGCGCACCGCGTTCGTCCTGCAAGACGTGTTCGGGATGAGCGGTCCGGAGGTCGCCGAGGTGGTGGGGCGCACCCCGGCCGCGGTCCGTCAGCTCGCCTCGCGCGCCCGCAAACGGGTCGAGGACGGAACGCCCCGCTTCCCCGCCTCGCCCGACGAGCAGGAGAAAGTGGTGTCGGCGTTCGCGGTGGCGTGGCGGTCCGGGGATCTCAGCGCACTGCTCGGCGTACTCGACGCCAACGTCAGCCTGACCGCCGACGGCGGCGGCAAGGTGCCCGCCATCCGCAAGGGCGTGCGGGGCGCCGAGCTGGTGGCGAAGCTGCTGCTCGGTTGGTACAACGCGCCGTCCGCGCGCGGGGCGTGGGGCCGCTCGGTGCTGGTCAACGGCCAGCCCGGCCTGGTCGTCTTCGACGGCGCCCACACCGGCGTCTTCTCCTTCACCGTCGACGAGGGCCGCATCGTCGCGCTGCACATCGTCCGCAACCCGGACAAGCTGCGCGAACTCCCGGCAACCGACACCCCCGATTGGTTCCTCGGCCCGGACCAGAGCTAGCCGCGGGTGGTCCCACACAGTCGCCGCACGCCTCGCATAGGCATCGACTCTGTGAGGCGTGCGGCCGATGTGTGGGAGCGGGCCGCCGGTGCATTCGTGCGCGTGCACCGTGCGGGTGGTGCGGGAGTGGCACTGCTTTTTCTCTCGGTCAGCCGGCGAGGCCGACCGTCGGCGTGACGGGATAGCCGTGGGCCGCCGCGACTTCGGCGGAAAGCAAGCGTCCACCATCGGCGGCAAGGCCGTGGGCGAGGTCGGGGTGGGTGGTGCACGCGTCGCGCCATCCCTGGTCGGCGATGGCGCGCACGTACGGGAGGGTGGCGTTGGTCAGGGCGACGGTGGCGGTGTGCGGGACCGCGCCCGGCATGTTCGCGACGCAGTAGTACAGCGCGTCCGCCACCCGGAAGGTCGGATCCGCGTGCGTGGTCGGCCGCGAACCCGCGAAGCAGCCGCCCTGATCGATGGCGATGTCGACCAGCACCGTGCCGGGCCGCATCGCCGCGACCATCTCCTCGCTGACCAGCTTCGGGGCGCGCGCACCCGGCACGAGCACCGACCCGATGACCAGATCGGCGCCGAGCACCGCGCGCTCGACCTCGGCGGCATTCGACGCCACCGTGGTGATCCGCCCCTGGAACCGCTCGTCGAGTTCGCGCAGCTTCACCAGGTTGGTGTCGAGCACGCTGACCCGCGCGCCCATCCCCGCGGCCATGGTCGCGGCGTTGGTCCCCGCCACGCCGCCACCGAGGACGACCACCTCGGCGGGCCGCACGCCGGGCACTCCGCCGAGCAGCACGCCGGACCCGCCGAGCGGCGCCATCAGGTGATACGCGCCGACCTGCGGACCCAACCTGCCCGCGACCTCGCTCATCGGCGCGAGCAATGGCAACGAGCCGTCGGCGGCGCGCACCGTTTCGTAGGCGAGGGCCGTGATGCCGGAGCGCAGAATGGCCTCGGTGCAGTCCCGCGAGGCGGCCAAGTGCAGGTAGGTGAACAGCACATGGTCGCGGCGCATCCGCGGGTACTCCTGCGCGATCGGCTCTTTCACCTTCAGGATCAACTCGGCGTCCGCCCACACCGCGTCGGGTCCGTCCACCAGGGTGACTCCCGCGTCGGCATAGTGCCGATCGGCGAACCCCGACCCGACGCCCGCGCCCGATTCGAACAGCACCCGGTGCCCGTGCCGAACCAACTCCCCGGCACCCGCGGGCGTGAGCGCGACCCGGAATTCTTGCTCCTTGACCTCCCGCGGCACTCCGATCCTCATATCGCCATCGTGGCCCACCCGCGGACGGTTCGCCACGACGGCGCGCATAGCCGGGCGGAGAAGTTCCGTCCGACACGCCCGGAACCGCGGCTCCGCACGCCATCGCGACCCCACGGCCGAAAATTGTTCGCCGTCCGATCAACGGGCGGCCACGGCTCCCGCTACCGAAGGAGGGGTCAGCGGATCGCCGGGACGGCAGGCAGCGCGGCCGGGCAGACCGGAATGCCGACGCACACACCGCCACCACCGGGGTACGGATCGACCGGCGCGGTCGGCACGGAGGGCACGGTCGGCACCGATGGCGGCGACGGCACGGGCGGATCGGATCGGCGGGCAACCGGCCCGGAACCCGCCGCAACCGCCGCCACCGGAGTTGGGATCGACGGGGACCGTCGGGACCGGCGGCGTGGTCGGATCGACCGGCGGGCACCCGGCCCGGAACCCAACACATCCGCCGCCACCGGAGTTGGGATCGACGGGGACCGTCGGGACCGGCGGCGTGGTCGGATCGACCGGCGGGCAACCGGCCGGGAACCCGACACATCCGCCACCACCGGGATTCGGATCGACCGCGGCCGTCGACGTGGACGGGATGCTGCCCGAGGACGATCCACTTCAGACGCTGATGACCTCCCCGGTGACCGGAACGCGCAACCGATCGGCCAGACCCGCGTACCCGAAAACTCGCGCCAGGTAGTCGAGCGTTTCCGTGAAGTGCGCCCACCCTTCCGCGTGCACCGGAACGATCACCGCTTCGCCGAGCAACTTCGCCGCCCGCACCGCGGTCCGCGCGTTCAGGGTCAGGTCGCTGTCGCCGAACCGTCCGACGTTCGCCGCCCCGACGTTCAGCAACGCGATGTCGATCCGCGGGAACCGCTGCGCGATCTCGGCGACCACGTCCACCGACGCGTTGTCGCCGGATACGTAGATGGTCGGTTCCCCCGCGGCCTCCAGCACGAAACCGGTGACCGGCCCGCTCAGCGGCTCGCATCCTTCCGGCCCGTGCAGCGCGGGCACGCCGGTGACGGTAACCGCGCCGACCCGGAAGCTCTCCCAATTGCGCAGGCCCCGGACGCCATTCATTCGGGTGGCCGCTTCGGTGGTGGAGAGCACCGTGTCGACGGTGGCCAGGAAGGCACGCCCCGCGGTGTCCAGGTTGTCGGCGTGCTGATCGTGCGAGAGCAGCACGACGTCGACCGGGCCGACCTCCTCGACCGGCACGGCGGGGCCGGTCAGCTTGTGCAGGGTGACCAGGCCCGGGTAGTCGCCGGGTTCGTCGAAGGTGGGATCGGTCAGCCAGACGCTACCGCCGTAGCGGAAGCGGATGGTCGGGCCGCCGATGTGCAGGACTTCCAGGGCGGTGCGTTCGATCGTTTCGGTCATGACGTCGATCGTCGCCGCCGGACGATCGCGCAAACAGTGGCCCGCGAGCCGTGTACCGCTAATATCGGGCCATGCATACGGTGACCGTGCTCGCCTACGACGGGATCAGTCCCTTCCACCTCTCCGTACCCGGTCTGGTCTTCGGCCGGGTCGGCGCGGGCGGACGGGCGCCGTACACGGTGGGGGTCTGCGCCGAACATCCCGGAATCCTGCGCACTCCAGGCGGTTTCGACATCCACGTCGCCGACGGCCTCGCCGCCTTCGAGCGCGCCGACACCGTCGTCGTGCCCAGTTGGACGCGCGGCGCGGGCATCTCCGAGGACCTGCGGGACGCGCTACAGCAGGCGCACGCGCGCGGTGCCCGGATCGTCGGCCTGTGCCTCGGCGCCTGGGCGATCGCCGCGAGCGGTCTCGTCGACGGCCGGGAAATCACCACGCACTGGGCCACGGCCGCCGACCTGGCACGCGCCTATCCCGCGGTGCGGGTGCGCGCCGACACGCTGTGGTCCGATCTGGGCGACGTCATCACCTCCGCGGGCGTGGCCGCGGCACTGGACTGCTGCCTGCACCTGGTCCGGGAGGATCACGGCAGCCGCGCCGCCACCGAGCTGGCCAGGGCGCTGGTCACCGCGCCGCACCGCAGCGGATCACAAGCGCAGTACATCCCGGTGGCCGTACCCGACCAAGCCGAGAACGATCCGATCGAGCGCGCCATGGTCTGGGCGCGAACGCATCTCGGCGACCCGATCGATCTGGACGCGTGGGCAGCGGTCGCGGTGATGGCGCGGCGGACCTTCACCCGGCGTTTCCGCGAACGCACCGGAAGCAGCCCGCAGCAGTGGTTGCTGCACCAGCGCGCCGACCGCGCCCGGCTGCTCCTCGAGTCCACCGACGACACCGTGGACCGCATCGCCGCCGAGACCGGCTTCGGGACCGCGGTGAGCCTGCGCCACCACTTCCGCCGCCTGCTCGGCGCCAGTCCCGCCGCACACCGCGCCCTCTTCCGCGCCGCGGCCGACGCCCCCGTGCGCGACGGTGGGCGTCGCGCGGCTACGTTGCCAGCATGAGGATTGAGGTCGGCGGTTTCGCGCCGGAGATCGATGAGAGCGCCTGGCTCGCCCCCAACGCCACGGTGATCGGGCGCGTGCGACTCGGCGCCGAGGTGAGCGTGTGGTACAGCGCGGTGCTGCGCGGCGACTTGGAACAAATCACCGTCGGCGCGCGCACCAACATCCAGGACGGCTGCGTGCTGCACGCCGACCCCGGTTTCCCGCTGACCGTCGGCAGCGGAGTGTCGGTGGGACACAACGCGATTCTGCACGGATGCACCGTCGGCGACGACGTGCTCGTCGGCATGGGCGCCACGGTGCTCAACGGCGCGGTGATCGGCGCGGGCAGCTTGATCGCCGCCAACGCGCTGATTCCCGAGGGCGCGCAGATCCCGCCCGGCTCGCTCGTGGCCGGTGTGCCCGGCAAGGTGCGCCGCGAACTGAGCGAGGCGGAGCAGGACGGCATCCGGCTCAACGGCGCGGTCTACCTACACAACATGGCCAACCACCGCAGCGCGAAAGTGCTGTGATACAGCACACACTGATCAAGTGTCCAGCAAGAACGGCTGATAGCATTTTGCCTGCATGCTCGGCGTGCGGCGGCTCGACGAGACCGTCGGCACGGCGAGCGTGATGCGTGACAGGCAGGAGGTATCACGGTGTCGTACTCGAGTATGCACCGGCCGAAGGGGCGGATCAGCGTGGCCGACATCGCGGCCCAACCGGGCGGGATCGAGGCGCTTCATCGTCGCGTCCACGAATTGCGTTCCCGCGGGGTGGATTTCGCCGCGAACGCGATCGAGAAGGAAATGGCGGATTTGGATCTGCCCCGGCAGTGACCCCGCGACTTCAACGGAAGACCAAGTCGAGCACCCGTTCGTGACAGGACCCGGCGTACCGGGTGACCAGGTCGGCCAATAGCGCGTCGAGTCCGACGAGCACCTTCGCGTGCCCGCGCGCAGCGCCGCGCAGGATGGTGCGGGCGGCGGCCTCGGGGCTTGTTCGCGCGACTTCGTCCTCGAACCGCCTGGCCACCGCGGCCCCGTCGATGCCCGGCGCGAACTGCGCCGTGCGCGCGATGGTGGTGAGGACGCCGCCGGGATAGACGCCGGTCACCCGCACCCGCCCGCCCGCGGCGCGCATGTCCTGGCGCAGCGATTCGGTGAACCCGCGCACCGCGAACTTGGCCGAGTTGTACGGTCCGTGCCCCGCCACCGCGACCAGACCGAACGCCGACGACACATTGACGACGTTGGCGCGCTCGGCCGCCTGGAGATAGGGCAGAAACGCCTTGGTGCCGTTGACCACTCCCCAGAAGTCGACGTCCATCACCTGCTCGAAATGCGCGAACGGGGATTCCGCGACCCCGCCGACGTGCAGGATCCCGGCGTTGTTGAACAGCGCCTCCACCCGCCCGTAGTGCGCGGCGGTCCCTTCGGCGTAGGCCAGCACCGCGTCCCGGTCGGTGACATCGAGGACGGTCACGGTGGGGGTGAAACCGACTGCGGCGCAAAGCTTCCCAGTCGTCGCGACGGCGTGATCGGACTTGTCGGACAGCGCGAGGCGCGCACCCCGGTGCGCCAGCCCGAGCGCCAACTCCCGCCCGATCCCCGAACCGGCGCCAGTGACGACCACCACCTTGTCGGCGAAATACCCCACGGTGCAACCCCTTTCACCCCAATACCCGAATCGGGCACGCGACCAGGTTATCCAGAAGGAAGGGGCTCGGGAAAGATCGATTACCGGATCCGCGCCGCGGTTCGAGAACTTCCATACCGCCCGGTCCCATACCTTCGAGACCATCTCCGACCCCGACCCCGCGCGCTGGTGAAATAATGAACGTCCATCACCCGCACCGTCGCGGCGCCGTAGCGCACCGGTTTCCGCGCGAACGACTGGAGAATCGATGCCCACCGTTCCGTCCATGCTCCAGCGCATCCTCGACAAGCCCGTCACCGACGGCGAGAAACTCCTGGAGAGCGCGCTCTCGGCGTTCCTGGACTTCGGGATCAAGCGCACCAGCATGGGCGAGATCGCGCGCCGGGCGGGTATCAGCCCCGCGACCCTCTACCGGCGGTACGAATCGAAGAACGACCTGGTGGAGGCGGTGAGCGTGCGGGAGGCGCAGCGTTTCGTCGCCGAGATCGACAAGCGGGTACGCACCGTCGAGGGCACCGAGAACCAGCTGGTGGAGATCTTCGTCGCCTTCATCACGGCGATCGCGGGCAACGAACTGCTGCGCAGGCTGCTGCGCACCGAGCCGGATCTCATCCTGCCGCGACTCACCACCGAGGGCGGTCCGATCCTGGCCGTCGGTCGTGGCTACTTGGCGGAGAAGCTGCGCGAGTTACGCGCCGGGGACGCCGACTTCGACGCCGATCTGGTCGCCGAGATCATGGCCCGCTTGGCGCTCTCGCTGGCGCTCACCCCCGACGGGCTCATCCCACTCGGCGACGCGGAGGCCGGTCGCGCGTTCGCCCGGCGCACTCTGCTGCCCATGGTCGGCGTCCGCACGTCCGCCTGAGCTCAACCCGAACGCCGCGTTCACCAGCTCGTCGAGCCAGTGCCGCGCGGCGTCGTCGGGTGCGCGGTCGCCGTCCACGAGTTCGGCGACCAGCGTCGCGATCTCCCGGGACGCCGCCAGATCCGGATCGGGCAGCGGCAGCCGGGACACGTACTGGGTGATCCACCGTCGCCGTCCCGAGTACAGGCGGTTACCGCACACGGCGTCGTAGTAGCGCAACCCGAGCGCCGAATTGGCCACGCCCATCAGGAGATACGCCAGCCGCTCGGCCCGCTCGGCGACGCCGAGGTCCTCGAGCGAGATCCAGTAGCAGTCCCCGTTCACCACCGCACCGGACCGGTCCAGCGCGAAACGCGGCCGTTCGCTGATATCGGGGAACACCAGTTTCGGCACCCGCCACAGGTTGGGCCGCTGCGGCACCCAGATCTCGAACCACTCGCGGCCGCTGTCGGTGAGGTATTTGCGTGCGGCCAGCGTGGGCTCGTGGCTCCGCAAATACGCTGCCGCGCCCGGGAATTCGCGCAGGTCCACGGGGACACGACGCGGGGCGGCGGTGTCGTAGGGGTAGAGCACGCGGGTGTCGGCGGCCCGCTCGATCCGCCACGGCGCCAGATCGTGGTGGGTGATCAGCTCCAACAGCAACTCGGCCTCCGGTCGCGGGCGCACCTGGGCCCAGCGATCGGAGATGAACACCCGGTCCGCGGTCGTCTTGATGCCGACGCGAATACGGGCCACCTCACCGAAGCTCCGCCAGGTGCCCGCGCCGACGCGGGCGAGCCAGGAGTCCACGCTCGGCCGCGACATTCGCCACGCGGTGTGCGAACCTCCGCGCTCGCTTCGGCCATGCGCTGGGCTGTCGACGGACACATCAGGCGTATCTCCCCCGCCACTCGGGCGAGCCGCGGAGTCGGCAGCGGTTTGTGCGGCGGGTCCTGTCGGCGTGCCGGTCGACAGGGTGCCGACCTCCACCGCGAAGGTCCGCCCATTGTGCCGGACGAGGGAACCGGACTCCGCTGTCAGCGCATCGAAAAGCTCCATCGAGCCGAGTGTTTCGCTGAAAGACACCTCATACGCCGAGACGTGGCGACACACCGCGCCGCTCCCGCCGCGGGTGGCGATGGTGACGGCGGGCAGCACCGCGGCCGTGAAAAGCTTGGTGTCGCCGAGGTCGTAGAGCTCGACCGGAGTCAGTTCGGCCAGCAGGACGGCGCGAATGTTCGCACCCGCCTTGGTCGTGAGAAAACGGTTGGCGCACAACAGCGCCAGCACGCCACCCGGTGTGAGCAAGCGCGGCGCGACGGCGACGAAAGGATGGGTGAGGTCGATCCGGCCGCGCAGCCCGTACTGCCTGCTGAGCAACTGAGCGGTGGCGCCGCCGAGCTGCTGGGTGCGCACGTAGGGCGGGTTGGTGATGATCGCGTCGAACGCGGCGTCGTCCAGGCGTGCGGCGTCGGCGAGGAAGTCGCCCGCGTGCCAGTCGACCTCGACGTCCTCCGCGGTTGCCCGCGCCCGCGCGACGGCGAGGCCGGATTCGTCCAGGTCGTACCCGGTCAGCCGGAGACGGACGCCGGGCAGGCGGGCGGCGGCTTCCCGGTGCACGGCCAGCAGGAGTTCCCCGTCACCGCATGCCGGGTCCAGCACGCGCAGCTCGCCACCGTGGCCGGGATGCGGCACGTGTGCGAGCAACCGCCGCGCCAGGAAAAGCGCCAGCGTGGGCGGGGTGTAGTGCCGCCCATGCCGTTTGCGCTCCCGCGCCGTGCGGGTGTGCGAACCCATGGGTGGGATTGTGCCTCGTCAGGGGGCCGCGGGAGTGCTGATGCCGGGAACCGGCGCGCGCGTCGCCCGCGGCCGGGCGTCGTCCGGCGAACCTGCGCATCAGCGGCGCGTCCACCCAGTGGTAGATCGCCGCCGCGGCCGCGGTCGAGAGCACCAGGCACAGCGCGGCGAACCCGACCCAGCCGATCGGCCCGAACTGGCGTCCGCCGATGAGCAGCCTCGTCACCAGCACCATCCCCAGGTCGCCACATAGGCCACCGCTAGCGCGAGCAGCGGAGTCAGCCTCGTGTTGCGCCACGTGCCGTCGAGCACCAGCCGCGCAGCCAACACCCCGAGGAAGAACTCGGGCAATCGCGAGAGATGAGGCCGCCAACGAACCCCACCCCCGTCCTGGTTCCAAAACGAGACCACACCCGCTAGCATTCAGTCTCGAAATAGAACCAAAACAAAGGAGGCGGGTCCATGAGCCCGACCACTGCGCCCACCGACGCGTTCGAGTCCCTCGCCCGAATCCTCGACGACCGATGGACCTGCCGACAGTTCCTGCCCGACCAGGTGCCGCGCGAAACCATCGAGTCCCTGCTGCGCGTGGCCCAGCGCACCCCCTCCTGGTGCAACACCCAACCGTGGCAGGTCGCGGTCACCGAAGGCGCCGCCACCGACCGATTCCGCAAGGAGTTGCTGGAACACGTCCAAAGTTCCGCCCCCGCACCGGATTTCGCGTTTCCCGCGCAATACACCGGCGTCTACCGCGACCGCAGGCGCGAATGCGGCCTGCAACTGTACGAGAGCGTCGGAATCGTCAAGGGCGATCAGGCGGGCACCATGCGGCAGGCGATGCGGAACTTCGAACTGTTCGACGCCCCGCATGTCGCGATCGTCAGCACCGAGGCCGATCTCGGCGTCTACGGCGCCGTGGACTGCGGCCTCTACATCGGCACTTTCCTGCTCGCGGCCCAGAGCCTCGGTCTCGGCGCCGCACCGCAGGCGGCCCTAGCCTCGTACTCCCCTTTTCTCCGTGAGTATTTCGAGTTCTCCGAGAACCGGAGAATCGTCGCCGCCATCTCGTTCGGCTATCCCGACAGCGACCATCCCGTGAACGGTTTCCGCACCCGCCGCGAAGAAACCGATCAGGTCGCGACCTGGTTCACCGACTGAGCGAACCACCGCTTCCAGCAAGAGCGGATCAGCCGACCCGGCGATTCTCGGTCAGCCCCGGCCCCGGCTCGGGGCTGACTTCGCGGGCGGTGATTTCGCTTCCGCAGGCGTCGCATTCGAGCCGCGCGTGCGCCTCGCCGGTGCAGTCGCGGTGCCGGTAGTGCACCGGCGGCCCGTCCGGCGCCATGTAGGCGTCGCCCCAATCCCGGATCGCCATCAGGATCGGGTAGATGTCGTGGCCCTTCTTGGTGAGCCGATACTCCTCGTGCGCGCCGACCGCGGCCGGTCGCTTCACCAGAATGTCGTGCTCGATCAAGCGGTCCAGCCGATCCTGCAACCTGCTGCGGGAAATGCCGAGCGCGCTCTGAAAGGCGTTGAACCGGCGAATCCCGGAGAACGCGTACTTGAGGATGACCAGCGTCCACCGGTCACCGAGAACCACCAGCGGCCGCGTTATCGAACACGGCTCGTCGGCAAGATCCTCGTAACGCATCCCTCGATGCTACCCAGCCCCGCCAGGGGGCGCGGTCGGACGCGGACCGCGCATAGCCGCAGCGAATGCGGGGCACACCCGGTAGGCGCCGTCGGACGCGGTCCGTCATCGAACCGCTCATAGCCACAGCGAATACGAAGGTACGCCCTCGAGTCAGGCGTCCGCGCGCCGGTGGATGACGTACTCGAAGTGCCCGTCCTCCGGATCGGCACGCAACGGCCACGGCTCCGCCGCCAGCACGCGCTGCCATTCCAGCGGCCGATGCGCGTCCTGTTCGGCGAGCGACTGCGCGTCCGCGAGGGCGGCGCGAGAACCGATCGTCTGCTCCTCGGTGCCGCAGAATTCGCAGCTGTGCACCTTGCCGACCTCGTAGCGTTCCGGCACGACGCTTCTCCTTCGGGCGAAAAAGCTTGGGCCCCGGGATATTTCCCGGGGCCCGAGCGGAGTCCTCACATCACAGCGGGATGTTCTTGTGGTGACTCTTGCGCGCGGGCGCGGCGGCCAGCGCGGCGGCGATGACACTGCGGGTCTTGGCCGGGTCGATGACCTCGTCCACCACCCCGATCGCGATGGCGCGCTCGACGCCGCCCGCGATCTTCTCGTGCTCGGCGGTGAGCCGGTCGTGCAGCGCCTCGCGCTCCTCCTCGGGAGCGGCGGCCAGTGCCTTCTTGTGCAGGATGCCGACGGCGGCCTTGGCGCCCATCACGGCCACCTCGGATCCCGGCCAGGCGTACACCGCGGTCGCGCCCAGCGAGCGGGCGTTCATGGCGATGTAGGCGCCGCCGTAGATCTTGCGGGTCACCAGGGTGACGCGCGGGACGCGGGCCTCGGCGAAGGCGTGCAGCAGCTTCGCGCCGCGGCGCACCACGCCCTCCCACTCCTGGCCGACACCGGGCAGGTAGCCGGGCACGTCGGTGACCACGATCAGCGGGATGCCGAACGCGTCGCACAGCCGCACGAACCGAGCCGCCTTCTCGGCGCTCTCGGAGTTCAGGCAGCCGCCGAGGCGCAGCGGGTTGTTGGCGAGCACGCCGACGGTGCGTCCGCCGAGACGGCCCAGGCCGACCACCATGCTGCGGGCGTATCCGGCCTGCAGTTCCTCGAACGTGGACTCGCCGTCGACGTTGTCGAGCAGCTCGTGCACGAGCGGCTTGACGTCGTAGGCGCGCTTGGCCGATTCCGGCAGCATCGCCTTCAGGTCGACGTCGCCGTGCGCGGCGGCGTTCAGGTCGAATTCGCCCTGCTCGGCGAACATCGACACCAGGCGGCGGGCGCGGTGCATAGCGTCGGCCTCGTCGTCGGCGACGATGTGGCACACGCCGGACTTCTTGCCGTGCGTCTCGGGACCGCCGAGGGTCGCCATGTCGACCTGCTCGCCGGTCACACTGCGCACCACGTCGGGGCCGGTGACGAAGACCCGGCCCTCGGGGGCCATGATCACGATGTCGGTGAGGGCGGGACCGTAGGCGGCGCCACCGGCGGCGAAGCCGAGCACCACGGAAATCTGCGGGACGAGACCGGACGCGCGAACCATGGCCTCGAAGACCAGGCCGACCGCGTGCAGGGCCTCGACGCCCTCGGCGAGGCGGGCGCCACCGGAGTGCCAGAGGCCTACGACGGGAACGCCGGAATCGATGGCGGTGTCGATCGCGTCGACGATGTGCTTGCAGCCCTCGACGCCCATCGCGCCGCCCATGACGGTCGCGTCGGAGCAGTAGGCCACGGTGCGGACGCCGTCCACCTCGCCGATCGCGGCGAGGACGCCGGACTTGTCGCGCGGGTGCAGCGGAAGAACGGTGCCGGGATCGAAGAAACGCTGGAGCCGGCCCAGCGGGTCACGCGGATCGGTCGCGGTTTCTGGTTGAAACGCGGGAGCCACAATTGTCATCGCGTTTTCTCCTCTGTCACGAGAGTGCCGCTACTGCGGCTGCGTATGTCGAACCACCGGTGGGGTCGGGCCAGTTCTGTTGGCCGACCCCACCGGGGATCGTTGTTGCAGTCAGTCGTGCGGCTATGCGCGACCGAAGGCGAGCGCGACATTGTGCCCACCGAAACCGAAGGAGTTGTTGATCGCGTACTCGATCTCCTGGCGGCGGGCTTCGCCCTTCACCACGTCGAGGTCGATCTCCGGGTCCTGGTTCTCCAGATTCAGCGTCGGCGGGACGATGCCGTCCCGGATGCTGAGCACGGTGAGCACGGACTCGAGCGCGCCGACGGCGCCGATCGAGTGGCCCAGCGCCGACTTGGGCGCGTACACCGAGGGGTGGTTGCCGACGGCCTTGTTGATCGCGTTCGACTCCGCGGTGTCGCCGATCGGCGTCGCGGTGGCGTGCGCGTTGATGTGAGTGATGTCCTGCTTGGACAGGCCCGCGGTCTGCATCGCGCGGGTCATCGCGCGAGCGGCGCCAGTGCCTTCGGGATCCGGGGCGACCAGGTGGAAGCCGTCCGAAGTGATGCCTGCGCCGAGCAGACGGGCGTGGATGGTGGCACCGCGCGCCTTGGCGTGCTCCTCGGTCTCGAGGGTCATCAGCGCACCGGCCTCGCCGAAGACGAAGCCGTCGCGGTCCTTGTCGAACGGACGCGACGCACCCTTGGGGTCGTCGTTGCGCGTGCTCATCGCGCGCATCATGGAGAACGCCGCGATCGGCACCGAGTCGATGAAGCCCTCGACGCCGCCGGTGACGACCATGTCGGCGTCACCCATCACGATCATCCGCCACGCGTTGGCGATGGCTTCCGATCCGGACGAGCACGCCGAGACCGGAGTGACCACTCCTGCCCGGGCCTTCAGCTCGAGTCCGACGCAGGCCGACGGGCCGTTCGGCATGACCATCTGAACAGCGAGCGGCGAGATCTTGCGGTAGCCGCCGTTCTTCAGCTTGTCGACCGAGTCGATCAGCGCGTCGCCGCCGCCGAGACCGGTGCCGATCGCCACGCCCAGACGGTCGGGGTCGACCTCCGGGCTGCCGGCGTTCTTCCACACCTCGCGGCCGAGGACGGTCGCGAGTCGCTCGACATAGGCCATGCGACGGATCTCGACCCTGCTCAGCAGGGTGTCGGGGTTGACCTTCAGGTGGCCGCCGATGCGGACCGGCAGGTCGTATTCCTCGACGAAGGAATCCTCGAGAACGTCGATGCCGCTCTCGCCGTTGAGGAGTCCCTTCCACGTCGCATCGACGTCGCCCGCGATCGACGTGGTCGCCGCCAGGCTCGTTACGACGACGTTGGGGAAATTCCCGTTCAAGGTGGAAGGAGTGGTCACTTTTCGGCCCTACTCGGCGTCGAACTTGGCCTTGAGCTCCGCGGCCGCGTCAGCGTTCTCGGCCTCGAGCTTCTGGATGTAGGCGACAGCGTCGCCGACCGTCTTCAAGCTGGCCAGATCCTCGTCCGGGATCTTCACACCGTACTTGTCCTCGGTCTGCACAGCGATTTCGACCATGGACAGCGAGTCGATGTCCAGGTCATCGACGAAGGACTTCTCGATCGTCACCTCGGAGGGCTCGATGCCCGTGACCTCTTCGATGATCTTGCCGAGTTCCTCGACGATTTGTTCCTGGGTCAGAGCGGCCACTTGGTGGCTCCCTTCTTGTTACTTTGTAGGGCTTCTTCTGTGTTTTTCGGGCCGAGGCCGCCGGGGGTTACCGTCGGTTCGGTCACGACCTCGCATTTTTTCGATGCGCGGTCGCGGAGGAAAGCTAGCCGGAGGTCGACAGTTCGGCCAACGCGGGGAGGTCCTCGGGGGTTTTCAGCGCCAGGTTCGGCGTGCCCTTCAGCTCTCGTTTCGCGATGCCGACCAGCGTTCCGGCCGGTGGCAGCTCCGCCACCGCCGAGACACCGGCCTGTCGGACGGTCTCGGTGCACAGATCCCAGCGCACGGGTCGGGTGACCTGTGCGGCGAGCTTTTCGATCGCGTCCTTGCCCGAGGCCACCGGTTGCCCGTCGAAGTTCGACAGCAGCACCCGGGTCGGGTCCTTGGGCGTGATCTTGGCGATGGCCTCCGCCACCGCGTCCTGGGCCGGGGCCATGAACGCGGTGTGGAAGGCGCCCGCCACGGGCAGCGCCCGAATCCGCGCCTTTTCCGGCGGATTCGCGGCGAGTTCCGCGAGGGCGTCCAACTTGCCCGCGGCCACGATCTGGCCCACCGCGTTGCGGTTGGCCGGAACGAGGTCCAGTTCCGCGAGCCGCGCGAGGACAGCGGCTTCGTCGCCGCCCAGCACCGCGGACATCCCGGTCGGTTCCAGCGCGCACGCCTTGGCCATCTCCGCACCGCGGATGGCGGCCAGGGTGACCGCCTCGTCGGAGCTGATCACTCCGGCGACGGCGGCGGCGGCGAACTCGCCGACCGAATGTCCCGCGACGATCGTAGCGGCCGGAAGCGAATCCTGATCGATCTCGGCGTACGCCAGCAGCGCGGCCGCGACGACCAGCGGCTGGGTCACGGCGGTGTCGACGATCTCCTCGGCCGTCGCGGTGGTGCCGAGACGAACCAAGTCGAGGCCGGCGGCCTTGGACCACAAGGCGAGGCGATCATTCGCGCCGGGAAGGTCGAGCCAAGGCGCGAGCATGCCGGGTGTCTGGGACCCCTGTCCAGGGGCGAACAACGCGATCACGCCTCTAAGAAAACACTGTGAGCCCCGCCGCACGAGATGTCGGCGCGAATGAAGCTTTCCGATGGGTTTTGTGGGGGTCCCACAAAATCCCACGTGAGTCGGCCCGATCGACAGACTCCCCTTCGGCGTTACAGGCCGTCGTGACCGATCGAGATCGGAGTTACCTCTGTGCCTGGAGTCGACGATTCGTTACGCGTTCGTGTCAAACGACCCACCGTTGCCGCGATCCGGAGTACGTAGGCGTCCCGCGGATTCATCGGATCCCGGCCCGTTATCTCGGCGATCCGTTTGAGTCGGTAGCGAACGGTATTTGGATGGACGTACAGCTGACGGGCGCACGTCTCTACGGCTCCCCCGCAATCCAGATAGGCATCGAGGGTATCCGCAAGCGCCGATCCAGCTGCGGCCAACGGGAGGACAAGATACTCGTTCAGCGCGTCGACCGCACCTCGATCACCCAACAAAGCGCGTTCAGGTAGCAACTCGGCCGCGTGCACCGGCCGCGGCGCCCCGCGCCAGCCCACCACGGCCTCCATACCCGCCAACGCCTCCACGGCGCTCGCGTGCGCCGCGCCGAGAGTTCGGGTGGTCGGCCCGATGACCACCGGACCATCGGAGAACACCTCGGCGAGCAGGTCGGCGAGGAACGGTGAGACGTACCCCGCGTCGCCGAGATGTCCGCTCACCACCATGACCAAGCGGGTGCCCTGCACGACCGCGAGCGCCGCGCGCCCGTGCCTGGCCGCGATGGCGTGCACCGAGCCGACGGAGGAGACGCCCTGCTCCCCCGGCGGCGTGCCGACGAGGACGGTGGCGGGCGCGGTGGCGTCCCAGTTCAGCGTTGCCGCCCTGGAGAGCATGTCGGGGCCGGTGTCGCCGCGCACCACCGCGTCCACCACGAGCGCCTCGAGGCGGGTGTCCCACGCGCCGCGCGATTCCGCGGCGCTGGCGTACACCGAGGCGGCCGCGAAACCGAGCTCGCGCCCGTATCGCAGCACCGCCTCGGTGAGCGCCACCAGCTGCCGGTCGTTGCGCGCGAGCGCGGGCAGCCACTGTTCGAAGAACTCCATGGCCACGCGGACCATGTCGACGGTCTGGCGCAGCGTCAGCCGCCGCGCCAGATCCTGCGGAATGACTTGGAAGGCGTCCAGGCTGAACCGGATGTCGCTGTCGGGATCCTGCAGCCACTCCAGGAAGTTCACCACCGCGGTCTGCACCAGCATCTGCACGCCCGCGCGCTGCGCCGCGTCCAGATCGGCGAAGAACGGCAAACGATCCTGCATCGACCCCACCGCCTCGGTGGAGAGCCGTCCCGAGAACTGCTTCACCCGTTTGAGCAGCGTGTCCGGGAGCGGATCGCGGTTTTGCCGGTTCGGGGAGAGCGCGCCGGTCGGCAGATACACCTCGTGCTCGGAGGAGCCTTCGGTGATCCGACGGGGCCGCGGCGGTTTACGTTCCACCATCCAATATTCCGCTATGCGAGATCTTCGTCCGAACTCACCGCCGCCTTCGGCGCGGCGTCCACGTCGTCGATGCGGTACTTCGCGGCCGCTTCCACCGCCTTCGACGCGTCGATCTTGCCCGTCCGCGCCAGCCCTTCCAGCGCCGCGACCGCGATCGACTGCGCGTCCACGTTGAAGACGCGCCGCGCCGCGGGCCGGGTGTCGGAGAAGCCGAAACCGTCCGTGCCGAGCGTGGTGAAGTCGCCGGGCACCCACTTGCGGACCTGATCGGGCACGGCGCGCATCCAGTCGGTCGCCGCGACGTACGGGCCCTCGACCCGCGACAACGCCTCGGTGACGTACGGGACGCCGGGATCCTCGCCCGGCTTGCGCAGCGCCGCGATCTCCTTGGCCAGCGCCTCCTTGCGCAACTCGCCCCAGGACGTCACCGACCAGACATCGGCCTGCACACCCCACTCGTCGGCGAGCAGCGCCTGTGCCCGGAGGCCGTCGGGCACCGTGACGCCGGAGACGAGGATCTGGGCGCGCACGTCGCCCTCGCCCCCGCGCCGGTACAGGTAGATGCCCTTCAGCAGACCGGCGACGTCCAGGTCGTCCGGCTCGGCGGGCTGCTGGTACGGCTCGTTGTAGAGGGTGATGTAGTAGAAGATGTCCTCGCCGCCGAAGGTGTCGGTGTCCGGCCGCTCCATGGGCTCGGTGCCCGGCAGCGCTGCCTGATGCGGCGGCGTGACGCCACCGCCGTACATCCGGCGCAGACCGTCGCGCACGATGTGGGCGATCTCGAAGGCGAAGGCCGGATCGTAGGTCACCACAGCGGGATTGGTGGAGGCGAGCAGCAGCGAATGGCCGTCGTTGTGCTGCAGGCCCTCACCGGTCAGCGTGGTACGCCCGGCGGTAGCTCCGAGGACGAAACCGCGCGCCAACTGGTCCGCGGCGGCCCACAGTCCGTCGCCGGTGCGCTGGAAGCCGAACATCGAGTAGAAGATGTACAGCGGGATCATCGGCTCGCCGTGAGTCGCGTAGGAGGTGCCCGCCGCGGTGAACGACGCCGTCGAACCGGCTTCGTTGATGCCCTCGTGCAGGATCTGCCCGACCGCGCTCTCTTTGTAGGCAAGCATCAACTCGGCGTCGACCGATGTGTACAACTGGCCGTTGCGGTTGTAGATCTTCAACGAAGGGAACCACGAGTCCATACCGAAGGTGCGGGCCTCGTCGGGGATGATCGGCACGATCCGCTTGCCGATCTCCTTGTCGCGCAACAACTCCTTCATCAGGCGCACCAGCGCCATCGTGGTGGCCACGTTCTGCTTGCCGGAGCCCTTGCGCACCGAACGGTACGCCTCGTCGCCCGGCAGTTGCAGCGGCTTTGCCAGACTGCGCCGCTCGGGCAGGAACCCGCCGAGCGCTTGGCGCCGATCCAGCATGTACTGGATCTCGCGGGCCTCCATACCCGGGTGGTAGTACGGCGGCAGGTACGGATCCTTCTCCAACTCGGCGTCGGTGATCGGGATCCGCTGCAGGTCGCGGAAGTCCTTGAGGTCCTGCAACGTCAGCTTCTTCATCTGGTGCGTGGCGTTGCGGCCCTCGAAGTGCTTGCCGAGGGTGTAGCCCTTGATGGTCTTGGCCAGGATGACCGTCGGCTGACCCTTGTGCGCCATCGCGGCGGCGTAGGCCGCGTACACCTTGCGGTAGTCGTGGCCGCCGCGCTTGAGGTTCCAGATGTCCTGGTCGGACATGTTCTGCACGAGCGCCTTGGTGCGCGGATCGCGGCCGAAGAAGTGGTCGCGGACGTAGGCGCCGTCGTTGGCCTTGTAGGTCTGGAAATCACCGTCGGGCGTGGTGTTCATCAGGTTCACCAGCGCGCCGTCGCGGTCGGCGCCGAGCAGCGCGTCCCACTCGCGGCCCCAGATCACCTTGATGACGTTCCAGCCCGCGCCGCGGAAGAACGACTCCAGCTCCTGGATGATCTTGCCGTTGCCGCGCACCGGGCCGTCCAGGCGCTGCAGGTTGCAGTTCACCACGAAGGTCAGGTTGTCCAGGCCCTCCATGGCCGCCACGTGCGCGAGGCCGCGCGACTCCGGCTCGTCCATCTCGCCGTCGCCGAGGAACGCCCAGACGTGCTGGTCGGAGGTGTCCTTGATACCGCGATCGTGCAGGTAGTGGTTGAACCGCGCCTGGTAGATGGCGTTCATCGGGCCGAGACCCATGGACACCGTCGGGAACTCCCAGAAGTTGTTCAGCAGCCGGGGGTGCGGGTAGGAGGGCAGCCCGTGGCCGAGGCCGCCGTGGCTGTACTCCTGCCGGAAACCGTCGAGCTTGTCGGTGCTGAGCCTGCCCTCGAGGAAGGCGCGCGCGTAGATACCGGGCGAGGCGTGACCCTGGATGAAGATCTGGTCGCCGCCGCCCGAGTGGTTCTTGCCGCGGAAGAAGTGGTTGAAGCCGACCTCGTACAGCGCCGCGGAGGACGCGTAGGTCGAGATGTGACCGCCGACGCCGATACCGGGCCGCTGCGCGCGGTGCACCATGATCGCCGCGTTCCAGCGGATCCAGGCCCGGTAGCGCCGTTCCACCTCCTCGTCGCCGGGGAACCACGGCTCGTTCTCGGTGGGAATGGTGTTGACGTAGTCGGTCGAAGTCAGCGAGGGGATCGCGACCCGGCGCTCACCGGCGCGCTCCAGCAGGCGCAGCATGAGGTAGCGGGCCCGGCCGGGGCCCTCGCGGTCGAGCATTTCGTCGAAGGATTCGAGCCATTCGCTCGTCTCCTCCGGGTCGATGTCCGGCAGGTAGGACGCCACCCCTTCGCGGATCACCCGCACACGCCCACCCGACTGCGGCTGCGAACCGTTCGATTCGCGGCCCGCGGTGGGGGCGGGGGCGGCATTGGTTCCTCCAGCGGATTTCGCTGGAACGGAAGAGTCGATCAGGTCGGTCAAATCTGCTCCTCGTACAGGGGTGGACATGCTGATGGCGTCTGTTTCCCCGAGCGGGCACGCTGGTGTGCGGACCACCCGTTACGTAAGGTTCGGGCGCACCCTCCATCCTTGCCGAGGATGCGTCCCAGGTCATCATGTCAGCAGGAAATCCAGTACCGTTTGCAGGAAATGGGTTACTCCCGAGTTGCCCCGGTACGCGCCGGGAACCTGGCGTCGCCCAGCTGGCCTGACCACCTGTTTTTCGATTACCGCCGATGGACGAAACAAGAGCGGGGAGGACGATGAAGCTGCTGAACCCACGCGGGTTCGGACTGGTGTGCGCGACCGTCGTGGTCGCGGCCGGATTGACGGTCGCGGGCTGCGCCGAACGGGTGGCGGGCACCGCCCATCCGAACACTTCGGACCTAGCCGCGTACAAGACCGAGGCGGCGGCTTCGTCGGCCGCGGCCACCTCCTCGCGGCGGGCCGCGGCGCAAGCGCAGGCGATCACCGACAACTGCGCGCAGTTCCCCACCACCACCGGCGTCGGGGTGACGACCTACAACGACTTCGTCGACGCGCACGATTCCAACGCTCCCGACTACGCGGCGAAGCGCGATCTGGCCGCGCAAACCCTCGAGGACGCCGCGACGAAGGTCGAGACCGGCGTGAACACCGCCGCGGGCGCGCTGCCCGACGACCTCGTCGTGAAATTGAACGAATACGTCGCCGCCGCACGCGCGTTGGCCGCGGAGACCCGCACGATGACCTACACCGCGCCGGTCGGCCCGCTCAACGAGGCGAGCAAACGGGTGAACGACGCGCGCAACGCGGTCCGCGACGCCTGCCCGAAACGCTGACGACACGGCGGCCGACGCGACATTCGGTGATCATTTTCGGCCGATCGGCTTGCGCTCGAGCCGATAACCATGTTCGCTTGCAACTATCTACTGTCGGGAGTTGAGGAGGACACCACCGTGGTCGCCGCGGCGGACGCGCAGAACTACGCTCAGAAGCTTGGCATTACACACGGCATGGTTGTCCAGGAACTGGGCTGGGACGAGGACACCGACGACGACCTGAGGGCCGATGTCGAGGACGCCAGCGGTGGGGAGATGGTCGACGAGGACTCCGACGAGGTGGTCGACGCCGTGCTGCTGTGGTGGCGCGAGGGCGACGGCGATCTCGCCGACGAGCTGATGGAGGTCATCAGCCCGCTCGCCGACGACGGTTTCATCTGGGTCCTCACCCCCAAGACCGGTCAACCTGGGCACGTCGACCCGAGCGAGATCGCCGAAGCCGCACCGACCGCGGGACTCACGCAGACCTCGGCGATCAGCCTCGGCGGTTGGACCGGCAGTCGCTTGGTGCAGCCGAAGGCTCCGTCGAAGCAGCGCTGAGCCTTTCGCTATGGTTTCGCCGGGCGGTGTTATCGCCGCCCGGTGGGAACCCGAACCGATGGAGGATTCGCGTATGCCGCTCGAGGAGGGCACCCTCGCGCCGGATTTCACGCTGCGGGACCAGAACAACCAGCACGTCACGCTGTCGGACTACCGCGGCAAGAAGAATGTGCTGATCGTTTTCTACCCACTGGCGTTCACCGGCATCTGCCAGGGCGAGCTGTGCAAGGTGCGCGACGAGCTGCCCAAGTTCCAGAACGACAACGCCGAGATCCTCGCCATCTCCGTCGGCCCGCCGCCCACCCACAAGATCTGGGCCGCCGAACAGGGCTACACCTTCCCCCTGCTCTCCGACTTCTGGCCGCACGGCGCCATCGCCCAGGCCTACGGCGTCTTCAACGAGAAGTCCGGCTACCCCAACCGCGGCACCTTCGTCGTCGACCGCGAGGGCTACATCCGCTTCTCCGAGATGAACGGCCCCGGAGAGCCCCGTGACCAGGCGGCTTGGGAGAAAGCGCTCGCCGCGCTAGATTCATAGACCGTTGCCCGTCGGCCCCCGCCGACGGAGACGGGCGTATAGCTCAGCGGTAGAGCACTGGTTTTACACACCAGCGGTCGGGGGTTCGATCCCCTCTGCGCCCACCTCACTCGATGCCCGGCCCATGCCCACGGAGGGCGTGGGCCGATTCTCGTTCCGTCGTGTTTTGTGGGGGCGCAGCCCCCACGCCCCGCCCCGCCGGCGTCGCCCCCCGACCCCCCCCACCAGCTAGCCCACAATCCGCCCCGCGGCGCCCCGGGCTCCCCCCCGCGGCGCCGGCCGCGG